>NZ_JBNZCE010000015.1:142501-380883 GCF_050589265.1 Actinoplanes sp. G11-F43
ACAACACGATTTGGCCCGAAGGAACACGTTGTGACCGAATCCCCCTCTCGCATCGTCTTTCGCGACCCGCAGCAGAAGCTCGCCGCGCGGGTGTCAGACCTTCTGGGCCGGCTCGACCTGGCGGAGAAGATCGCCCTCCTGCACCAGCACCAGGCCGCCGTCCCCCGGCTGGACGTGTCGTCGTTCCGCACCGGGACGGAGGCTCTGCACGGTGTCGCCTGGCTCGGCACGGCAACCGCTTTCCCCCAGGCCGTCGGTCTGGCGTCCAGCTGGGATCCGGAGCTGCTGCGCCGGGTCGGCACGGCGGTCGGCACCGAGGTCCGCGCCCTGCACCACCGCGATCCGGAGAATGTCGGCCTGAACGTCTGGGCCCCGGTGGTGAACCCGCTCCGCGACCCGCGCTGGGGCCGCAACGAGGAGGGCTACTCGGAGGATCCGTGGCTGACCGGGGTGCTGAGTGTGGCGTACTCCGGCGGGCTGGCCGGGGACGATCCGCGCCGGCTGCGGACGGCGCCGACGCTGAAGCACTTCCTCGGCTACAACAACGAGACCGACCGCTGTCTGACCTCCAGCAACATGCCGCCCCGGGTGCTGCACGAATATGAGCTGCCGGCGTTCCGGCCGGCTCTGGCCGACGGGAGCGCGGTCGCCGTGATGGCCTCCTACAACCTGGTCAACGGCCGCCCGACCCACCTCAGCCCGCTGATCAACGAGGTGTTGCGGGGCTGGGCGGAGGACGACGTGATGGTCGTCGGTGACGCCTACGCGGTCCACAATCTCGCCGGTGACCAGCAGATCTTCGCGGATCATCCGGCTGGTTTCGCGGCCGCGCTGCGGGCCGGCATCGACTGTGTGACCGAGGCGGGCCCGCTGTCCGAGGAGTCGTTCCGGGCGGCGCTGGAGCGGGGGCTGCTCGCCGAGTCCGACGTGGACGACGCGGTGCGCCACATTCTGTCGGTACGGGTCCGGCTGGGCGAGTTCAGCCCCGAGGACGACCCGTACCGGGGCATCGGCCCGGAGGTGATCGACTGCCCGGAGCACCGCGCGCTGGCCCGGGAGGCGGCCCGCGCCTCGGTGGTGCTGCTCGGCAACGACGGCATCCTGCCGCTGGATCCGGCCACGGTGGGCCGGGTGGCGGTGATCGGGCCGCTGGCCGACACCACGTTCGACGACTGGTACAGCGGCACTCCGCCGTACCGCCGGACGCTGCGGGCGGCGATCGCCGAGCGGGTCGGTGAGGTGCTCCATCACGAGGGCGTGGACCGGATCGCGCTGCGCTGCGCGGCCGGCCTGCTGACCGCGGACGCGGCGACCGGACCGATCCGGATCACCGGGGCGGAGGGCACCGACGGCACCCTGTTCGACGTGCTGGACTGGGGCGAGGAGACGTTCTCGCTGCGGGCGGTGTCGAACGGCCGGTTCGTCGGTGCCGACGGCCTGGGCGCCGAGGACCATCAGCTGGTGAACGACCGGCCCGGCCCGAACGGCTGGGAGGTGCGGGAGACGTTCCGCTTCGAGCAGGTCTCCGACGGGGTGGCGGTGCTGCACGTCCAGAGTGGACGCTACCTGCTGGCGGGAGCGGACGGGCTGGTCCGGACGGCTGCCGGGGACCGGTCCGGCGCGACCGTCTTCACGGTGGATCTGCTGGTGGACGGGGTGGCGGCGGCGGCCGAGGTGGCCGCCGGCGCGGATCTGGTGGTGGTCGCGCTCGGCAATCATCCGCTGGTGGCCGGCCGGGAGACCGCGGACCGCCGGGATCTGGACCTGCCGGGCACCCAGGACGACCTGCTGCGGGCGGTGCACGCCGCGAATCCGCGGACGGTGCTGGCGCTGGCGAGCAGTTACCCGTACGCGGTGGGCTGGGCGGTGGCGAATCTGCCGGCGCTGCTCTGGTCGTCGCACGGTGGCCAGGAGCACGGGACGGCGGTGGCCGACGTGCTGTTCGGCGGGGATCGGGCGGGTGTCCCGGTGGATCCGTCCGGTCGGCTGACCCAGACCTGGTACTCCGATGCCGGGGATCTGCCGGATCTGCTCGACTACGACATCATCGCGACCGACGCCACCTACCTCTACTACCGCGGCACGCCACTGTTCCCTTTCGGTCACGGGCTTTCCTACACCGATTTCCGATACGAGAACCTGCGGCTCAGCGCCCCGGAGATCGGCCCGGAGGGTGGGGTGACCGTCACGGTGGACGTGGTGAACACCGGCGGCCGGCCCGGTACAGAGGTGGTGCAGCTCTACACCCGGCAGCAGCGGTCCCGGGTGAAGCAGCCGGTGCGGCGCCTGCGCGGCTACCGCCGGGTCACCCTCGAACCGGGCGAGCGGGCCACCGTGGAACTGCTGGTTCCCGCCGCCGAGCTGGCCTTCTGGGATGTGACCCGGTCCCGCTGGGTGATCGAGGAGGCGGTGCACACGATCGCCGTGGGCCGGTCCGCGACGGACTGGCGGCTGACCGGGACACTGCGGGTGCGGGGTGAGCGGATCCCGGCCCGGTCACCGCGGTCGGCGCTCCGGCTGATCGACAACGACGGGTACGCCGGAACCGTCCCGGTGGCGGTCGCCGAGCACGACGGCGAGGCGCTGCGCAGCACGTACCCGGGTGCCTGGGCGGTCTTCGACGGGATCGATTTCGGCCACGGCGTGACGAGTGTGCGGGCGAGTCTGGCCGCCGCCGCCGAGTTGGGCGAGGTGGTGCTGCGCCTGGACGACCCGATCTCCGGGCCGGTGCTGGCCGGTCTGCCCGCGGTGGTGGCGGCCGAGCCGGTCCAGGTGTCGGCGTCGGTGGCCCCGGTGTCCGGCGTCCACGATCTGTTCGTGATCTTCGAGGCGGAGGGCGTGACTGTGACGTCCCTGCTGTTCGATCGCTGACGGGTGGTGCCGGGCCCGCGGGCCCAGCACCACCCGACCCGGCTCAGAGCAGTGTGCCGGTGACCGTGGTTCCGGTGCGGACGACCTGGTAGGTGATGGTCTCGCCGCTCCAGAAGATGAAGGTCAGGGTCACCGGCGCGCCGTCGGTGACCTCGGCGAAGAACTCCGGAGTCAGTTTGATCGTCCCGGCCGGATAGTCGGGGCTGAACGCCCGGTCGAACTCCTTGTAGGCGGTCCAGTTGTGCGGGCCGGCGAAGCTGCCGTCGGCGTAGGTGGCGGTCATGGTGGCGAGCCGGTCCCCACGGAACGCGGTGGGCACCGTGTAGGCGTCGGTCGTCCCGGTGCTGGGCTGGACGATCGGCCGGTCGGCGGCGATCACGTCGAGCCGCCACGGCACCCCGCGGGAGAACCGCAGGGACAGCGAGGCCTTCACGCCGTACCCGTCGGTTCCGGTCAGTCTCCGCAGCAACCCCGCGCTGAGGGTGAGCTGATCGCCGGACACCTGGTAGTCGGGTCCGCGGCGCAGGGTGGTGTCGCCGAGCCGGACGTGGGTGAATCCGGTGCCGTTGGGGTTGATCGTGATGGTGCGCGCGGTGACCGGCGCGGACCGCCGGACGAACAGCAGGTCGCTGTCGGCGGTTCCGCTGCGGGTCCGCCAGCTGGTGGAGATGTGGGCGAACAGTTCGGCGTCACGCCAATCGCCGGCGGTACGGTCGAAGTGCTGGCCGTTGTCCCACAGCATGGTGGTGACTCCGGTGGTGCGGGCCAGGTGGCCGAAGAGTTCGAAGAACTTGAGCTTCTCGCCCTGTTCGATGGTGCCGGTGTGCCGGTCGAAGCCGAGCAGGCCGTACTCGCCGAGGATGACCGGGATGCCCTTGCTGATCAGGCTGTCGGTGAGCCGCTGGAAGGTGCCGAGCATCTCGGCGCGGGCGGTCTCGTCGAAGCGGTAGCCACCGGCCACGTTGACGCTGAACGGCCAGTATCCGTAGTAGTGCACGGTGGCGATCAGGAACGGGTCGTCGAGGGCGGTGAATTCGGCGGTCAGCGCGTCGAGGCGGCCCTGGTCGGCGTTGGTGTGCAGGGTGGGCAGGACGAGGAGCCGCTCGGTGTTGCCCCCGCCGCTGCCGCGCACGATCCGGTGGAAGGACGCGTTGAGCTCGGCGAGCAGGGCGTAGTTCTCCTCGTCGCCGGAGCTGCCGGCGAACTGCGGCTCGTTGACGCTCTCCAGGAGCAGTCGGGGGGACGCGTCCCGGAAGGCGCCGGCCACCTGGGTCCAGAGGGCGTTGTACCGGTTCAGCACGTTGTCGTGGTCGGTGGGCATCGTGTTGATCCACTGCCATGAGTCGTGATGGATGTCGAGCAGCACGTAGAAGCCCTCGTCCAGTGCCCAGCCGACCACCTCTTGGACGCGGGACAGATGAACCGGATCGATTCGGTACGCCGGGGCGGGGCCCTGATGCTGCCCCCAGGTGACCGGGATCCGGATGCTCTTGAAGCCCTGCGCCCGGATGTCCCGCAACAGTTCACGGGTGACCCGGGGGTTGCCCCATGAGGTCTCGTCGTCGCCGGTGGCGTCGAGGGTGTTGCCGAGGTTCCAGCCCGGCTGCATGGCTCTGGTCGTCGCGGCGGCTTTGCTGATACCGGCCGGCGCTGCCTGCGCCGGGCCGGGGCACGCCAGTCCCGCGGTGATCAGGACGAGCGTGAGCAGTCTGCCGATTAGTCGCGTCATGACGCTCCTAGTGTCGGGGAGTGGGAGCGCTCCCGCAGTGATCTCGGCAGACTATGTTCGAGCGTTGAACTATGTCAATCGATGCGCCGCGAGCCGCCGGCCGCCGGGCGGGGGATGCGCTCCGCACCGGCCGGCGACCCGTGGCACATCGACCGGCGCCGCACCGCCGCGTCGTCGAAGGGTGAGCCTTTCCGGCAGTCCCTCTGAAAAGGCGAGCACTCCCGGTTCCATACACGGAGGCTAGTACTCCGTGCATTCCACAAAAAGGCCGATCCATGGGATCCTGCACTTTCGCAGAACCGTTTCACCCACGTTCACAGGAAATTGCCGACAAGGACTCGGGCGGTGCGGCCCGGCTTCTTGACCTGCAACTTTGCAAGTTGCAGCGCTATCATCCCAAGGGCATCCCTCCAAACTGGAATTGGCACGTTCAAATCACCGGAACGCATTGTCGCGAAGCTATTGCTATCCGTAGTCTGTTGGTCAACTGATCGACCTGCATAAGTTCGATCCAGCGGGCCGGCGCTGTCACGGGGCCCGGAGGGGAGCAGCCATGCTTGTCAAAGTCCTCGACCAGATCACCGACGACGAGATGCACAAGGCCGCGTGGGAGCTCTACGAACGAGCGCTCGGGGAGATGCGCTCTCTCGCAGTCCAGCGGCACCTGATGTATCAGTCGGAGTTCGACGAGGTCATGACCGATCGGCGGGTCGAGAAATACGTCTGCATCGACGAGGAGGGCACCCTCTGCGGGCTGTCCACGTTCAGCAACGACCTCTACGCGATGCCGTTGATCTCACCTGAGTACTTCGCCCGGAAGTGGCCGGAGCTGTACCAGCAACGCCGTATCTGGTACGCCGGATTCGTCGCGGTCGACCGGGCTTCCCGTTCCTCCCGGGCGCTCCTGGAACTGATGGAGGCCATGTTCAACACCGCCTCCGCCAAGAACGGCATCATCGCCCTCGACTTCTGCCGGTACAACGACGTCAAGCGGAACATGGGGCGGGCCACCGAGCGCATCCTCAACCGGTTCGCCGGCGGCACGATGCGCGCCGAGCGGATGGACGAGGAGCAGTTCTGGGCCTACGAGTTCCCGGCCGCCGCGTGACCTGAACGGGTCAGGCTGTTCGGGATCGAGCTGTTCGGGTTCAGGCCAAGGGCTCCCTCCACATCGTCCAGAGCGGCGGCCCGTCGGGGAGTTCGATCACGGACCGGACCTGATATCCGTGTCGTAGGTAGAGATCGCGGTTACGGGGATCGTTCGCCTCCAGATAGGCGGGGATCCCGGCGCGATCGAGCCGGGCGTGATGCCGGTCGAGCAGGGCGCTGCCGACGCCCCGGTTCTGCCGGCTCGGCCGGACGGCCAGGAACGCCAGGTAGTGGTGTGGATCGAGCGGGTGTTCGGTCTCCAGCGCGGCGTCGAGCTGGTGCACCCGGTCGGCCGCGTCCGCGGCGGCCTCCTTGACCCGGCGGTCGTAGTCGGCCGGCGGCGGGATCATCGAGGTGAGCGGGAACCAGAGCGCCACCCCGTCCATCCGCCCGGTCTCGTCGGTCATGCCGTAGACCTCGCCGTACTGCACGGCGTACTCCACGAAGATCTCGAAGTACCGGGGTGAGTTGCTCCGCCGGGCCAGCGGGTCCGGAAGGAGCCAGCGGGCCACCGGGCCGTCCCACATGGCGTCGGCCACGAGTTCGGTGATCTCCGCGGTGTCCAGCGGCGAAACGTGCCGGACCACGAGTTCCTGAATGGCGTGGGTCATCAACGTTTCCCTACCTGATCGATTGGCCTGATCGGTTGAGTGCTGTGGCTGGTGCCGGCGACCGAGTGCGAGTGCGGCTTGCTGAGGTCCGGGATGTCGAGCGCGGCCCGGCCACCCCCACCGCGGCCGATCATCGCGTAGTTGTGCGGCCACACCCGTTTCATGGTCATCGCCCAGAGGGCCCCGAGCACCGCGCAGACCACGTAGGCGACCGGGAAGATCCATCGGAACGGTGAGCCCTCCGGCACCTGGAGGATGTCGCCCAGCCCGATGACGGTGGCATCGAGCACGATGCTCAGCAGGAAGAACGCGACGATCGGCGCGACCATGGCCCGCCAGACGTTCTCCCGCCCGGGATTGCGCAGGAAGAACGCGACCACCGCCGCGGACGCGCTCCACATCAGGATCAGCACGCCCAGGCCACCGATCGTGGTCAGCCAGGCGAACAGGTACACCAGAGGATCGGCGTCCAGGAACGAGTAGAAGACGATCACCGCGAGGGCCAGCACGCTCTGCGCGATCGAGCCGACCACCGGAGCGCCGGTCCGCGGATGGGTGTAGCCCCAGATGTTCGGCAGCACCCCCTCCCGGCCCAGCGCGAACTGGTAGCGCGCGACCGCCGCGTGGAAGGCCAGCAGCGCGGCGAAGATACTGGTCATGAAGAGCAGGTAGCCGATGCTGACCAGGACCTCGGGCACGTGTGGCGCGATCAGGGTGAAGACCAGGTCGGTCTTCTCCTCGGAGGCCACCGCCACGATCCGGTCCGGGCCGGTGGCGACCGACATCGCCCAGGCCGAGGCGCCGAGCAGCAGACCGGCCACGATCACCGAGAAGTGGGTGGCCCGGGCCACGGTGCGCTTCGGGTCCTTCGCCTCCTCGGAGAGCACCACCGTCGCCTCGAACCCGACGAAGCCGGCGATGGCGAGCACCATCATGGCGGCCACCTCCGGGGTGAGCAGCTGGGCCGGGCTCAGGGTGTCGAAGGTGACCGTGCCTCCGGCGGGGTTCGCGACCATGATGAAGTCGTAGACCAGCACCACCGCGATCTCCGCCGCGAGCAGCGCGCCGAGGACCTTGCCGCTGAGGTCGACCCAGAGGATGCCCAGGATCGAGACCAGGGCCCAGGCGACGAGCGCGCAGACCACCCACGAGGTGGCCAGGCCGAACGCCTCCAGCACCCCCGCCGCGACCACGCCGAACAGGCCGAACAGGCCGATCTGCATCATCGCGTAGGCGGGGAGGGCGACGAACGCGGCAGCCACCCCGAGTTCCCGGTTGAAACCGTGGCTGATGTACGAGTAGAAGGCGCCGGAGTTGACGATGTGCCTGCTCATCGCCACGAACCCGACCGTGAAGATGGACAGGATCGCGGCCACCACCAGGTAGACCACCGGGGCCGCGGTCTGCCCGATCACCGCGTAGACCGTCGAGATCCCGCCGATCACCACGGTCAGCGGGGCCGCGCCGGCGACGCCGAAGAACACCACCGACGGGACACCCAGCCGGTTGCTGGCCAGGGCCCGGGAGATGAGGTCGGGCTCGATCATCCGCCTGCGTCGTTCCATCAACACGTGTTCGGCCCAGTTGTCGACGTTGTCACGCCGGCGCTGATGGCGGCCCCTCGGACTCACCGGCGACCGACCGTGAGAGCGGAACCCACCGAGGACTCGGTGCACTCCACTATCTCGCGGAGGTCGCTGGGCAGCGACGCGATCATGCTCGGCAGTGCGTGGTAGATCTGCGGGTAGTTCTCGAACCCGTACATGACATGACGGGTGAGCCCGGTCGCCACCACGATGCCGACCAGCATCCGGTCCGGCAGGTTGAGATCCATCCCGCGGACCAGCATGTTGGCCACCCGGGTGGACGCCCACGCCGCGGCGTTGCGCTGCCGGGCGGTGTTGGGCATGTAGACGATCTGGGTGCTGCCGAGCATCCGGCGCTTCTGCACCATCTCGACGGCGCCGACCCGCATCAGCCGCTCCGCCACCCGGAGGCCGGCGTCCTGCGAGAGGAAGGCCAGCCAGGTCCGCATGTCACGGTGCTGCGGCTGGGCGTTGAGCAGGTCGAGGATGTCGTGGTCGAGCGCGTCACGAGGGGGACGCTGGTCCAGCACGAGAAGATCCCCGTCGTTGACGCCTATCCGGCCTTCGAGGACCAACTCCGCCAATAACGCGGCAGCCAGCCCCAGGCCGGTCGCACGAGGATGCAACCGGGACCGCCCGGTGCGGTCTTCGTGTGCGATCAGGTAATACTGGTCAGCCAACACTGCGTCACGCCCCTTAGACGCAAGTTCCATTGATCATTTCGCCAAAGTAGGAAACAAGACAGAACTCGATGTCCGCAGCATCATGTACCCAACACCAAGGTCAATACAAGAAGTACTAGACTTCTTATTCAGGCCCCGCTGCCGAGTGGCCCGGATAAATGATCATCAGGAATGGCGATCATGATTGGGTTACTGGATCGTGAGGTGGCGGTCGTAATATCGAACTCATCAGGACCGATGGGAGTCCAGGTGTCCGATATCGAGGGTCCGACGCTGCGCCGCCGCCGACTGGGGGCGGAGCTCAAACGATGCCGGGAAGCCGCCGGCCTGACACAACAGGATGTGTCACGCCATTTCGAGTGGCACTCGGCCAAGGTCACCCGCATCGAGACCGCCCGGGTGGCGGTCACCCCGCGGGACGTCCGCGACCTGCTCACCCTGTACGAGGTGCGGGACCAGAGCTATCGCGAGGCGCTGGTGGAGCTGGCCCGGATGTCCCGGGAGCGGACATGGTGGACGGACTACCGCGACATCATGCGCCCCGGCAACTTCGTCGGGCTGGAGGCGGCCGCCTCGGCGGTGCGCACCTGGGAGCCGGTGATCGTGCCCGGCCTGCTGCAGACGCCCGCCTACATGCGGTCACTGATGAGAAGCGGACGCCCGCTCGATCCGGAGGAGCACATCGACCGCCGGATCAACCTGCGCCTGACCCGTCAGGGCCGGCTGCGCAGCGACCGTCCACTGGAGTTCTCCGCGTTCATCGACGAGTCCGTGGTGCGCCGGACGATCGGCGGCGACGACGTCATGGCTGAACAGCTCAGGCATTTGATCGAAGTATCTAAATTGCCTAATGTCTTTCTGCGTATCCTGCCGCTCACCGTGGGTGAGCACCTCTTCCTGGGCGGCCCTGTCACTCTTCTGGAGTTCCGCGAGACCACCCATATGGATGTTGTTTATATGGAAGGCCTTGCGGGAGACTTGTACGAGGAACAGCCAGACATGGTTGACTGGTATCGACAGGAGTTCGAGCGATTGAGCGCGAAGGCGCTCGACCACCGCACGACCATCAAGACGATCGAGAGCCTGCTCGTCGCTTAGCACTCCCCGAGAAAAGTCTCAGAAAGGGAGGTGCTTGAGTTGCTCGCGCACCAGATCGACGGTGCCGTCTGGAAAAAGGGCAGCCGTAGCAACGGCAGCGGTGGCAACAACTGCGTCGAGGTAGCATTCCTCGACAAGGGAATTGCCGTCCGTGACAGCAAGGACCGAACGGGTCCGGCCCTCATGTTCACACCGGCGGAGTGGACCGCCTTTGTGGACTCCGCCAAGGACGGCGAATTCGACATCACCACTACGTAAGAGCCTACCTTTCGGGGTACGCCGTTGGAAGTGCTTCGACTTTCACGATGTGCACCCGATCGGGTTGCGGCGTTCGCCATATGAAGTGCCGCGGCAAGGCGTGGCCCGGTCGCCCTGCGGCCGGGCCACCACAAACTCGGAAATACGCGAAATGTTTTCCACTCACATTCTTCGATTTCCGAATAACGCCGAGCCGGTGCGCTTCGGATTCCGGTTCCGATCCGGCGATGATGAGGATCGGCCATCGCGCTGACCAACAGCACCCTGGGGGTCACCTGGAGTGACGCCGGGTTGACTACCGCCCGGATCGGCCGGTGGCCGACGGGCTCTCGGCGGCGACATCAGCGCGGCATCCGCGCGCCGCCCGCAACCCGCACGGCGCGCGCTGGTCTCGGCCCGCCGCCCCGTAAGCAGTTGGCCCGCATGTCGCGCACAGCCCGCACGTCGCACGTGACCCGAACATCACACGCCGCCCAGACGTCACACGCAGCTCGGACGTCGCACGTGACCCAGACGTCGCACGCAGGCCAGACGTCGCACGTGACCCGGACGTCGCACGTGGCACCGCAAGCCGCGCGTCGCGACCGCGAGTTCCGCACCCGATCCGCATCGCTGCGTTATGGCAGCTAAAATCCCTTTTGCCGCACCGATGTTCGGCCTCGGCCCCCGCTGACCGATCCGGATCACTCACGTCTGGCGCCGTACGGCCGATGGGCAGCACCGGCCCGGAAGCCATCCGGAGCCTTCGCCGACGGGAGCGGACATGCCGAAGCGATCCGGGGTCACCGACCCGGTCCTGCTGGGTCTGGTCGCTCTGGGCGTGTTCCTGGTCCCTTGGTTCCTCCGGCACGGCGATCAGCGAGCCGCCTCCTGGACCATCCAAACAGGTCTCGATGTGGCGAACACCTACTTCATCTGGCGAATCGCCACACACCCGGTCATGACACCCGCCGGACGCCGTTTCTGGTGGGCCGCGCTGCTCGCCTGTGCCGGTTGTGTGGTCGGTGACGGGTATCAGACCGTCCTGCTTTTGGCGAATCCCGCGATGACGACCATCAGCCCGGTGCAGACCGCTCTGGTGGTGGCCGGCATGGCGCTGGTGGTCGGCGCAATGCTGTGGCACCCGCTCGGTGGCGCCGGACGGCAGCGGCTGCGGCTCTGGTTCGACGCGACCACCGTACTCACCGGTGTCGCGGTCTTCCTCTGGTACTTCGTGCTGGCCACCGACCTGAGCGGGCGGCAGGCGGCCGACCGGTGGGCCGCCGCGGCCACCGCCGTGGTGATGCTGCTGATCACGTTCGGGCTGCTCAAGCTGATTCTGAGCGGCACCGCCCCGTTCACCCGGTCGGCGGGCATCGCGGCCGCGATCGGGGTGTCCGGCACCGCGTTCGCCGGCCCGGTGACGCTGGGGCTGATCGGCGACCCGGGGCCCGGCGGCGCGCTGGTGGTGCAGCTGCTGCCCTGTGTGCTGGCGTCGGCGAGCTTCCGGTTCCAGCAGACGCAGGTGTGGCGGCTGGCTCAGAAGAGGACCGGTGGTACGGCCGGGCGGTCGAGCCGGTTGCCGTACCTGGCCGTGGTGGCCACCCAGATCCTGCTGGTCGTCTCGCTCCGGGACGGCCGGGTCGACGAGCGGGTGTGGGGTGTGGCGATCGGCGCGGTGCTCATCACCGCGCTGGTGCTGGGCCGTCAGGTGGCCGCGCTGCGGGACAACGAGAGGCTGCTCACCGAGATCGACGGCCAGGCCGAGCGGTTCCGGGCGCTGGTCCAGAACACCACCGACCTGACTCTGGTGATCGGGCACGACGCGACGGTGACCTACGCGTCCCCGGCCGTGTTCCGGGTGCTCGGCATTCCGGCCGGGGACCTGGTCGGCACGTCACTGCGCGACCTAACCCATCCGGACGACCGGCAGTGGCACGCCGAGCAGGCGCAGCGGATGTTCGCGAGCCCGGGCGCCGGGGTCACCATGCAGGTGCGGTGGCGGCACGCGGACGGTTCGTACCGGTGGCTGGACCTGGTCGGCACCGATCTCGGGCACAACCCGAACGTCGGTGGCATCGTGCTGAACGCCCGGGACGCCACCGAGGCGCGGGCCCTGCACGACGAGCTGAGCCGGCAGGCCACCCATGACGCGCTGACCGGGCTGGCCAACCGGGTGCTGCTGCACCGGCGGCTGGAGGACGCCACCGAGCGGGTCGGCATGCTGCTGATCGACCTGGACGGCTTCAAGGAGATCAACGACCGGCACGGGCACCACGTCGGCGATCTGGTGTTGCAGGAGGCGGCCCGGCGGCTGGACGGTCTGCTCGGCGCCGGGGAGCTGGCGGTCCGGCTCGGCGGCGACGAGTTCGCGGTGCTGCTGCCCGGCACCGGCATGGACGCGGCGGCCCGGGTGGCCGAGCGGGTGGCGGTGGTGTTGGGCGAGCCGATGCCGATCGGCGGCACGCTGCTGCGGGTGGGCGCCAGCGTCGGCGTCGCCGAGGGCCTGCCGGGCGACGGCGACGGGCTGCTGCGCGAGGCGGACGCCGCGATGTACCGGCGTAAACGCGAGCGCAAGGCGGCCGCGGCCCCGGCGTGACACCCCTCGCGGGACGTCACGCCGGGTCACTGACTCAGGTCACCACTTGCGGTAGCTGTCCTGCGTCTGTGCGTTGAACTGCCACGAGCGGTGCTTCGCCGCCTTGCCGAGCCGGCGGTCGTCGATCTTGAGGACGTCCAGGCCCTTCTGGATGTCGTTCGAGTAGATGTAGCCGTTGTACCAGTAGGCCGACCAGGAACCACCGGTGATCGCGCGCTCGGTGCTCAGCGGGCCGCGCTCCCAGTAGGCGATCTCCTTCGGCTTCTTGGCGTCGGTGAAGTCCCAGACCGAGATGCCGCCCTGGTACCACGCCTGGACCATGATGTCCTTGCCGGCGACCGGGATCAGCGAGCCGTTGTGGGCCACGCAGTTCTCGGTGGCGGCGTTCTCGCGGGGGATCTTGAAGTAGCTCTGGAAGACGAGCTTGGCCTTCTTGCCCTTGCCCTTGATGGTGTAGATCGCGTCCGCGCCCTTGTCCGGCCCGACGGTCGGGTTGCAGGTCGCGGCGCCGCCGCCACCCAGCTCGTCGGTGAAGACGATCTTGGAGGCGTCGTTGTTGAACGTGGCCGAGTGCCAGAAGGCGAAGTTCTCCGCGTCCCGGACCGTGGTGACCACCTTCGGCTTCACCGGGTTCGAGATGTCGAAGAGCACACCGTCACCCATGCAGGCGCCGGCCGCGAGGTCCTTCTCCGGGTACGCCGTGATGTCGTGGCAACCGGTGGTGGCCGCGCTGTTCGAGTCGCCGGGGAAACCGCCGTCCTCGAAGAGCACCGGCGTCGCGGCGATGGTCGCGTCGGCCGGCTTCTTCAGCGGCACCTTCACGATGGAGATCTTGTCGTGCGGGAGCGCGCAGTTCGGCAGGCTGCTCGGTGAGTTGTTGTACGACGAGACGTACACGTACACCGACTTCTTCTTGTCCCAGCCCTTGCCCGGCACCAGGGTCAGCGTGTGCGAACCACAGGTGGTGTGCACCGACTTGACGTACTCCGGGTTGCGCGGGTCGCTGATGTCCCAGATCCGGATGCCCTCCCAGCGCGGGGTGGTCTCCGGAGCGCTGTTCGGCACCGCGACGCTGTTGCAGGAGTCGTCGCTGCGGATCGAGTCGGTCGCGGTGAAGAGCAGGTCACCGTAGATGGAGATGTCGTTCTGCCCGCCCGGGCACACCAGCTGGGTGATCGCCTGCGGGCTCCGCGGGTTGCTGATGTCGTAGACGGTGAAGCCGTTGTAGTTACCGGCGTATGCGTACTTGCCCTGGAAGGCCAGGTCACTGTTGAGTGCGCTCTCCGGGGCGAAGGCCCCGGTCTTCGGAACGTTCGCGATCTGCTTGATGTTCGGGCTGCTGACGATCTCGTCGACGCCCGGGATCGGGGCGGCGGCCTGGGCCGGCGCGGCGAACCCGAGACCGACCAGGGCAGCCACCGCTCCCAAGCTGGCCAGGCGCCTGAAACGCCCTCGTGGGGCAGAGTGCCTCATGAAGCTCCTTCCGGCTGCGAAGCACCGGCGGCACGGCGAGTCGTGTCGCCCGTACCGCTGGTGACAGCGATGTCGATCGTTACGATAACCGTGTCAGACCGTTTGTGGTGCCGCCTGCCGGAAAGGAAATACATGCAACACCGACGCGCATGGGCATTGACCGCCGCAACTCTGGCACTGGTCGGCGCGGTCGGTGTCGCCGTGCTGGCGAGGGCCTCCGGCCGGACCGAGCCGACCGCTGCCGCACCCGATCCCTCCTCCTCGGCGGTCCGGGTGCTGGTCCCGGGCCGGCCCGGCGAGTCGGCGACGGTCACCGACGCGGACGCCGTCCGGCCTCCCGAGCAGGCGCCGTACAACAAGGCCGACGTGACATACGCCCAAATGATGATCGTCCACCACGTGCAGGCGATCGAAATGGCCGATCTGGCACCCGAACGGGCCGCGAACGACGGGGTGCGCAACATCGCCGCCCGGATCAGCGCCGCCCAGGGCCCGGAGATCAGCGTGCTGCGCTCCTGGCTGGCCGGCCGGGGCCAGCCGGAGAGCGACCCCGGTCACGATCACTCCACCATGCCGGGCATGCAGCCGGCCGACAAGATGGCCGCGCTGAAGGCCGCGACCGGCGCCGACTTCGACCGGATGTTCGTCGCGATGATGACCGAACACCACTTCGGGGCGCAGGCCATGGTCGGCACCGTCCTGAAGGAGGGCTCCGAGCAGATCCTGGCCGAGATGGCCAACGAGACCGCCGTCGAGCAGGTCAGCGAGATCCGCCGGATGCGTGACCTGGGGGTGAGCTGACACTCAGAGCGGCATCCCGCCTCTCAGAGCAGCATGCCGCCGGAGACCTCGATCCGCTGGCCGGTGACCCAGCCGGTGCCCGGGCCGAGCAGCGCGGCGATCACCCCGGCGATCTCGGCCGGCTCACCGACCCGGCCCATCGCGGTCAGGGCACCCAGATGGGCCCGCACGTTCTCGTCGTCGCGCAGCATGCCGCCGCCGAAGTCGGTGGCGGTCGGGCCGGGGGCCACCACGTTGGCGGTGATGCCCCGCGGGCCGGCCTCCTTGGCCAGGTAGCGGGTGAAGACCTCGACCGCGCCCTTCATCGAGGCGTACGCCGCGTAGACACCCTCGCCGGTGAACCGGGTCAGGCCGGTGGAGAGGTTGACGATCCGGCCGCCGTCGGCGACCAGCGGCAGCAGCCGCTGGGTCAGGAAGAAGACGCCGCGGAAGTGCACGCCGAGCATCTCGTCGAAGGCCTCCACCGGGGTCCGCGCGATGGTCCCGGCATGCCCCACCCCGGCGTTGTTGACCAGGAGATCGAAATCGGTGCGGCCGAAGCGGTCGGCCAGCACCTTTCGGAGGGCGATCTCGAATTCGCCGTACGAGCCCAGGTCGCCGACCGTCAACGGCAGGTCCACGGCGTCGATCTTCGGGCCGGGATCGCCGCGGTGGGTGTAGATCACCTCGACGCCGGCGTCGATCAGTGCCAGGGCGGTGGCCCGGCCGAGTCCGCGGTTGCCGCCGGTGATCAGTGCGATTTTGGACATGGTGGTGCCTTTCTGCGGGTGGTGGGGAAAATCAGGCGCCGACGGCGGAGAGCAGACGCAGCTTCTCGTGGCTCGGTGAGCCGGGCGCCGCGGTGAAGACCAGCAGCGTCTGCAGCTGATCCGGGTCGGTCAGGGTCTGGCAGAACACGTCGATCGGCCCCAGTTCGGGGTGCAGCAGTGTCTTGGTGCCGGTGTGGGCCAGGCCGATCTCGTGGCCGGCCCAGATAGCCGCGAACTCGGCACTGCTGTCGAGCAGGGCGGCGAGGAGTTCACCGGCCCGGCCGGAGGGCAGTGCCGCGTACGCCCCGCGCAGTTGCGCCGCGAAGATCCTCGACTGCCGCTCGTGGTGCTCGGCCGGGTAGAGCCGCCGGGCCGCCGGATCGGTGAACCAGCGGAACCAGGCGCTGCGGGCCGGTCCGGTGAATCCGCTCTCGTCACCGACCAGGGCGATCGCCGGGCGGGTCTGCAGCAGGGTCTCGCCGTACCGGGAGATGACCATCGCCGGGGTGTCGGCGAGCCGGTCCACGATCCGCATCATGCCGGGGCTGATGTGGTCGTCGCGGGACACCCGCTGCGGGGTGGGGTGTCCGCCCAGCCGGAACAGGTGATCCCGCTCGTCCAGGCTCAGGTGCAGGGCCCGGGCCAGCGACGCCAGCATCTGCTCGGACGGCGCCGGGCCGCGCTGCTGCTCGATCCGGCCGTAGTAGTCGGCCGACATCCCGGCCAGGGCCGCCACCTCCTCCCGGCGCAGGCCACCGGTGCGCCGGCGGGGGCCACGGGGCAGGCCGACGTCCTCCGGCTGGGTGGACTCCCGGCGGATGCGCAGGAAGTCCGCCATCTGTGCCCGGTCCATGTCCCGATCCTCCTCCCGCCGTCCGGCCCGATGGATCAAGTCTGGACCGCGCCGCGCGCCGGATGAAGGACGCCTTCATCCCCGGACCACCTGTCCCCGGTTGGGAAGGCCAGACCGTGTGGTCATCTGTGGCTCGATTCGAGCCACAGATGACCACACGGTCTACAGCCGTTCCCGGATCCGGTCGGCGCCGGTGGCGAGCAGGTCGAACGCCTCGTCGGTGAGGTCCTCGTCGTCGCGCAGGTCGTCCAGCTTCCGGGTGAAGTCGTCGATCTTGCGGGCGGCGCCCCGGGTGTCGCCGCGGTCCAGGCGCTTGGCGGCGTCCTTCAGGCGGCGGATCAGTTTGTCGGCGTCGTCCTCGATCTGGTCCTGGTCCTCCAGGGCGTCGACCGCGGTGATCAGGCCGGAGATCAGTTCGGCCGCGGTGGCCGGGCGCTGGGTGACCGGGGCGGTGGTCGGCGCGGTGCTCTCGGCCGGTTCCGCCGACTCGCCGGCCTCCGGTTCCGGCTCGGTGGCCGCCGGCGCGGGGCCGGGGGCCGAGGCGATCGGGGCCGGAGCCGAGGCGGGGACCGGGTCGGCGGCATCGTCGCCGGAGAACATCCACACCACCAGGCCCAGCAGGACGACGCCCGCGACACCCCCGGCGATCAGGGCGGTGCGCCGGTGGTTGGCCGCGCGGTACACGCTCCGCTGCGGAACCACCGGCAACACGGTGGTGGGCTGGTGAGGATCGTGCGGCTCGTGCATCGCGCCATCATGCCAAAGCCGACATCCGACAGGTCGGAGGCGGAGCGGCCGGGGGTGCCGGGCCGCCCGGTGGGAGGTCAGAGGCGGACCGGGAGCTCCCAGAGGCCGCGCAGCAGGATGCCGGGGCGCCAGCGCAGGTCCTCCGGCGCGACCGCCAGCCGCAGGTCGGGAAAGCGGTCCATCAGGGCGGTGAAGGCGATCTGCGCCTCCAGCCGGGCCAGCGGGGCGCCGAGGCAGTAGTGGATGCCGTGCCCGAACGCGAGATGCGGGTTGTGCGCCCGGTCCAGCTGGAGGTCGTCGCCGCCGGGGAAACGGTCGCCGTCCCGGTTGGCGGAGAGCAGCGCGATCATCACCGGCTCACCGGCCTCGACGGTCTCGCCACCGATCTCCAGAGTCTCGGTGGCGACCCGGAAGGTGGACGTCTCGACGGGTCCCTCGTACCGCAGGAACTCCTCGATCGCGGTGGGCAGCAGACCGCGGTCGCCGCGCAACCGCGCCCACCGCTCCCGGTCGCGCAGCAGGAGGTAGGTGCCGTTGCCGATCAGGTTGACGGTGGTCTCGTGCCCGGCGATGAGCAGCAGAAAGACCATCGAGGACAGCTCCTGCTCGGTGAGCCGGTCCTCCGCGTCGCGCACCTGGATCAGGCCGGCCAGCAGGTCGTCGCCGCCGTGCGCGCGGCGGTCGGCGAGCAGCTTGCCGATGTAGGCGATCATGTCCTGGAACGCCGGGGCGAGCCGGTCGCCGGCCATCGCGCCGGTGACGATCACGGTGGACCACTCGCGGAAGTCGTCGCGATCGGCGGCGGGCACCCCGAGCAGCTCGCAGATCACCTGGATGGGCAGCGGGAAGGCGAAGGTGTCGATCAGGTCGGCCTCGGGCCGGCCGTCGATCGCGTCGAGCAGGCCGGTGGCGATCTCCTCGATGCGCGGGCGGAGCGCCTCGATCCGGCGGACCGTGAAGGCCGCCGAGACCAGCCGGCGCAGGCGGGTGTGGTCGGGCGGGTCGACGGCCAGCATGTGCCGGGAGATCGCCGCGGTGATGCCGGACTGCCCGGCCGAGGCCGCGCCGGAGCCCATCGCCAGCACCGACTTGGACAGCCGCGGGTCGGCCAGCGCCCGCCGGCCGTCCTCATATCGGGTGACCAGCCAGACTTTCAGGCCGCTGGGCAGCGTGACCCGGCGGACCGGGCCGGTGCGGCGCATCTCGGCGTAGGCCGGATAGGGATCGCTGATGAAAGCCGGGTCGGTGAAATCGATCATTTCGCCCCTCCGCACCGCCGGGAACCGAAAACCGACGATACGCGCCGGTACGGCCCCCGGCAGCCCCGTTCGGGTCAGACCGGGCGGCGGCGTGGCGAGCGTGGGGGGCGGATCGGCAGGTGGGCGCGGCGGCTGGTGGGGCGCCACAGACGGCGCGGGCGGTGTTCGCCGGACGCCACCACGATGACTACGTACGCCAGGTGCGGTTCGGGACTGGCCACTGGTGCGGATCACCTCCAGGGAAGGGGTCCACTATCCGCCGGGCCGGTCTGCGGTGGCCGGTCGTTCAGAGTTTCTTAAAGATCATCTGCATCTGCGGTAAGCAACCTGGCAGGAACGGCTATCAGGGTGGCCTACTACCCTCCTGGGGACCTCTCACGCCGATGGAGTTGCCGCGCAGCCATGTTCTTCCGCACCCTCCGGAACACCGCAGCAGTAGTGTCATTGTTGATCATGGCTGGTTGCACCGCCAGCGCCCAGCCCTCCGGCCACCCCGCGGCCGCGCAGACGGCCTCGTCCGGGCCGTCCTATCCGATACCGGAGGCTCCATCCGCGCCGGAGTCCGGGTCGGTGATCCGGCCGAACATCGTCTTCGTGCTGGTCGACGACCTGTCGATGAACCTCGTGCAGTACATGCCGAACGTGCGCAAGCTGCAGCAGGACGGCACCACGTTCACCAACTACACGGTGACCGACTCGCTGTGCTGCCCGTCCCGGGCCTCGATCTTCAAGGGCCAGTTCCCGCACAACACCGGGATCGTCAAGAACCACGGGTCGGACGGCGGGTTCCGGCTCTTCCACAGCCGGGGCCAGGAGAAGTCCACCTGGGCCACCGACATGCAGGCGACCGGCTACCGGACCGCCTTCATGGGCAAATACCTGAACGAGTACCACGCCAAGCTCACCATGGGCACCGGTAAGCCGTACGTGCCGCCGGGCTGGGACGAGTGGGCGGTCGGCGGCAACGCCTACGACAACTTCAACTACGAGCTGAACGAGAACGGCACCGTGGTGAAGTACGGCGACAAGCCGGAGCACTACATGACCGACGT
This sequence comes from Actinoplanes sp. G11-F43, assembly GCF_050589265.1. Lineage (NCBI taxonomy): Bacteria > Bacillati > Actinomycetota > Actinomycetes > Micromonosporales > Micromonosporaceae > Actinoplanes > Actinoplanes sp. G11-F43. The sequence goes on from NZ_JBNZCE010000015.1 coordinate 161,999, forward strand.
GCTGTCCGCGAAGGCCTCGAACTTCATCACCACCACCGCCGCGGCCGGGCAGCCGTTCATCATCGAGGTCTCCACGTACGCGCCGCACTCGCCGTTCACCCCGGCCCCGCGCGACGCCGACCTGTTCAAGGGCCTGACCGCGCCCCGTCCGCCGGCCTGGGACAAGGTGCCGGAGGGCTCGGTCTGGCAGCCCGCCGACATGAAGCTCACCCCGAAGCAGAAGACCCGGATGGACCTGGAGTTCCGCAAGCGGGTGCAGTCGGTGCAGTCGGTGGACAAGATGATCGGCTCGCTGCGGCAGACCCTCGCCACCGCCGGGATCGCCGACAAGACGCTGGTGATCTTCAACTCGGACAACGGCTACCACATGGGCGAGTACGCGCTGCCCTCCGGCAAGCAGACCGCCTACGACACCGACGTCAACGTGCCGCTGGTGGTGGCCGGTCCCGGAGTGAAGGCCGGGCAGACCGTCGACCTGATCGTGGAGAACATCGACTTCCGGCCCACCTTCGTGGACTGGGCCGGCGCGTCCGCCCCGAGCGAGACCGACGGGCGCAGCTTCGTGCCGCTGCTCGCCGGGGAACAGCCGGCCGACTGGCGGACCACGGCACTGATCGAGCACCACGATCCGGCCACCGACCCGGCCGACCCGGACTACCAGCACGACAGCAAGAACATCCCGCCGTCGTACGACGCACTGCGCACCGCCACGTTCACCTACATCGAGTACGTGGACGGCACGGTGGAGTACTTCGACCGGCAGGCCGACCCGCACATGCTGAAGAACACCGCCGGGACACTCACCCCGGAACGGCTCGCCGAGCTGCGGACCGTCCTGCGGGGCATGGCCACCTGCATCGGCGCGGACGCCTGCGGACGGGTCTCCCGCCAGCTCAGCTGAGCCAGCTCGGGGCGCTCTGCCCGCTCGGCCCACCGTAGGCCGAGCCGGGCCGGGCGCCCCGCCGCACCGTCGGATACACGCTCGAATGCACCTGCCAGGACGGCTGCCGGGGCTGCGCCTCGGCCATCGCCTGGATCAGCACGTGCAGGATGTCCCCCAGCGCCACGTGCAGACGGCTGTCGGTGACCAGTCCCGACTCGTCGACGGCGGCCATCTCCAGCGGGATCCGCACACAGGCCGGGGCCATCACCCGGGCGCTGCCGTGGCCCAGCACCGACTCCAGGGCCGCCCGGGCGCCGTCGTCGCGGCCGGGGCCGACCACCGACAGCCAGGCGGCCGGTTTGCCGTCCAGATCGCCGCCGTCGACCAGCCAGTCCAGCAGGTTCTTCAGACTGCCGGGCAGGGAGCCGGCGTACTCCGGAGTGCTGAACAGGATCGCGTCGGCGGTGGCGACCAGCTCCCGCAGCTCCACGATCTCGGCGGGTGGCTCCTCACCGGGGGCGAAGGCGGGCAGGGCGCGGAGTCCCCCGTACAACATGGTGGTGATCTCCGGCGGCGCGAAGCGGGCGGCGGTCCGCAGGGCGGCGGTGTGCAGGGACCCGTCCCGGGTGCTCCCCGGAATGAGCAGAACGCAGGTCATGCCGCCGACGATACGGCCCGTGCGGGCCGATGCCGGACGCCCGATCGGGTGTCGCCGTGCCGGAATGACACTGAGGCCCTCCCCGGAATCGGGAAGGGCCTCAGTCGGTCGTGCGCCGCGTAGGACTTGAACCTACAACCCGCGGATTAAGAGTCCGCTGCTCTGCCAGTTGAGCTAGCAGCGCCTTTCGACGTGGAGAACATTAACACCCGCCGGACGGTGCCCGCCAATCGGGGTGACCAGGGAAACAATGAGGCCCCCTCCGGAATCGGAGAGGGCCTCAGACGGTGCGCCGCGTAGGACTCGAACCTACAACCCGCGGATTAAGAGTCCGCTGCTCTGCCAGTTGAGCTAGCAGCGCTTGCCGTACGACACCAACGCTAGCACGGGCTGAGAAGATCCTTGGAATCGGCCCTTTCCCCCCACAAGGGGGACCCGCAACTTGCACACATGCGTCAGGATGACTCCGCCGAGAACTGTAGAACGGGGCCCCCGACGATGTCTTCCCTCCGCCGCCGCTTCGCGGCGATCCTGGCCGTTGGCCTGATCGCCCCTCTCGCCGCCTGCGGCGACGACTCCGAACCGAGCTTCTCCGACCCCGCCTCCGCGGTCGGCGCCTCGACCGGCGCATCGGCCGGCGCGCCGGTGACCGAGAGCACCACCACCGAGCCGGCCGGGCCGGTGACGCTCTCCGTCACCCCCGCCGCGAACAAGAAGAACGTGCCGATCAGCGCCGAGATCGGGGTGAAGGTGAGCGGTGGCGAGGTCACCACCGTCACGCTCACCGACGCCAAGGGCAAGAACGTGGCGGGCAAGCTGCGCGAGGACGGCTCCTCGTGGGTGCCGGCCAAGCCCCTGAAGACCCAGCAGAAGTACGAGGCGAAGGTCACCGCCACCGGCACCGACGGGCAGACCACCAGCGCCACCACGTCGTTCACCACGATGGGCGCGGCCGGGCGCAAGACCGGCACCGGGCTCTACCTCTTCGACGACCGGACCTACGGCGTGGCCATGCCGGTGGTCGTCGAGTTCAACCCGGGCATCAAGAAGGCCGACCGGGCCGCCGTGCAGAAGCGGATGTTCGTCGAGACCACGCCGAAGCAGGAGGGCGTCTGGTCCTGGACCTCGTCCGGCACCCAGGCGTACTACCGGGCCGAGAACTACTGGGAGAGCGGCACCGAGCTGAAGGTGCGCATCGCGGTCGGCGGCCTGCCCACCGGCAAGAACATCTACGGCGACCGGGACCGTTCGGCCACCGCGAAGATCGGCCGCAAGCTGGAGATGAAGGTCGACAACAAGACCAAGAAGATGACCGTCCTGGAGGACGGCGAGACGATCAAGACGATGCCGGTCAGCCTCGGCAAGTCGAGCACCCCGTCGTCCAGCGGCCACATGGTCATCATGGAGAAGAAGGCGGCCACCGTCTTCGACACCACCGACACCGACGGCGCCGACGGCTACGTCACCAACATCGAGTACGCCCAGCGCATCACCTGGAGCGGCCAGTACATCCACTCCGCCCCGTGGTCGGTCGGCGACCAGGGCCGGCGCAACGTGTCGCACGGCTGCATCAACGTGTCCCCGGCCAACGCCCGCTGGATCTTCAACAAGACCCTGATCGGCGACCCGATCGTGGTGAAGGGCACCAGCGACAAGCTGTCGTACGGCAACGGCTGGACGCCGTGGGACGTCAGCTGGGAGGAGTTCCAGAAGGGCAGCGCTCTCTGAGTCTCCTCGTGGATTCGTCTCCCCGGCGGGGTACTCGACGGCGTAAGACCGGTCACGGCACGAAACCGGGATTGGTCTGACGCCGGTTTTCGAGCAATATTGGGCGCCGGGGAGAACGACGCCGTGAGGAGACCATGGAGATGGATGGAAATCGGTCGGCCGGTCGAACCGGCCGCGGGCGACTACGCCTGGCCGTGACCGTGGTGCTCGCGAGCACACTGCTGCTCACCGCGGCGTGCAGCGGCGGCGACAAGCCCTCCTGGCAGGGTGGTGGCGAGACCGAGTCCACCACCCAGTCGCAGGCGCCCGCGCCCGCCCTGAGCACGGTCGCGGTGACCTCACCCGCGGCCGACGCGAAGAGCGTCGAGATCTGGTCCGAGGTCAAATACGACAGCGACGACCCGGCCAACACCGACGTCGTCGTCACCAACGCCAAGGGCACCGAGGTCAAGGGCACCGTCGACAAGGACAAGAACGTCTGGGTGCCGAGCGACTCCCTGGCGTGGAACACGAAGTACACGGTGACCGCGACCACCCCCGCCGCCGACGGCAAGAACAACACCACCACCAGCTCCTTCACCACGATGAAGGAGCCGTCGAAGGTGGTGCGGGTGACGAGCTTCATGGGCGACGGCCAGACCGTCGGCGTCGGCATGCCGCTGATCATGAAGTTCGGCCGCTCCATCCCGGAGAAGTACCGGGCCGAGGTCGAGCGCCGGATGACGGTCACCGCCAAGCCGGCCCAGGAGGGCACTTGGCGCTGGATCAGCGCCACCGAGGTGCACTACCGGCCGAAGACGTACTGGAAGGCCGGCACCGAGATCTTCTACGCCGTGAAGCTGAAGGGTGTGGAGATCGGCGACGGGTGGTACGGCCGCTCCAACCTGACCGTGGACCTGAAGGTCGGCCGTGAGCTGATCATGACGGTGTCGAACAAGACCAAGAAGATGACGGTCAAGGAGAACGGCAAGGTCATCAAGACCATCCCGGTCAGCCTCGGCAAGCCCAGCACCCCGTCGTCCAGCGGCACCATGGTGGTGATGGAGAAGAAGGCGCACACCATCTTCGACACCACCGACGAGGACCCGGTCAACGGCTACAAGACGCCGATCGACTGGGCGCAGCGGATCACCTACAGCGGCCAGTTCATCCACGCCGCCCCGTGGTCCGAGGGCAAGCAGGGCCGGACCAACGTGTCGCACGGCTGCGTCAACGTCTCCGAGAAGCTCGGCGAGTGGCTGTTCAACAAGACTCTGATGGGCGACGTGATCACGGTCACCGGCACCGAGGAGAAGCTGAAGAACGGCAACGGCTGGACGGACTGGAACATGAGCTGGGAAGAGTACAAGAAGGGCAGCTACCTGAACTGAGGTCGCTCCCCCGGCTTGAAAAGGTGGGCTCCCCGGTCGGGGGCCCACCTTTTTTCATGAGAACGCCCCGGTCACCACGGCTTCCTCGCCGTCGGCGGTGGCGATCGCGCCGTATCGGTCGGTGCCGGGGTTCCGGGGGCCTTCGGGGTGGGTGTACTGGGCGGCGAAGATGTAGGTGCCCGGGGCCAGGGTGCCGTGTTTCAGGGTGAACCGGTAGACGAAACGTTCTTTCTCCTCGGTCACCGTCGCGGTGATCATCTCGGCCGGGATCGAGGTCCACTGCCCGGCCTCGGCCACCCCACCGGCCCGACCCACCTCGATCACCATGTCCAGGGCGGTGATCGCGGCGGTCGTGGTCAGGGTGACGTTGCTCTGCCCCCAGGTACTGATCGAATGCTGGTCGATCTCGGCGGCCGAACTGAGGAACCCGTCGGCCGGCCGCCAGAGCGGTTCGCCCCGCCGCGAACCGTCCTCATCCGCCTCCGGCGGGCCGTCCCCGCGCAGCTCCTTCTCGCGGCCCCCACCATCCTCGCCACCTTCGATGCTCTTCTCGCTTTCGCCGGTCTCGCCGCTTCTGTTGCTTTCGCCGGGAATGCGGTCGGGGAGCGAGGGGGAAGGGACGGGAGTCGTGCCGGGCGACGTCGGGACTCCGCCGACGGCGGGGACCGGGAACGGCTCCGGGACCTCGCCCTCGCTGAGGAAGCGGATCCCCGAGAAGCCCGCGACCAGGGTCGCGACCACCGAGAGAGCCGCGGTGGCCGGGCGGGCCGACCGCACCCACCAAGCGCGAGAACCATCGACCGGCCGGACCAACCGGACCCACCAAGCGCGAGACCCATCGGCCGGGCCTGGTGACAGGTGCCAGCCGGCGCGGGACGGCTTCGTGCGTTGCCGGATGGTTCGGGTCAGGATGGCGTCGCGGTCCGGGATGTGCCGGGCGGCTTCCTGAAGCAGCGCCGAGGTCAGATCGGGCCGGGGATGATCGGGCCGAGAGCGATCCGGCCCAGAGCGATCCAGCCCAGAGTGATCAGCCATTGCGGCCGCTGCCGGTCATCAGGGGCATTCCGCGCAGGAACTCGCTCAGCTGGGCCGCGCCGCGGGACGTGTGGCTCTTCACCGCGCCTACCGAGATGCCGAGGATGGCGGCGACCTCGCGTTCCGGGACGTCGAACGCGTACCGGAGGACGACGCACTCGCGACGGCGCTGGGGAAGACGCTGGAGGGCGGCCCGTACGTCGAGAACCGCCGGGGTGTCGCTCTCGCCTCGGTCACGGCGGAGCAGGCCGAGGCGGAGCAGGCCGGAGCGTTCCCGGGTGCGCTTCTTGATCCATTGGCGGGCCAGGTTGGTCACGATGCCGCGGGCGTACGCGACCGGGCTGTCCGCCGCCTGGACCCGCTCCCAGTGCCGCCACACCTCGACGAACGCGTCAGCGGCCAGGTCGTCGGCCGCCTGCGCGTCCCCGGTCACCAGGTAGGCGAGCCGGGACAGGTCGGTGTGGTGATCGTCGAAGAAGCGCCGGAAGGCGTATTCGGTGCCGAGTTCGGACAAGGAACCGTTCCTGACCGTCAGGGGATCGAGGGACCACTGTTGATCCACTCCCCTGTGGTCGGGCACGCCCAAAAGGTTGCGCGCTCCGCCGAGAAATATTTTCGGCGGCCCGCCGGACATGAAAAAAGGCCCCGTCATCAGACGGAGCCTTTTCGTGGGGTGATCGACGGGACTTGAACCCGCGACCCCCTGGACCACAACCAGGTGCTCTACCAACTGAGCTACGACCACCACGCCCGCGGAGACAGCCCCGCGGTGCTAGGCAATCATAGCCACACGCCCCGGGAGGCCGTCGAGCGGGTTACCTACAACCCGGCGGCCACGGCCTTCGCCGCCTCGACGTCCGGGCCGGGCTGCGGGACGAAGATCGTGCGGCGGTAGTACTCCAGCTCGCGGATGCTCTCCCGGATGTCGGCGAGCGCCCGGTGCGACAGGCCCTTGGCCGGCTGACCGAAATACACCCGCGGGTACCAGCGGCGGGTCAGCTCCTTGATCGACGAGACGTCGATCATCCGGTAGTGCAGGTGGGCGTCGAGCGCCGGCATGTCCCGGGCGAGGAAGCCGCGGTCGGTGGCGATCGAGTTGCCGCAGAGCGGGGCGGTGCGCGGGTTCGGGACGTACTCCTTGATGTACGCCAGGACCGCCTCCTCCGCCTCGGCCATCGTGATCGCCGAGCGGCGCACCTCCTCGGTGAGGCCGGACTTGGCGTGCATGTCGCGCACCACCGGCGGCATCGCGTCCAGCGCCTCGTCATCGGCGTGGATGACCAGATCGACGCCCTCACCCAACACGTTCAGCTCCGGATCGGTGACCAGGGCCGCAACCTCGATGAGCTTGTCCTTGCCCAGGTCGAGACCGGTCATCTCACAGTCGATCCACACCAGAAGATCCGCCACGCCGACAGCCTACGCCGGGCGGCGCGCGGTTGTTCGGCACGTACGGGGCCGCACCCGGTGAACGTGCCGTTTGTCCGGTTTATTGCCCTGACTTCCTACTTCGCCGATTGCGGGGTAAAGTTGTACTTAACGGACGAAGCCCCCCTTCGGTTACTCCGTTCCCCCCGGTAAAGGGCCCCCCGTGTCGGCAGCACGGGGGGCCCTTTCATACCCACTCCACCGCCGCCGCCACCTCCGGCGCCACGAAACCCGCCAGCCGGAGCGCCGCCTCCTCCACCTCGGCCCGCGCCGCCAACGGCCGGAACGGCGCCACCGTCACCGTCCCGCCCTTGATCGACCAGGTCGCCTCCACGAACCCGTCCACCAGCACCGTCGGGCGCACGATCGACCAGCCCGGCATCACCCGCGGACGATCACCCGGACGGATCACCCGCGCCCGGTCCGCGTGCCCCAGCACCGCGTTGTCGAACTCCGGCAGGAACACCACAGGCGCCGGCACGTCACCGTCCGCGATCGTCGCGCCCGGTAGGTCGTACAAAATCGTGCCTTTCTCGTCCTTGACGGTCGGTAGGCCGGCGAACCACCCGGACGCCCGGGTCAACCCCGACCAGGTCTGGAAATCCTTCACCGACGCCGGGCCGAACGCCGCCAGATAACGCCGCACCAACTCCTCCCCGCGCGGCCCCTCGGCCAGCGGCCGGCCCAGCCACGACTCCGCCGGGACACAACCCACCCGGCCCCGATGCCCCCACAGACCGGCCGGCGGCGGATGCAGAAGAGCAAGCCGCAGATGTACGACCAGAGCCAGCTCTCGCGCGTCCACACCCGGGAACACGGCCGCCAGCCGGCGCGCGATCTCCGGCCTGGTCAGCACGCCCCCGGCCAGCACCTGATCGGCCGCCTCCTCGAACGTGGCCGGATCAGCCGGTCATCCGGCCCGCCCGGCCCGCCATGCGTACCAGCGCGTCCTCGAACGTCGGCCGCAGCCACAGGTAGTCGTCAGCGGTGCAGAGGTGCTGGGTGCCCCTCAGCAGGGCGGCCCGGACCACGGTGCGATCGTGCAGCAGGGCGGCCAGGTCGTTCGGCTGAAAACCCGACGAGCGAGCCCACATTCCGAGGTACGGGGAATCCGGCTCCTGCCCCTGCACGGCCACCAGGCGCTCGACGATCGTGGCGGGGTCGCGGGGGATCCGCTCGGCCAGCAGTTGGCGATGCAGGAAGGTGCGGTTCAGCACCCGGGTGGAGAGGACTGTCATGTCTCGACGCTAGGACCGATTGCGGTCGATTCCCGGCCGCAATGGCCGAGCGGGCCGCGCCTGGAGGTGGGCGGCCCGCTCGGTTTCCTGCTTCGGGATCAATCCTGTTTCTTCGGCTCATCGGCGCTTTGCCGCTTTTGTCTCGCCGCCTGCTTCGGTCCCGCCGGCGCCTCCGGCTGTCCGGCGTCTGTCGACGGGACGTTCCCGGGCTCGGATCTCGCCTGGCCGGAGACGGTTCGGCGACGACGGCGGTCGTTGCCCCGGGCCAGCAGTTCGGCGGCCTCCTCCCGGTAGCCGCGCGCCCGGCCGGACCCGTCATCGTCGGACGGCGCCTTCGCCCGCGCGGCCACCGACTCGGCGGCCTTGATCCAGGCGGCCGGTGCGCGCCGGGCCCCGGGAGCGGGCCGTCCCGGCACACCCTTGGGCTCGGCGGGCCCGCCCAGCGGGGCGGCGTCACCCTTCACCGCCGGCTGCTTCCGCACCTGGCCGCCGGAACCCTGCCGGGGTGCATCCCGCGCTCCGGTCCGCTTCTCCCCTGCGGTCTCCGTCGGCTTCTCCCCCGCGTGCTTCTCCTCCACGGTGCCGGTACCGCCGTCGGTGGCGGATCGCCCGGTCTTCCGTGGGGTCTTCGTCTCCGCGGCATCGGATGATCTCTCCCCTGCCGTCCCGGCCCGACGCGGTACGGCGGCGGCCGGCCGCTGCCCGCTGCCGGCCTCGGCCCGGATCTCGGCGGCCGTCTCGGCGTGATGGCTGTCCGGTGCGCCCGCCGCCGGGGCACCGGTTCCGGAGGGCATGGCCACCGGCGGCGCCGCCTTGCCGGAGAGGGGGTTGCCGTCCGTGGACGGGGGAACGGATCCCTGGGTGGGTACCGGAGCCGAGCCCTTCCCCAGAGCGGCCGGACCATCAGTCTCGACCAGATGCATCGACGTACGGGCCGACTCCTCGGGCGCGGACCGCGGCTCGGTGGGCTCGGGCCGCGGCTCGGTGGGCTCGGGCTGGGCTGTCCGGTTCGCGGTCTTCTGGTCCAGAACGGGCATCGCCGTCTCGACAGCGTGGATCGACGTGCGCCCAGCGTCGGAGGGATCGGTCCGGCGGCTGTCACCGGTCGTGCCGGATCGGCCACCGGAACGTTCCGGAGCAGGCGGAACCGGCTCGGCCGGGAACGGAACGATCGGCCTCCGCTCCGGAACCCGCTCGCCGGGGAGAGCGGTGGCCGGAACGGGATCGGCGGCGCGCTCCCCGATCGGCGGCCACACCGGCGGCGGCGTCAGTGCGACGGACGGGGAGGTCTCGGATTCCTGAGGCGCGCGCGGCAGGCCGATGCGGGTCGTCGCGGTGGCCGTCCAGTCGGTCGCGGCCGGACCGGTGCTCAGAACCAGGCGGGCAGCCGGCGGTTCAGCGTTCCGGGGTTGCTTCACCACGGCCTGCACTGCCACGGCCTGCACTGTCGAGGCCTTCGCGGTCTTTCGGACGTCGGGGGTCGCCGGAACCGTCCCGGTCGGCGATTCGCCCTGGACCTCGGGCTCCCTCAGCGGAGCGGCGCTGTCACCCTCCGAATTCTCGATAGCCGCACTCCGGGTGATCTCGACGTCCGCCGAGCTGGTGGCCGCCTCGGCGGATGTCCCCACGATCCTCGAAGTGCCGGCGTCGCCCCGGGTCTCCTCAACGGCCGCCGCGCGGGCGGTCTCGCCGGGCAAATCCGGGGCGGACGCGGGCCTGTTCGGTGTCGCCGAGCCGGACGCGGGCCGGTGTGGTGAGGCGGGATTCGTTGCGGTCGGTGCGGTGGGATTAGGTGGGGTGGGCGGGGCCGGTGATTCCGAGGTGGGCGGGTTCAACGGTTCTGAGGTGGGCAGGACCGGCGGTTCTGAGGTGGGCAGGACCGGCGGGTTCGAGGTCGGCGGGACCGGCGGGTTCGAGGCTGAGCTGGGCCGGACCGGCGGGTTCGAGTCTGAGCTGGGCCGGGCCGACGGGTTCGAGGTCGGCTGCGTCGGGGCGGTGGGCTGGTGTTTGCCGGCGTTGCCTCGGCGCGGGGCGGCTACCGGGTTCGTCGCCGGGGGTGCGTTGCGGCTGCCCGGCTGGGTGGGGGTGAACTTCCCGGCGTTGCGGCGGGCTGCTTCGGCCAGGCTGGCGGCGGCCCGGGCTTCGGTCTGGCGGGCGCGTTCGGGGGCGGTGGCCGCCACCCAGGCGCCGACCGCTGTGGCACGGAACTCCGGCAGGTCACCACTCGACGGGCGCCGATCGTTGCGGCGGGACGGGACCGGGCCGGAATGACGGCCGGCGAGACCGGGTGTCTCGCCGAGCAGGCTCAGTGGACGTCCCGGCGCGGGGGTCAGCGCCCCGGGCGCGGCGTCGGCCATCGACCCGGCACCCGCGGCCGATCCGGCACCCGACGTGGCCCCGACACCCGACGTGGCCCCGACACCCGACGTGGCCTCGACATCCGAGGTGGCCCCGACACCCGGCTTGACCCCGGCACCCGATGGGGCCCCGGCAACCGATGTCGATCCGACGCCGGTCACGTCGGCGAGTGATTCGGCCCGGACGCCGATTGCGGAGGCGTTCCGCGGACCGATGGGGGCTGCGGTCCGACGATCGCCGGACGATTCCGGTCCGGCCGGCGAATGCGGGCCAGGGTTGCCGGAGGAGGGCGAACCGGCGTCGACAGCCGGCGAGTGCGGGCCGAGACGGGTCGCCGGGGAGGGCGAGCCGACATGATCCGCCGGGGAAACCGGGCCGGGGTGAGCGGCCGGAGTCCCGGGGGAACCGGTGGAAACGTCCGCGGAGGGATCGGCCGGCCCGCCGGGAGTGGCACCGGGTCGTCCGATCCATGGCGGCGCGAAGGGCCCCATCCCCGAGCCCGGCACGAAAGGCCCGGCCGGGGAGAACGGAGCGGCCGGAGAGAAGGTGCCGGATGGGGTGAAGTGCCCGGATGGGATGAACGGGCCTTTCCGGGAGCGCGGGGAGGGCGCGTCTCCGGCAGACGGTACGAACGGGTCAGCCGGAAGGGACGACGCCGTCGACGATGTCGCGGAGAGGGCGCCGGCAACCGTGGGAGGAAGGGCGGCAGCGGGCGACAGGGCACCCGCGGGAGAGAAGGCTGCCCCAGAGGAGAAGGCGGCGTCGGGAGAGAGGGCCGCTCCGGGAGAGAAGGCGGCCGGGACGCCGTCGGACGGGTGGCGTGGGGGCCAGTCGAAGCGGGGCAGGGCGGGTGGGCGATTCCGGTGGTCGGTGAGGGTTCGGGGACGATGTGCGCCGCCGAACCGGTGGGCCGCCGGAAAACCTGGCGCCCCGATGGCGTGCATCAGCTCGGGGACCTGGCCCGGCTCGACGATGTAGACGATCTCGCGCCGCCGCCCGGGCCAGGTCAGCACGACGATGCCGCCGATGAGCAGGAAGGCGCCGAGAGTGAGCAGGCCCCACGTGCCGGTGGACAGCCAGGCGGGGCGCAACTCGGCGACTGCGGCCACCCGGACCACGGGGGCGGCGGCCGGGTTCATCAGGACCAGGCTGTACGGACGGTCATCCAGGGCGCTGGGGGTGACGCTGAGTTGCCCGGTGCCGTACGCGATCCAGAAGTCCTGCGTGCCGGGCGCCCCGCTGGGGGTGCCGTCGCCGTCCTGGCGGCTGGCGGTGACGGGCAGGATTCCGGTGCCGATGTCGACGGCGCCGACCCGGCTGTGCGGGACCCCGGTCAGGTAGCGGGCCACGTCGGCGGAGGGGGCGAGCCCGAGGAAGGCCTGCCCGTCGACGGTGACGGCGGAGAGCCGCAGCTGGGTGTCGGCGAAGCGGGCGAACGGGACGTCGTCCCGCAGCAGCCTGTCGATGTCGGGGACGACCAGGGCGTATCCGGGGACGGTAAGCCGCTGGAGTTCGCCGCTGAACGCGCCGCCGGGGTCACGATGCTGCATGACGGTCCACAGCCCGCCGCCGGCGAGTACCGCGGGCAGTCCGGTGGTCAGTAGCAGCATGCCGAGGATCGTGCGGAACACCCGCATGTGTCTCTCCCCCTTTCCCGGGCCGTACTGCGGAGACCATACCGATGCAAATAACCTTAAATTGCCCAAATAGGGACGCAAATCCCCGATAGATACGCGAGAGGCCCACCCCGGCAAGGGGTGGGCCTCGTCAGAACGGCGTCAGGAGATCTTGGCGGTCATGGTCAGGGTCTCCTGGTCGATGTCGCTGGTACGGGCGGTGAACTTGAACGTCCACGCCCCCGCGAACGGCAGCTGGATGTCCCCGATGGCGTGGAAGTCGGTGATCCGCAGCAGCGGGACCTCGATGTTCTCCAGGCCCTTCTCCGGCAGCGAGGCGGTGGCCTTCCACTCGACCACGGGCAGCGGCCGGCTGTCCGGTGTGTACGCGTACAGGTGGATGGAATTGTTTCCGACCGTCGCCGGGAAGACGCTGACCTGGAGCGACATGTTCTTGCCGGCCAGGGTCTCCTCGACGTTGGTGCTGATCGGGCCGGTCTCGGCGACCTGGGCGGTACGCGGCGGCGGCTCCTGCACCAGGACCGAAGTGATGCCCAGGACCACCGCGGTGACCGCCAGCTCGGCCAGCACCACCCGGCGCAGCGGGCCCGGCGTCTCCGCGGCGGCCCGCTTGCGGACCAGGTGGCGGGAGAAGGCGGCGATGCCGATGACGACCGCGGCCAGGCCGACCTTGGCCAGGATCATCCGCCCGTACGTGCTGTTGATCAGCCCGTCCAGGGTCGACACCTCGATCAGCGCCTGCACCGTACCGGCGAAGATCAGCACGCCGACCGCGGTCATCGCCCAGCGTGACCAGATCGGCAGGATGGCGCCGAGTTCGCGGGCGTTGGCCCGGCGCAGCAGGAACCCGAAGAGCATCACCAGGCCGCCCACCCAGACGGCCGCCGCGGCCAGGTGCAGCGCGTCGATCACCACCGACACCCCGGCCACCGGCGAGGCCGTCGGGTGCCCGGTCAACGGCCAGGTGGCGATGGCCGCCACCCCGAGCACGCCGAGCAGTGCCAGGTCCAGTTTCGAGTCACCTCCGCCGGTGCCGACCAGCAGCGGGCGGAGCAGGAAGGCGGCGGCCACGATCACGCCGAGGCGGACCAGCATGATCGCGCCGAAGGTACTGCCGAGCACGTCCCGGATGTCACTGGGAGTGACGTCGAAGAGGCCGGTGCCGAGGGTGTACGGCGCCTGCAGCCAGAGCCCGAGCAGAGTGCTGACCGAGACCAGGCCGATGCCGGTCCAGACCAGCCGGCCGGGACCCCGCCGGTCCAGCCGGTGCGGCCAGAGCAGGGCCAGCACCAGGACCGGGCCGACCAGCAGGACCAGTCCCGCGTACCCCAGATATTTGGCCACCGGGATCATCGTCTTGACCACCGGATCGACGGTGACCCCGGCCATGTCGTCGATGGCCGGCGGGGTGGACGCGGCACCGACCGAATAGGTGATCACACCCGCGACCGGGTGGCTGTCGGCCGAGGTGACCCGGTAACTGACCAGGTAGGTCCCCTGCCCGCCGCCGGTACGCAGCGGAATCGTCACCTCCGAGCCGCTGACCGACGGCTCACCCTGATCGGCGCGGGAACCGTCCGGGGCGAGCACCTGGATCTTGCCGGAGATCAGCTGGACCGACTCGCTGAAGGAGAGGGTGACCCGGTTCGGGGCGTCCGGGACCACCGAGTTGTTCGCCGGATCGCTGGCCACCAGGGCGGCGTGCGCACTGGCCGGGGCAGCGGCCATCATCGATCCGAACAATCCGAAGAGTAGTCCCGCCAGCACAGCGAGTACCCGGCGTCGGTCCACGGTCATGACTGGCATCCCTGCATGGTTCCAGATGATTACCGGAGACTCCTGAGCGCGTACCATGACGCCTTGTGACGGCTGGTGACGCAATCGACGAGACCACCTCGCTGGCGCTGGCCGCCCGCGACGGTGACCCGGTGGCGCAGGCCGCGTTCGTGCGAGCCACCCAGGCCGAGGTCTGGCGGTTCACCGCCGCACTCGTCGACCCCGGAGCCGCCGACGACCTCACCCAGGAGACGTTCCTGCGGGCGTTCCGGGCCCTCGACACCTTCGCCGGCCGGTCCAGCGTCCGCACCTGGCTGCTCGGCATCGCCCGCCGCACCTGCGCCGACCACCTGCGCTCAGTGGTCCGCCGCCGGCGGCTCGACGCCCGGCTCGCCGCCCAGGCCGCCACCGACCTGCCCGCCCCCGACCCGGCACACCGGCTCACCACCGACGACCTGCTCAGCCGGCTCAGCGACGAACGCCGCACCGCGTTCCTGCTCACCCAGGTGCTCGGGCTGTCCTACGCCGAGGCCGCCGAGGTGGAGTCCGTCCCGGTCGGCACCATCCGCTCCCGGGTGGCCCGCGCCCGCGACGAGCTGATCACCGCGGTGGCGCAGGCCCGGGCCAGCTGACGGGGCGGCCGGATGACCCGACTGCTCCTCGCGATCCTGGCCACGGCCGTCGCGATCCTGCTGCCGGCCGGGCCCGCGTTCGCCCACGCCGGCGACACCACGTCGGTCAGCCACTACCGGGTCGCCGTCACCGGGCTCAGCGCCCCACTCGACGGGCTGAGCGTCCGGGTCGTCGAAGGCGGCGCCAGACTCGAACTGAGCAACACCAGCGGACGTACGATCGAGATCCTCGGCTACTCCGGCGAGCCCCACCTCGAAGTGCGCCCCGACGGGACCTGGGAGAACGTCAACTCGCCGGCCACGTACGTCAATCAGACCCGGACCGGTGGAACCGCCGTCCCGCCGGCCGCGAATCCCACCTCGGCCCCCGCCTGGCGCCGCGTCTCCGACGACACCACGGTCCGCTGGCACGACCAGCGCACCCAGTGGAACGAGGCGCCCTGGACCGGCGACCGCCCACACCGCCTGCGCGAATGGGTGGTGCCACTGCGCGACCAGGTGCGCACCTTCGACATCCAGGGCACCCTCGACTACCAGCCGCCGCCGCGCGCCTGGGCCTGGTGGACCGGCGCGGCAGTGCTCGGCGCCGCCGTCACCCTGCTGACCACGCGGTGGCCGCGGTCCGCCGGACCGGTCGCCGTCGCCGCCGGACTGACCACTCTGGGGTACGTGGTAGCCGGCGCCCTCGACGGTGGCGGCTGGGCCGGGGTGCCGATCGTGGCCGGCCTGCTCGCCTGCGCGGCCGCCTACCGGCCACCGCCGTTCTACCTGACGCTTGCCGGTTTTGTGCTCGCCGCGTTCGCCGGCTTCGGCAGCGCCGACGTCTTCTTCGCCGCCGTCGTCCCGTCCGCGGGCCCCGGCTGGTTCGCCCGCCTGGCGGTGGCCACCGCGATCGGCGCCGGAGCCGGCCTGGCCCTCACCGGCATCCTCCGCCTCCGCGCCGCCGTCCCGTCACCTCCCCCGGCTCCGATCCCGGCCTGACTACTGTGATCTGACGTATCGCAGTCTCGGCCCGGGAGGGACCCACGGTGTACATCCACCGGCTGCGCATCGACGGTGTGCGCGGCTTTCACGGCCCTCGCGCGGATCGACCTCCGCTTCGACCTGAAACCGGACGAGAAGGCGGGGAATCGGTATCCCGGCTTCATCGTCATCGCCGGCCGGAACGGATCAGGCAAAACGACCCTGCTGCGGGCCGCGGCAACCGCACTCGCCGGCCCCGAGGTGATCATCAGCCTGACCGAGGGGATGCCGGGCTGGATCAGCCACGGCCGGGACGAGGGCACGGCCGGGGTATCGGTGGTCAGTGGCGGTGACGAGAACGGGCCCTCCCCCCACGATCTTCGCCGGACGACTGGACTGGCATCAGGAGGGCCCACACGCGCGTCCGGCGGTGCGGTCGGAGTCCACGGAGGCCCGGCAACGGATGTGGACCCTGGATCACCCGGAATGCCGGTCAGCCGATCCGGATCGACGAGATGAGCGACGGCTATCCCACCGTCACCGCCCTGGTGACGGACATCGTCCGGCAGATCTTCCGCACCTACGACGAGTGGATCCTGTGGACCGACGACAAAGGGCTACGGGTCCACACCACCGGCGTCGTGCTGATCGACCAGATCGACGCTCACCTGCATGTCTCCTGGCAGAAGCGGATCGGGCCATGGCTGCTGGAGCACTTCCCGAACATCCAGTTCATCGTCACCACACAGCCCGTACATCTGTCAGAGCGCCTCGCGGGGAGGGCTCCTCCAGCTTCCCGGACCCGACGACGACTCTCCGCCCCGGTTCGTCGACGACGACGTCTACCGGCGTGTGGTCAACGGAAGCGGTGACGACGCGGTCCTGACCGACCTCTTCGGCCTGGAGGCGCTCCTGGCGGGAGATCCTGCGGATCTTCGCGGAGGCCGCTCCCACCGGAACCCTGGGTGACGAGCACTTGGCCGACCTGCGTTTTCTGCCGGTGGTGGACGCCTTCCGCCACTTCGCGCACGACGTGAGTGCCGGGCGTCTCGCCCTGAAGGCGGTGAAGCCGGCCATCGCGGCCATCGCGGCCATCGCGGCCTTCGCGGCCTTCGCCCAGAGCGAGATCACCACTATGCGGACGGTTTTTCCCGCCTGTCGGCTGTAGGTCGGACGCCCTGTTCGAACACCCTGCTCAGACGCCGGCGATGTCGTCGACGTTGACGTTGACGGCCAGCACGTTCAGGCCGTAACCGGTCAGGGCCTCGGTCACCTTCGCCTGGACCTCGGCGGTCACCTCGGCCACCACCCGGCCGGCCTCCAGGACCAGGACCGCGGTGACCGTGACGTCGCTACCCTGCACCGTGGCGGAGACGCCGCGGCTGCCGTCGCCGACCGTGTCCAGGCCGACCCGGTCGAGGACGGTGTTGAAGAACCGGGCCACGTCGCCGCCCAGCTCGGCCACGCCGGGGACGGCCTTCGCCGCCGCCACGGTGATCTTCTCGACCACCTCACCGGAGACCGTGGTGGTGCCGGCCGAAGCCGGGATGGTGCCCTCGCTCATCGTCTGCTCTCCACTCTCGACGTTTGTCGCCAGCAGTCTAGGACTCGGTGCGCAGAACTCACTCTTTTCCGTTCCAGGATGGCATTCCGAGCGCCTGAAAACCCCGGATGGAATGGGCTCGGAAACGGAATCCACGGCAGCATTCCACAATGCGTGAGCAATTGATAACGTACGGTCATCGAATCGCTCCGGGGAGGACCGATGAACCATTACGGCGACGAACTCACCCTCCGGCTCTCCGGCATCGGCGACACCCGGTCGCTCGACGACGACGCCGCGCTCACCCGCTTCATGCGCGAACTCGTCGACCGGATCGGCATGACCGTTCTGGCCGGTCCGCTGGTCGGCACCGAGGCCGGACCGCCGGAGCGGGCCGGCAAATCCGCGGTGGTGATCCTCGCCGAATCACACGCGGCCATCCACACCTACCCGCACCTGCGCGAGATCTTCGTCGACATCTTCTCCTGCAAACCGTTCCGTGAGGCCGACGTGCTCGACGAATTCCACCGGCTCGTCGGTGACTACGAGATAACCGAGCGCACCCTCACCCGCCGCGGCGAGGAATGGCCCCGCGATCTGACCGCCGCGCGACGCCTGTGGAGCAGTCAACGAGTTCCCGGATGAGCCGCACTATCGTCGGACCCATGACTGACAACGTGCGTCTCAGCGCCGGCGACGCCGCGCCCGACTTCACCCTCCCCACCGACACCGGGGACAGCCTCTCCCTGAAGGATCTGCGCGGGCGCAAGGTCGTGCTGTACGCCTACCCCGCCGCGATGACGCCCGGCTGCACCAAGCAGGCCTGCGACTTCCGCGACAACCTGGCCTCACTCCAGGCGGCCGGTTACGAGGTGGTCGGCATCTCCCCCGACAAGCCGGCCAAACTGGCCAAGTTCCGCGAGCACGACGCCATCACGTTCCCGCTGGTCAGCGACGAGGACAAGAGCGTGCTCAGCGCCTACGGCGCCTTCGGGGAGAAGCAGCTGTACGGCAAGACCGTCACCGGGGTCATCCGGTCCACCTTCGTCATCGACGAGAACGGGCTGATCGAGCGCGCCCTCTACAACGTGAAGGCCACCGGTCACGTCGCCAAGCTGCGGCGCGACCTCGGCCTGGACTGACCCACCCGGGAAAAGTCCGGCGGAAAGCCACAAGTCCGGGCCGCTCCGGCCGATGAGGAGGTCAACCAGAACCCTCAGCAGGCCAGATCGCCCGGACTCACGGCGGCCGTCATGCGGTACCCAACCCGCAAGGCGGCCGCCGTGCGCGTTTCCCGGGTTGACGCGAGTAATGGTGACTCGTATAAACTAGCTTCATGCCCAGGGCGAAATATACCGCCGAGGTGCTCACTGCCGCGGCAGAACAGTCCACCAGCATCGCTGGAGTCCTACGAATTCTCGGCGTCCGCCAAAGCGGCGGATCCCACGCTCACATCAGTCGTCAGATGAAGCGCTTCGGGGTCGACACGACCCACTTCACCGGCCAAGCCCACAACCGGGGCGACCGCGGCGTCTGGACCATGCCCGTCCGGGAACGCCTCAGTCTTCTTCCGGACGGCTCCCGGCGCGTTCCCGGCCAGAGACTCCGCCGGGCGATGTTGCGGATCGGCCTTCCGGAGCACTGCGAGAAGTGTGGCTGCGGCACGATCTGGAACGGTCGGCCACTGACGCTGCACGTCGATCACATCAACGGCGACTTCCTCGACAACCGACCCCGCAACCTGCGATTCCTGTGCCCCAACTGCCACAGCCAGACCTCGACCTATGCGAACACCCGGCGCGACCCGGAAAAGGTGGAGGACGATGTCGTCTACGATGACGACGCGGTCACTCCGACAGGGAATCCGCTTGGCAGACGCCTCCCACGTCGACAAGAGTGGCCGTGGGATGTGTACATTTATGCCTTCAAGGGGCCGTAGCCCAATTTGGCAGCAGGCACACGGTTTAGGTCCGTGACAGTGCGGGTTCGAGTCCCGTCGGCCCTACCGGCAACGGGTCGTCTGCTCGGTTGTTCAACCGAGCAGACGACCCGTTTTCGTATCGATATCTGGTGTCAGCAGGCGGGGGCCGGCTGGTCGGCGGCGGCCAGGTCCACCAAAGGCTGGGACAGGGCCGGGTCGGTTACCTGCGTGGTGGTGCCGGGGGCCGCCGGTGATGCCGTGGTGGGCGCGCTGCTCGCCGGCGTCGAGGCTGACGTGCGCGCGGCGGCCGTCGCCGAGGCCGAGGTGGTGGGTTTGGCCTTGGTGGTGGCCGGGGTCGAGGTGGCCGGGGTGGTGGTCTTCTCGGTCACCTTGGTGGAGCCGCCGGTGATGCGGGTGCCGGTCTTCTGGACGGTGCCGGGGGACATCTTGATGCCGGAGACGGTGGTGCTGTTGCCGTAGACGTCGGTGATCTTGAGTTTGTACGGGCCGGGGCCCGCGCCCGCGTCGATGATCCAGTAGTTGAAGTCGGTGCGGTACGTCGACTTGAAGGATCCGCCGCCGCTGGACACCTTGACCGAGGAGAGCAGGTTGGCGTGGTTGTCGATGCGGGCGGCGAACCAGTACTGGGAGGCGCCCTCCTTGATCCGTACCGAGATGGGTGCGGGGGTGGAGGGGTTGGTGACCAGCTTGTATTTGATCGGGATGATGCCGTCGATCTCGGCGCCGATCTTCTTGTACGCGGTCCGGCTCAGGTCCAGGTGGCCGGGGGCGCACTCGGGGCACTTGTCGAACACCTTGACCCGCACCTTGCCCTTGGGGCCGCTCACGTCGAGGTAGGAGCCGCAGGCGGCGCCTTCGGAGTACTGGGCGGGGCCGAGTGCCACGTACAGGTCGTCGGCGGGTACTTCGAAGGAGCAGTTTCCGGACGTACCGGCAAGGTCGTAGAAGGTTGCTTTTCCGGTTTTGAGGGTGGTGCTCGGGGGTGCGGCGCAGGCCGATCCGCCGTTGGTCAGGAGCATGGCGACGCCGATGATGCCGGCGAAGGCCGCGGCACCGCCGGCGGCCAGCCATCGGACGCTGAATTTCCTTCGATGAGCACTCACGACCAGGCATCCTGCTCGCCGTGGCGGGAGGTCGGCAACTCTCCTAAGACTCTCCTAAGTTGTCGTCACCCGCTGTGGTGACGCTGTCATGGGAGCGCTCACATTCACGAACGGCACCACTGCGGCGATCGCCACGGCGAGCCAGACGCGGGCATTGCCGATGATCCATTGGTCGGAGAGACCGGCGCCGATCCAGAGGACCGGCAGGATCGTGATGGCGAGGACGAATCCGGTCCAGAGCCGGTTGACGCCGGTCCGCGGGCTGACGGTGAAGAAGGCGGCGAGGACGAGCCAGATCTGGTGGTGGGTCCAGGAGACCGGGGAGAGCACGAGTCCGGCGGCGCCGACGATGATCACGGCGGTCAGGTCGTCGCCGGCGCGGTGGGCGCGGGCGGCCCGCCACAGGGCGAGGATGACGACGGCGGCGCCGGCGAGGGCCACTACCGGGGTACGGATGTGGTCGTCGATTTCCCACCGGAGGAGTACCCCGTTGAGGGACTGGTTGCCGCCGGTGTGGATGTTGCCGACCCGGTCGACGTTGAAGAGGGTGGTCAGCCAGTAGCGGGTGGATTCGCCGGGGAGTACCGCCCAGGCGAGGGCGGTGGCGCCGGCGAATGAGACGACCGAGGTGACGGCGGTGCGGCGCTGGCCGGAGAACCAGTAGTAGGGCACGAAGATCAGTGGGGTGAGCTTGACGGCGGCGGCGAGGCCGGTGACGATGCCGCGGTAGCGCTCGGGGATGACGTGCAGGGCGTCGAGCAGGACGACGAGGACCAGGAAGACGCTGATCTGCCCGTACCGCAGATTGCTGGAGACCGGCGCGGAGGCGATCAGGGCGACGGCGACCAGCGCGGCGCCGGACGGTTTGACCAGGCGCGCGATGAGCACCACGGCGGCCACGGTGGCGAGCGTCCACAGCGCGCCGACCAGCACGAACGGCATCAGTGGCAGTGGGGCGAAGACGAGTGCGGCGAACGGCGGGTAGGTGAACGGCGCGCCGGTGCCGGGTGCGGCGAAGTCGTAGAGGCTGCCGCCGGCGTACAGGGTGTCCAGGGACCCGAGGTAGACCCGCAGGTCGGCGAGGCTGGCGCCGGAGGTGCGGAAGAGGCCGCCCCAGATCTGGACCGCGGCGACGACTGCCGCGACCACCCACAGGACGCGGTGTCGCAAGACGCTTGCCCTTTCTGCGGAACCCCGATGGCCCTGCGCACACTAGTCGAGAAGGGCCACCTCGTCGCCCACCCGAACGTGCCCGGTGTGCCCGGCCGTGAGGTCGGGGATCAGGTTGACCGCGAACATCAGGCCGTTGCCGAACCGCCGGTAGCGGCCGAGCACCCGGAGCGGCTGCCGTCCGGGTTCGCCGGTCTCCTGGTCGATGGTGGTGACGCGGCAGCGGTCGCAGGGTTTCGCCACCCGGTAGGTGGTGTCGCCGATCCGCAGGCGGTGGCCGAGCCAGTCGTCCTCGGCCCAGGCGGGTGCGCCGCCGACGACCAGGTTGGGCCGGAAGCGGTGGATGGGCACCGGGTCGTCGCCGGTTTCGGCGAGCCAGTCGTTGACGGCGTCCAGGGAGGCGGTGTTGGCCAACAGCACCGGATACCCGTCCGCGAAGCTGACCCGGTCGCCGGGTTCGGCGACGTCGGCGACGGCCCGGGTGGTGGGGTCGGACTGCCAGACCAGGCGGGCGTCGCGGCCGAGGAAGGTGGTGATCCACTCGGTCTCGGCGACCCGGGCGGGCACCGGGGGCTTGTTGCGGAAGACCCGGACCGGGATCTTCGGGCCGTCGACCGGTTCGTCCTGGTCGAGGTCGGGTCGCCCGGCGGCGGTGAGGCGCAGCCCGCCGGGGCGGGGGCGGGCGGTGAGCTGGGTGAGGCGGGGCGTGTCGCGCTGGGTGATCCCGACGCCGCCGGGATCGACGATCATCCAGCGCCGGTCGTGGGCGAGGCCCCAGGGTTCGATGCGGGCTTCGTCGTGGTCGAGGCGGTGACAACCCTTGACCGGGTACGTGTGAAGCGCCGTGATCAGCATGTTCTCAGCGTGCCACAGGCGGGGTCGCGCTAGAACGCTTGATCGATTACGCTCACGCCCTCTCATTGATCAACTTGTCTCCAGGAGACTTCACATGACGCAGCAAGTGGCGGCTGTCGCCCCGAAGCA
Source organism: Actinoplanes sp. G11-F43 (assembly GCF_050589265.1). Taxonomy (NCBI): domain Bacteria; kingdom Bacillati; phylum Actinomycetota; class Actinomycetes; order Micromonosporales; family Micromonosporaceae; genus Actinoplanes; species Actinoplanes sp. G11-F43. The sequence continues at coordinate 184,447 of NZ_JBNZCE010000015.1, forward strand.
GACGGGCATCGCCTACCTGCTCTGGTTCTTTCTCGGCGGGCTGGGCATCCACCAGTTCTACCTGGGCAAGACCGTCCGTGGCGTGATCTACCTCTTCACCCTCGGCATCCTCGGCATCGGTCTGCTGATCGACCTGTTCACGCTGCCCTCGCAGGTGCGTGAGGTGAACGCGAAGAACGGCGCCGTCGCGGTCTGACGGCCGGCGTTCCGGACGGGCCGGCACCGGTGACGGGCCGGCCCGTTCTTCTTGACCCCATATTCAGATCATCTCTATATTGCAGATCATGCCCCCTATGCGTGAACCGACGTTCTGGATCCTGACCGTGCTGGCGTCCGAGCCCCACCACGGCTACGGGCTGATCCGGGAGGCCGGCAAGCTCTCCGGCGGCCGGGTGACGTTGCAGGCCGGCACGCTCTACGCCGCACTGGACCGGCTGTGTGCCGAGGGCCTGGTCGAGCCGGACCGGCAGGAGATCGTGGACGGCCGGGCCCGGCGCTACTACCGGCTCACCGACGACGGCGCGCGGGTGCTGTCCGAGGAGTCCGCCCGGTTGCAGGCCAGTGCCGACGCCGCACAGGCTCAGCTCGCCGCGCGCCGGCGGTTCGGGCTCGGCAACGCCACCGCCGGGCTGGTGATCCCGTGACCCGGGGCTTCCGGTGGCTGCTGCTGGCCTATCCGCCCGGGCCGCGCCGCACCGAGCTGCTGGACACCCTGGTGGAGATCGCCGAGGAGACCGGGCAGCGCCGCCCGACCGCCCGCCAGGTGGTCGACCTGCTGCGCTGCGGCATGCGGGCCCGGCTCGGCCACCCCCGCAGCACCGGGATCGTCGTGGTGGCCGCCCTGTTCACCGTGGTCGGCGCGCTGTTCGGGGCCGCCGCGGCGGCGCCGGCCGGCTGGGCTCTCGCGCCCGCCCTGCCGCAGGGCGCCGCGGCCGAGGCGCTGAAGCAGGAGATCTTCCCCGGCCGGACCTCCTACGGCGGCGGTGACGCGCCGGCCTGGGTGCCCACCGGCGACGGGGAGAGCCAGCAGTTCGGCTACTCGCTCTACTGGACGCCGCACACCGAGGACACCCGGGACCCGCTGGCCTTCGCCACCGCGCTCCGGGACCGGCTGGCGGCCGGTGGCTGGACCGCCCGGGGCGACATCGTCGTGGAGCACGAGGGGCCGGACGAGCTGCCGCCGGCGTGGGACAGCGCCTCGTTCCAGATGACCCGTGACGGTCTGACCCTGCGCTTCGCCGACACCGTGGTGGAGAAGCTCGCCCCGTGGGACTCCGACGGCAGTGTCACGTTCACCGTGTCGCGCCGTCCGCCCGCCGTGCTCTGGGCGGCCGTCGTCGTGGGTGGACTGGCCGGCGCGCTGGCCGCGTGGCTGTTCGCCGGGTGGGTGGCCCGCCGGGTCGAGGGCCGGCCGGTGCGCACCGCGGCGGCGTTCATCACCACCGGGTTCGGCCTGTTCTTCCTGCTGCCGGTGACCGCGTACGCGTGGCTGTGGGCGATCAACAACGACGGCGACCCGTCCGCCGCGGAGACCTGGTTCACCGGCCTGCGGCTGTTCCTGTCCGGCGGCCAGATCTTCGTGGTGGTGCCGGTCCTGGTGCTGGCCGCGATCGCGGTGTTCCCGCGCCGGCCCCGCCTCCCGCGGTTCCGGCCGGCCGCGGCGTTCGGCGCCTCGGTCCTCGCGTTCCTGGCGGTGGCCTACGCCGGCAGTCTGCCCGCCGCGGCCCGGGACACGTTCACCGCGGCGGACTCCGGCGCGCCGTGTGTGCCGGCGGTGCCCGCGGCCGACGATCCGGACAGCAGCCGGGCGTTCGTGTTCATCGACCGGGACACCCCGGCCGAGCAGCGCAACCTCATCCAGGCGGCGATCTCCCGGACGCCCGGGGTCTTCGGCTACATCTTCGTCGGCGAGGATCTCCGGTCGCAGACCTACCGGGACGCGTTCTGTGGTGGGCGCCCACTGCCCGACGGCACCGGCGCGGACCTGCCGTACTTCTGGGAGGTGGACCTCGCCAACCCGGGCGGTGGCCACGCGGCGGGCCTGGCCGCCGTGGTCGCCGGGATGCCCGGCCTGGTCGCCGTCCGGGCCGCCTGACCCGCGGCGGCCCCGGGTGGGTGGGAGTCCTGGCTTTCTGAAAGATTTTATGCATAAGCTTCGGTCGTGAATGACGGAACCGTCAGGACGGCCGGGCGTGTGCTGGAGCTCTTCCAGGGTGCCCGCCTCACGCCCACCCAGCGGCGGATCGCACAGACCCTGGTCGAACACGCGGCCAAGGCCGCCTACCTGTCCGCGGCCGAGGTCGCCGAGCTGGCCGGGGTCAGCCAGCCGTCGGTGACCCGGTTCGCGATGGCGCTCGGGCACGCCGGCTATCCGGCGCTGCGGCGGGAGCTGCGGGCCCGCACCGCGGACGCGCCGGCCGAGCCGGCCGAACAGAACGCGATGCAGCGCGCGGTGCAGGGTGAGACCGAGCACCTGCGGCGGGTCGGCGAGCAACTGCACGACCTGATCGACGTACGCCGGGCCGCGGCCCTGTTGTCGGCCAGCCGCCCGTTGCCCGTTCTCGGACTGCGCGCGGCCGCACCACTGGCCGCGTACTTCGGGTATTTCGCGGCCAAGGTGTTCCCGGGTGTGCGGGTGCTGGACGGCGGTGGGACGAGCCTGCTGGACCGGCTGGATCAGACCCGCGCGGACGGCGCCGGTGCGATGCTGGCGATCGTGCTCCCCCGCTATCCGCGCGAGTCGGTGGAGGCCGTCCGGGAGGCGAAGGCGGCCGGCCTGGACGTGGTCGCGATCACCGATTCGGCGGTCAGCCCGGTGGCCGAGTTCGCCGACGTGACACTGCCCGCCGCGGTCGGCACACAACTCGTCTTCGACCTGCACACCGGCCCGATGACGATGGCGATGGTGCTGCTCCAAGCGATGTGTGACGCGGCCCCGGAGCCGGTGCAGCGCCGCCTGGAGGAGTTCGAGGCGACGGCCGTACGGCGAAATGTCTTCTTGGCCTAGGGGAGGAAGAACAGTGACGGAGATCAGATCGCCGCGTGGTACGGCGTACACCGCTCAGGGTTGGCCGCAGGAGGCCGCCAAGCGGATGTTGATGAACAACCTGGACCCGGATGTGGCCGAGAGGCCGCGGGACCTGGTGGTGTACGGCGGGACCGGCAAGGCCGCCCGGGACTGGAACTCGTTCCACGCGATGGTCCGGGAGCTGGACGCGCTCAAGGGTGACGAGACACTGCTGGTGCAGTCCGGCAAACCGGTCGGGGTGCTGCGCACGCACGAGTGGGCGCCGCGGGTGCTGATCGCGAACTCGAACCTGGTCGGCGACTGGGCGACCTGGCCGGAGTTCCGCCGGCTGGAGCAGCTGGGCCTGACCATGTACGGGCAGATGACCGCCGGCTCGTGGATCTACATCGGCACGCAGGGCATCCTCCAGGGCACGTACGAGACGTTCGCCGCGGTGGCCGCGAAGCGGTTCGGTGGCGACCTGGCCGGGACGCTGACCCTGACCGGCGGCTGCGGCGGCATGGGCGGGGCGCAGCCGCTGGCGGTGACCATGAACGGTGGCGTCTGCCTGATCGTCGACGTGGACCGCACCCGGTTGCAGCGGCGGGTCGACACCCGGTATCTGGACGTGATCGCCGACGACCTGGACCAGGCTGCCGAGATCGCCCTGACGGCCAAGCGGGAGCGGAAGGCGCTCAGTGTCGGTGTGGTCGGCAACGCGGCGGTCGTCTTCCCGGAGCTGCTGGTCCGGGGCGTCGAGATCGACATCGTGACCGACCAGACCAGCGCCCACGATCCGCTCAGCTACCTGCCGGTCGGTGTCGAGCTGGCGGACTCCGCCGAGCTGGCCCGGACCAAGCCGGAGGAGTACACCGACCGGGCCCGCGGCAGCATGACCAAGCAGGTCGCGGCCATGGTCGGGTTCCTGGACGCGGGGGCCGAGGTGTTCGACTACGGCAACTCGATCCGGGGTGAGGCGAAACTGGCCGGGTACGAGCGGGCCTTCGACTTCCCGGGCTTCGTCCCGGCGTACATCCGGCCGCTCTTCGCCGAAGGCAAGGGCCCGTTCCGGTGGGCGGCGCTCTCCGGTGACCCGGCCGACATCGCCGCCACCGACCGGGCGGTGCTGGACCTGTTCCCGGACAACGATCCGCTGGCGCGGTGGATCCGGCTGGCCGGGGAGCGGGTGGCGTTCCAGGGGCTGCCGGCCCGGATCTGCTGGCTGGGCTACGGCGAGCGGGACAAGGCCGGGGTCCGGTTCAACGACATGGTCGCGCGGGGTGAGGTGTCCGCGCCGCTGGTGATCGGCCGCGACCACCTGGACTCCGGGTCGGTGGCGTCGCCGTACCGGGAGACCGAGGCGATGCTGGACGGCTCCGACGCGATCGCCGACTGGCCGCTGCTGAACGCGCTGGTCAACACCGCGTCCGGGGCGAGCTGGGTGTCGATCCACCACGGCGGCGGGGTCGGCATCGGCCGCAGCATCCACGCCGGCCAGGTGTGTGTGGCCGACGGGACGGCGCTGGCCGGGCAGAAGATCGAGCGGGTGCTGACCAACGACCCGGCGATGGGTGTGCTGCGGCACGTGGACGCCGGGTACGAGTCGCAGTCGGCCGATGGCGTGCAGATTCCGATGTCGCGATGAGTTCCTTCAGCGAGCTGTGGGCGGAGATCGCGCCGATCGGACGGGCGGACAGTGGTGGATATCTGCGGTTCGCGCTGACCGAGCCGGAGCTGACGTTGCGGGACTGGTTCCGTGCTCAGGCATCGGTGCGGGACATGACAGTCACCGAGGACGGGAACGGGAATCTGTTCGCGTGGCGGGGCGAGCCATGGGCCCCGGGGACAGTGCTGACCGGGTCGCATTTCGACTCTGTTCCCCATGGTGGGGGTTATGACGGGCCGTTGGGGATCGTGAGCGCGTTCCTCGCGATCGACGCGGTACCGCATGACCGAAAAATCGGAATTGCGGCATTTGTCGAGGAGGAGGGTGGGCGGTTCGGCGTACCGTGCCTGGGTTCGCGGCTTTTGACCGGCGCCATCGACCCGTCCCGGGCAGCCGCCCTGAAGGACCGCGATGGCATCACGTTCGGTGAGGCACTGGGGGCTATCCCTAGCGGACAAATCGTCCAAGTAGGCCAACTGAGGGCTGTCGTCGAGCTGCACATCGAGCAGGGCATCGCGCTGGAGACACCGGTCGGCGTGGCCAGCGCGATCTGGCCGCACGGCCGCTGGCGGATGGACTTCACCGGCGTCGGCGACCACGCCGGCACCACCCGGATGGCGGACCGGCACGACCCGATGCTGACCTTCGCCTTCACCGTGCTGGCCGCCAACAAGGAGGCCCGGCTGGCCGGCGGGCACGCCACCGTCGGCCGGGTACAGGTCGAACCCAACGCCACCAACGCCATCCCGTCACTGGTCCGCGGCTGGCTGGACGCCCGCGCCGCGGACACCGCCACCCTGGACCGGATGGTCGACGAGGTGGTCCGCAAAGCCACCGAACGGGCCGGCCGGGACGGCACCAGCCTGGCGGTCACCCCCGAATCGGTGACCCCCGAAGTGGCGTTCGACGTGCCGCTCGCCGACCGGCTCAGCAAAGTGCTCAACGACGCCCCGATCCTGCCGACCGGGGCCGGGCACGACGCCGGAGTGCTGTCCGGGCACGTACCGACGGCGATGTTGTTCGTCCGTAACCCCACCGGGGTGTCACATTCACCGGCCGAGCACGCCTCCGACGCCGACTGCGAGGCCGGGGTGGAAGCGCTGGCCACCGTGCTGACGGACCTGTCATGAGGGCGGTCTTCCACGCCCGGCACGCCTGGCTCGGCGACGGCCCCGCGGACAACGTGCGGATCGAGATCGAGAACGGCCGGTTCACCGCGGTCACCCCGGACTCGCCCGCCGACGGGGAGAGCCTGCCCGGCCTGGTGCTGCCCGGCCTGGCGAACGCGCACTCGCACGCCTTCCACCGGGTGCTGCGCGGGCGCACCCACAGCGGCCGGGGCAGCTTCTGGACCTGGCGGCAGCAGATGTACGAGGTAGCCGCCACCCTGGACCCGGACGGCTATCTCGCCCTCGCCCGGGCCGTCTACGCCGAGATGGCGCTGGCCGGGATCACCTGCGTCGGCGAATTCCACTACCTGCACCACGCGCCGGGCGGAGTCCGGTACGCCGATCCGAACGTGATGGGCGCCGCCCTGATCCAGGCCGCCGACGAGGCCGGCATCCGGATCACCCTGCTCGACACGCTCTACCTGACCGCCGGGGTGGACGGGGCGCCGCTGGAGGGCGTACAGCTGCGGTTCGGCGACGACGACGCGGAGACCTGGGCCGGGCGGGTGGCGGGACTCACCGCGGCCCCGCACGCCCGGATCGGCGCGGCGATCCATTCGGTACGGGCGGTGCCCGCCGAACAGCTGCCGATGCTCGCCGGCCGGGGGCCGTTGCACGTGCACCTGTCCGAACAGCGCGCCGAGAACGAGCAGTGCCGGGCCGTGCACGGCTGCACGCCCACCGAGTTGCTGGAGCGGCACGGCATCCTCGGGCCGCAGACCACCGCCGTGCACGCCACCCATCTCACCGACGGTGACGTGAAACTGCTCGGTGACAGTGGTACCGGCGTGTGTCTCTGCCCCACCACGGAGCGTGACCTGGCCGACGGTTTGGCTCCTGCCGTACGGCTAGCCGAACATCAGACAGGTATCAGCCTCGGCAGCGACAGCCACGCGGTGATCGACCCGTTCGAGGAGATCCGTGGCATGGAGATGAACGAACGGCTGGCCACCGAACGCCGCGGCCACTTCACCACCGCGGCGCTGATCGCGGCGGCCACCAACCACCGGAGCCTGGGCTGGGACGACGCGGGCGGTATCGCGCCCGGCCGGCGGGCCGATCTGGTCGCGGTCTCCCTCTCCTCGGTACGCACCACCGGCGCCCGCCCCGACCAGGTGATCTTCGCGGCCACCGGCGCCGACGTCACGCACGTGATCTCCGGCGGCCGGCGGATCGTCGCCGACGGCCGGCACACCCTGGTCGACGTACCGGCCGAACTCGCGAAGGTCCTGTCATGAGCATCGTGATCACCGACATCGGCGAGCTGGTGACCAACACCGGTCACGGCCGGGACCGGCTCGGCATCGTGCGCGACGCGGCAGTGGTCGTCGAGGACGGGCGGATCGCCTGGATCGGTGCTTCGGTGCGGGCTCCGGACGCCGACGAACGGATCGACGCCGGCGGTGCCGCCGTACTGCCCGGTTTTGTCGACAGCCACGCCCACCTGGTGTTCGCCGGAGACCGGGCCGCCGAGTTCGGGGCCCGGATGGCCGGGGAGCCGTACACCGGCGGCGGCATCCGCACCACGGTCGGCGCCACCCGGGCGGCCGGCGACGACGAGCTGCGCCGGGCCACCGGGCGGCTGGTCGCCGAGATGCGGCGGCAGGGCACCACCACGGTCGAGATCAAGAGTGGGTACGGGCTGGACGTCGAGCACGAGGCCCGGTCGCTGCGGATCGCCGCCGAGTTCACCGAGGAGACCACGTTCCTCGGGGCGCACGTGGTGCCCGCCGAATACTCCGATGATCCCTGGAAGTACGTGTCGCTGGTCAGCGGGCCGATGCTGAACGCGGCCCGGCCGTACGCGAAATGGATCGATGTCTTCGTGGAACGTGGGGCCTTCGACGAGGACCAGGCCCGGACCGTGCTGGCCGCCGGCAAGGACGCCGGGCTGGGGCTGCGGCTGCACGGCAACCAGCTCGGGCCCGGTCCGGGCGTCCGGCTCGCCGTCGAGATGGGCGCCGCCAGCGTCGACCACTGCACCCACCTGGACGACGGCGACGTGGACGCGCTGGCCTCCACCACGATCGCGTGCATGTGCGGCGACGGCGGCTGGAGCAGCACCGTCGCGACGCTGCTGCCGGGGGCCGAGTTCTCCACCCGGTCGCCCTATCCGGACGCGCGCCGGCTGCTCGACGCGGGCGTCACCGTCGCGCTGGCCACCGACTGCAACCCCGGGTCGTCGTACACCTCGTCGATGTCCTTCTGCATCGCCCTCGCCGTCCGGGAGATGCGGATGACCCCGGCCGAGGCGGTGTGGGCGGCGACCGCCGGTGGCGCGCGGGCCCTGCGCCGCGACGACGTCGGCCATCTGTCGGTCGGTGCCCGCGCCGACCTGATGATCCTGGACGCCCCCTCCCACCTGCATCTGGCCTACCGGCCGGGTGTCCCCCTGATCCGAACCGTTCTGCACGACGGAGTGCCGCAATGATCGTCACCGTTCAGTCCACCGGGGTCACCCCCGCCGACGTGATAGCCGTGGCCCGGGCCGACGCCCGGGTCGAGATCTCCCCCGCCGCCGTGGAGGCGATGGCCACCAGCCGGGCCATCGTCGACGGCATCGAAGCCTCCGGCCGGCCGGTCTACGGCGTGTCCACCGGTTTCGGCGCCCTCGCCGGCACCTCGATCGCGCCGGAGCGCCGCGCCGAACTCCAGCACGCGCTGATCCGCTCGCACGCCGCCGGGATCGGCGCGCCGATGCCCCGCGAGGTGGTCCGGGCGATGATGCTGCTCCGGGTCCGGTCGCTGGCGCTGGGCCGCTCCGGGGTCCGGCCGGTGCTCGCCCAGGGGCTGGTCGACCTGCTCAACCACGACGTCACCCCGTGGGTGCCGGAGCACGGCTCGCTCGGCGCCTCCGGTGACCTGGCCCCGCTCGCGCACTGCGCGCTGGTGCTGCTCGGCGAGGGCTGGGTGCTGGCCAAGGACGGCTCCCGGATCACCGGCGGCGAGGCGCTGCGCGCGGCCGGGCTGCAGCCGCTGGACCTGGCCGCCAAGGAGGGGCTGGCGCTGATCAACGGCACCGACGGCATGCTCGGCATGCTGCTGCTGGCGATCGCCGACGCCGCCCACCTGTTCACCATGGCCGATGTGACCGCCGCCCTGGCCATCGAGGCGATGCTCGGCTCGGAACGGCCGTTCCTTCCGGAACTGCACGAGATCCGCCCGCATCCCGGTCAGGCCGCGTCGGCCGCGAACATCCACCGGCTGCTGCAGGGCTCGGCCATCATGGACTCGCACCGCGACGACCTGGCACACGCGGTACAGGACGCCTACTCGATGCGCTGCGCACCGCAGGTCGCCGGCGCCGCCCGGGACACCCTCGACTTCGTCACCACGGTCAGCGGGCGGGAACTCGTCTCGGTGGTGGACAACCCGGTGGTGCTGCCGGACGGCCGGGTCGAGTCGACCGGCAACTTCCACGGGGCGCCGCTCGGTTTCGCCGCCGACTTCCTGGCCATCGCCGCCGCCGAGATCGGGGCCATCTCCGAACGCCGCGTCGACCGGCTGCTCGACGTGACCCGCAACCGGGACCTGCCGCCGTTCCTGTCCCCGGACGCCGGAGTCAACTCCGGGCTGATGATCGCCCAGTACACCGCGGCCGGGATCGTCGCGGAGAACCGGCGGCTGGCCTCGCCCGCCTCGGTGGACTCGCTGCCCACCAGCGGCATGCAGGAGGACCACGTGTCGATGGGCTGGGCGGCCGCCAAGAAGCTGCGCACCGTCCTGGACAACGTGACCAGCCTGCTCGCCGTCGAGTTGCTGTCCGCGGTCCGGGGCATCCAGCTGCGGGCCCCGCTGGAGCCGTCCCCGGCCGGGCGGGCCGCGCTGGCCGCGGTCGCGCCGTTCGCCGGCCCGCCCGGCCCGGACCTGTACCTGGCGCCGGTCCTGGAACAGGCCCGGGCGGTCGTCGCCGGCCCGGCACTGCGGGCCGCGATCGAGGAGTCGATCGGCGCACCGGACCTAAACCACGTCGGCGACCACGGCGGCCACGTTGTCCTCGGCGCCCGCGTCGTACGCCCGGGTGATCAGCTTGTCCAGCACCTGCTGCGGATCACCCGGGCCGGCCAGCACCTCCCGCAGCGTCTCCACCGGCACCGCCGTGGTCAGGCCGTCCGAGCAGAGCAGATAGCGGTCCCCGGCCGCCGCCTCGTGCAGCGACAGGTCGGGGCTCGCCTCGCCGTCCCCGGTCAGAGCCTTCACCAGCAAGGACCGTTGCGGGTGTACGGCCGCCTCCGCCTCGGTGAGCCGCCCCTGCTCCACCAGCGACCGGACATGGGTGTGGTCCACGGTGATCAGGCTCAGTTCGCCGTCACGCAGCCGGTAGGCCCTGGTGTCGCCGATGTGCGCCAGCGCCAGCCGCGACCCCGACCAGTACAGCGCGGTCAGCGTCGTGACACCGGCCCCCACCGCCTGCTGTGCGTCCCGCACCGCTTCGGCCAGCGCCCCCAGCAGGTCGTCGGCCGGGACCGTCTGCAACGGCTTCAGCGCGTCGACGGCAGCCGCGCTCGCCCGGCCTCCATCCGGTCCCCGCATCCCGTCGGCAACCGCGATCAACCGCGGCCCGGCATAGGCGGTGTCCTCGTTGCTGTCCCGCACCGGGCCCGCCTCGGACCGTGCCGCGTACCGGATTCCCAGAGTTCCCATCGCACTTCCCCTTCCGGAGAGTTGGTCGACGAGGAAGGCGGCCAGCCGGCCGCGCTCGGCGGTCTCGGCGAGCACCCGCTCCCAGTAGGCGCCGATCGCCACTGCGGCCTCCACGGCCGGCAGCTCACACACCTCACGGATGCCGGCCAGCGGCATCCCGAGCCGGCGCAGCCAGGCGATCAGGCGGGCCTTCTCCAGCTGGTCCGGGTGGTAGAGCCGATAACCCGACTCCCCACCCACCGCGGCCGGCGTCAGCAGCCCCAGCTCGTCGTAGAGCCGCAGCGCCTTCGGCGACAGCCGAACCGCCCGGGCGAACGCCCCGATCGTCATCAGCTCCCGCACCACGGCCTCCTCGTCCCGGCCCGGTCGGCCGGTGCGATGAATGCTGGCCCTTCCCCCAGGGGAAAGGTCAACCCATCTCCCAGAGAGCACTGACCGGTACGGCCCGCATCCGGTCACCGAACGAGAGAGTCCCGGCTCCGGTGTAGAGGACGATGCCGGCGATCAGGTCGTCCCCGAGCCGGTCAGCGATCTTCCGCAGACCGGAGAAGTCGTCGGACCGGACCGTGGAGGCGGCTTTGACCTCGATCGCGACGACCTGGCGCTGCCGGTTCTCCAGAATGACGTCGACCTCGACCTTGTTCTGATCGCGGTAGTGATAGAGATCGACCAGCTGATCGGACCAGGTCATCTGGCGGGCCAGCTCAGCGACGATGAAACCCTCCAGCAGCGGACCGAACGGCTGGCCCGGGCGCAGCATGGTGTGCGCGTCGACGGCGAGTTGCTGAGCGGCGATACCGGAGTCGACAAAGACCAGTTTCGGCGCGTGCGTCGCACGGCTGCCCAGATTGCGGGACCAGCCGGGGATGCGCTTGACGAGGAACACCTCCTCAAGCAACTGCATGTAGCGCGAGATCGTGGGACGGCTCAGCCCGAGGTCGGACTCCAAAGCCCCGGGCACGATCATGGTCGCCGACCGGGCGGCCAGGAGCCGGATCAGAGTCCTCAACTGCGGCGCCTGCTCGATCCTCGCCAGCTCACGCACGTCCCGGTCGATCAGCGCCTGGACGTAACTGTCCAGGAATCGGCCACGACGGCGCGCATCGGGACGGGAGACCGCCTCGGGCAGCCCGCCACGGACGATCCGGGCCGCATAGTCCGCCCTGGTCACGGTGGACTCATGACGTAGATCCGGCCCTTGGGTGAAGACCGCGTCGATGAATCCGTCGGGGGTGCCGTCGATCTCCCCCTGCGAGAACGGCCACAGCTCCACCGTCTCCATCCGGCCCGGGAGCGCGTCCGGTGCGCCGCGCAGGCCGAACAGACTTGACGAACCGGTGAGCAGGAACCGGCCCGGTCGCGGGTCCTCGTCGACCGCGACCTTGATCGCCAGCAGCAACTCCGGCACCCGCTGAATCTCGTCGACGACCACCAGATCGTCGAACGAGACGAATCCGGTCGGGTCGGCCAGTGCCGCGGCACGATCCTGCTCACGGTCCAAGTCTCGGCGCTCTGCGGCACGACCGTCGGCAGCCAGCCTGACCAGGGTGCTTTTGCCGGATTGCCGGGCCCCGCTGACCAGCACCACACGGGTGTCCTCCAGAGCAGCCGTGATGAGCTGTTCGGCATGGCGTGGTCGCAGGTCAGAGGGCTTCACAGCGTCCAGGATACCGCTCCCGTCTTTCGTTTCGCGAGCCTCAGGCTTTCGATCTGCGACGGCATTCCCTTTCGATCTGCGACGCCTTCGCCTTTCACTCTGCGGCGCCCCCCTCCTTCCACTTCGCGACAGCGGACTCCTTCACTTCGCGGTGGCCGGGATGTTCACTTCGCGGTAGCCCGCCCCTTCGCTTCGCGGTGGCCCGGCTCTTCGCCTCGCGGTGGGTCGGCCGGTAGCGCCCGCCGTCGATGGGGCAGGCTCGGGCCATGATCCATCGCCATTCCGGACTCGTCTTCGCCGAGCACACCCTGGACGTACCCCTGCGTCACGCCGACCCGGCCGGGCCGCGCATCGAGATCTTCGCGCGGGAGGTGCGGGAAGCCGGAACGGCGGCTGAGGACCGGCCGTTCCTGCTCTACCTTCAGGGTGGGCCGGGCAACCGGGCGCCGCGGGATCTGCCGGTGTGGCTGCGCCGGGCGGTCCGCGACTACCGGGTACTGCTGCTGGATCAGCGTGGCACCGGCCGCAGTCACCCGCTCACCCGGCAGACCCTGGCCGGCGTGGACGACCCGGCCGGGCTTCTGGCGCTGTTCCGGGCGGACAGCATCGTCGCCGACGCCGAGCTGCTGCGCGCGCACCTGATCGGCGATCAACGGTGGAGTGTGCTGGGGCAGAGTTTCGGCGGGTTCTGCGCGGTCACCTACCTGAGTTTCGCGCCGCACGGGCTGCGCGAGGTGTTCATCACCGGTGGGCTGCCGGGGCTGACCGCGACGGCCGAGGACGTCTACCGGGCCACCTATCCGCGGGTGCTGGCCGCCAACGAGCGCTACTTCGCCCGCTACCCGGGGGACGAGGCGATCGCCCGGCGGGTGGCCGACGCGCTGCGCGACGGCGATGCCCGGCTGCCCGGCGGGGAGCGGCTCACCCCGCACCGGTTCCAGACGCTCGGCATCAACCTGGGTTCACAGGCCCGGTTCGATCTGCTGCACGAGCTGCTGGAGGAGGCGTTCGCCGGCCGGGAACTGTCCGAGCTGTTCCTGCGCCGGGTGGACGCCGTGGTCTCGTTCGCCGAGAAGCCGCTGTTCGCCGCCCTGCACGAGCCGATCTACGGCCAGGGAGCGGCCACCGGGTGGGCGGCGCACCGGGTGCGTGCCGAGTTCCCGGAGTTCGATCTGGATGGTGGCGGCCCGGTCCGGTTCACCGGCGAGATGATCTATCCGTGGCAGTTCGCCGAGGATCCGGCGCTGATCCCGCTGGCCGAGGCGGCGGACCGGCTGGCCGCGAAGTCGGACTGGGCGCCGCTCTACGACCCGGCGCGACTGGCCGTCAACGAGGTGCCGGTGTCGGCGGCGATCTACCACGACGACATGTACGTGGACCGGGATCTGTCCCTGGCCACCGCCGCCGCCATCAAGGGCCTGCGACCGTGGATCACCAACGAGTACGCCCACGACGGCCTGCGCCACGACGAGCGGGTCCTGGACCGTCTGCTGGACCCCGCGTGGNCCGGCGCGATCCGCGCCGGAACTCACCACGCGGAACCTAGCGGGGCAGTTCCTTGGCGATGACCTTGGCCAGTTCCCGGAACGCCTTGCCACGGTGGCTGATCGCGTCCTTCTCGGCCGGGCTGAGCTCGGCGTTGGTCCGCTCCTGGCCGTCCCCGACGAAGATCGGGTCGTAGCCGAAGCCACCCTCGCCGCGCCGGCTGCGCAACAGCCGGCCGGTCTGGCGGCCCTCCACCAGGTGCTCGCGCCCGTTCGGCAGCACCAGCGCGGCGGCGCACACGAACGCTCCGCCCCGCTGCTCGTCGGCCACATCGGAGATCTGCGCCAGCACCAGGTCCAGATTGGCCTGGTCGTCGCCGTGCCGGCCGGCCCAGCGGGCGCTGAACACGCCGGGCATGCCGTTCAGCGCGTTCACCGCGATGCCGGAGTCGTCGGCGACGGTGGCCAGCCCGGTGCGCTTGGCGCCTTCCCGGGCTTTGATCAGCGCGTTCTCGCCGAAGGTCAGGCCGGTCTCGGGCACGTCCGGGTAGTCCGGGAAGTCACCGAGGCCGACCAGTTCGACCTGGGCGACACCGAGCGCGGCGTCCAGGATGCGCTGCAGCTCCACCAGCTTCTTCTGGTTGCCGGTGGCCAGGAGCAGACGTGCGCTCACGCGGCCAGCGCCTTCTGCTGTGCGGCGGCCAGCTCGGCGCACCCGAGCACACCGAGGTCGAGCATGGCGTCCAGCTCGGCCCGGCGGAACACACCGTTCTCCCCGGTGCCCTGCACCTCGACGAAGTCGCCCTCGCCGGTGCAGACCACGTTCATGTCGACGGCGGCGGCCACGTCCTCCTCGTAGTCGAGGTCGAGCCGGGCCTCACCGTCGAACATGCCGACGCTGATCGCCTGGATCGAGGTGTGCAGCACCTTGTCCACCTTGCCGGCCAGCGCCTTGCGGGCGGCCAGCCAGGACACCGCGTCGTGCAGCGCCACATAGGCCCCGGTGATCGAGGCGGTGCGGGTGCCGCCGTCGGCCTGGAGGACGTCGCAGTCGAGGACGATCGAGTTCTCGCCGAGCGCCTTGAGGTCGATGCAGGCCCGCAGACTCCGGCCGATCAGGCGGGAGATCTCCTGCGTACGCCCACCGACCTTGCCCTTGACACTCTCCCGGTCGCCACGGGTGTTGGTGGCCCGGGGCAGCATCGCGTACTCCGCGGTCACCCAGCCGAGCCCGGACCCCTTGCGCCACCGGGGCACGCCCTCGGTGACGCTCGCGGTGCAGAGCACCCGGGTGTTGCCGAACTCCACCAGAACCGAACCCTCGGGGTGGATGCTCCAGTGCCGGGTCAGGGTCACCGGTCGCAGCTGGTCGGCCGTACGGCCGTCGGGACGCGCCATGCCCCCAACCCTATGCGTAACGCGCCGCGCCGGCTTCGTCCACCCCGGGTTCACGGCCCGGATTGTTGGTCCGGCGGGGTGCCGGGACCCCGTTGAGGTACGCCGGGGACGGCACCGCCGGCCGGATCAGGGCGGTGGCCGGATCGGTGGCGGGGGCCGGGATCGCCTCGTGGGCGCGCAGGAACCCCTCGACCGACTTGGGCCACCCGTACTTCTCGGCCTGGGCCCGGGCCGCGGCGCGGCGCTCCACCCGGGGCCGTTCCAACAGCCCGCTGACCGCGTCGGCGAACGCCTCGGGGGTGCCGGGCACCGCCACCCCGCCGTCGCCGACCACCTCGGGCAGGGCGCTCTGCTCGTTGACCACCACCGGGGTGCCGCAGGCCATCGCCTCCAGCGTGGTCAGACCGAACGTCTCCACCGGGCCCGGCGACAGCACCACGTCGGCGCTGGCCAGCAGCGCGGCCACGGCCGAGCGCTCGGAGATGTGCCCGGCGAACCGGACCGGCAGACGGGCCCCCCGGTACGCGAGAGCGGTCCGCCGGGTCCCGTCGCCGGCCATCACCAGCACCGCCGGGACCTTGCCGTTGCGCAGCGCGGCGACGGTGTCCACGGCCAGCTCGGGCCGTTTCGCCGCGGACAGCCGGGAGCAGTAGACAAGCAGCAGCTCGTCGGGCCGCGCATACCGCGCCCGGACGGCGATGTCCATCTTGCCGGGATGGAAGAGTTTGAGGTCGACGCCGAGCGGCACCTCGACCAGGTTGGGGGTGCCGATCCGGCGGAACTCCTCGGCCGCGAACGAGGTGGTGCAGACGATGGTGTCGAACGCCTCGGCGGTCCGCCGGTTGAAGGTGTCGGCGAGGGTGTCCCGTTTCGGCATGCCCCAGACGCCGAGCAGCCCGGCCAGGCTCTCGTGCGAGACCATCATCGAGCGCACCCCGCGCCGCCGGGCCCAGTCACCGGTCCAGCGCAGGGTGGTGCGGTCGGAGACCTCGATCCGGTCCGGTTCCAGCCCGTCCAGGAGTTTGATCAGCTCGCGGCGGCCGGCCAGCACGCGATAGCCGCCGGTGCGCGGCAGTGGGGCGCTGGGCAGTGTGATGACCCGGCCCTGCTTGGTCATCTTGTCCGAGTAGCGCCGCCCAGGGATGACCAGGACGGCCTCGTGACCGGCGGCCAGGTAACCTCGGCCGAGCTGTCGCAGCGCGGTTCGCAGGCCACCGGTGTGAACCGTGACGAAGTTGGCCAGGCGAACGATGCGCATGCAACAACTCCAAGGTCACGACACGTGGTACGGCGGTGCGAGCCGATTCTGCTCCCCCGTACCGGCTCAGAGATCGTATCTGGCGCCGGGACGGACGACTTCGACCGGTCCCGCATAGGCCGCGCTGGCGGCTTCCACAATAGAGGCCTCGCTGGCCCACGCCGGGACGAGATGGGTCAGCAGGAGCTTGCCGACGTCCGCCTTGGTCGCCGCCTCACCGGCCTCACCACCGGTCAGATGCAGGCCAGGCGGGTTGGACACACCGTCCTGGTAACTGGCCTCACACAGGAACAGATCGGCGCCGGCGGCCAGCCGCAGCAGCGCCTCACAGGGCGCGGTGTCCGAGGAATAGGCCAGAACCCGGCCGTTGTGCTCGATCCGCACACCGTACGTCTCCACCGGGTGGTTGACCCGGTCCACGGTGACGGTCAGCGGGCCGATCGGGAAGGTGCCCGGCTGGAGCCCGTAGAAGGTGTAGACGTCGTCGACCGGCTCGCCCTCGGTGCTGTAGGCGGCGGCGATCCGCTCGGCCGCGCCCAGCGGGGCGTAGACCGGCACGGCCGGCAGCGGCCCGGCCGGGTCGTAGCGGCGCACCACGACGTAGGTGCACGCGTCCAGCATGTGATCACAGTGCAGGTGGGACAGCAGGATCGCGTCGACACCGCGCATGTCCGAGTAGCGCTGGAGCGCGGAGAGCGACCCGGAACCGAAGTCGATCAGGAGCCGGTAGCCGTCGGCCTCGACGAGGTAGGCCGAACACGCCGACTCGGGGCCGGGGAAACTGCCGGCACAACCGAGAACGGTTAGTCGCATCCGGATCCCTCTGGCTCACATTGGATCACGCTATGGGTTGCCGTCTGGGTCGCCCGCGCCCCACCCGACCGGTCCGTGCCGGACTTGTCAGACCAGTCATTCACGGAGCGAAGCGTACGCCGCGACCAGCGCCGGAGGTAAACAACTGATCGATTTGTCGTCAAATCGACAACGTACGTCACAGCCCTCATGACCTGCCTCATCACCTTTGCACCGTCACGTCCGGTGATCCACCCGCGTTGCTCAGGGTGAATAGTCCGAAGATCATCGGTTGGAGGCGACGTGACCGCCGTCGAGCACGCCCGCACCACAGCCGTGGTGCCCGCACCGGCCCCGTTCGAACCCTCGGACGCCGAATCGGCGATGTTCCGGTTCCCGGCGCCGGACGACCCGCCGCCCGGGAACGCCCGGCTGCTGATCGTCGCCCTCTACGGCGCGGCCCTCGGGATCTGCGGGGTGGCGGTCGGCCTTTACGCGGTGGTGGCCGTCTTCGGCGGGGCGCCGGGCTGGTATCTGCCGGCGCTGGCCGGGCTGACCCTGGTGAGCGTGGGCCCGGTGGTGGCCGCTCTGCTCGCGATCCACCGCCGGGCGCTGCCCTGGCTGTTGCTGGCCGCCGCGGCCCCGCCGATGGCCGCGAACGTCTACCTGGCGCTGTCCTACTAGGCCTCTTACGCCCAGAGCTGGCCTTCGAGGGCCTCTTCCGCCTCGTTGAGCGTGCCGCCGTACGCGCCGGTGGAAAGGTATTTCCAACCGGCGTCCGGCACCACGAAGGCAACGTCAGCCGACTTGCCGGCCTTGACCGCCTCGTGCGCCACCGCGAGGGCCGCGTGCAGCACCGCCCCGGTGGAGAAGCCCGCGAAGATACCTTCAACCTCGATCAATTGCCGGGTACGCAACACCGCGTCCCGTGTCCCGACCGAGAACCGCCGGGTCAGCACCGAGGCGTCGTACAGCTCCGGGACGTACCCCTCGTCGATGTTGCGCAGGCCGTAGACCAGCTCGCCGTACCGTGGTTCGGCGGCGATGATCTGGATGCCGTCGACCTTCTCGCGCAGGAACCGGCCGGTGCCCATCAGCGTCCCGGTGGTGCCCAGACCGGCCACGAAGTGGGTGATCGTGGGCAGGTCACGCAGCAGCTCCGGACCGGTGGTCTCGTAGTGCGCGCGGGCGTTGGCCGGGTTGCCGTACTGGAAGAGCATCTTCCAGTCCGGGTGCTCGGCGGCGATCTGCTTGGCGGTCGCCACCGCCTGGTTGGAGCCACCGGCGGCCGGCGAGAAGATGATCTCCGCGCCGTACATCCGGAGCAGCTGGGTGCGCTCGGCCGACACGTTCTCCGGCATCACGCAGACCAGGCGGTACCCCCGGAGCTTGGCCACCATGGCCAGGGCGATGCCGGTGTTGCCGCTGGTCGGTTCGAGGATGGTGTCACCGGGCCGCAGGTGCCCGGACTCCTCGGCCTCGCGCACCATGAACAGCGCGGCACGGTCCTTGATGCTGCCGGTCGGGTTGCGGTCCTCCAGCTTGGCCCAGAGCCGCACCGGCGGCGCCCCCTCGGGCACCGCCGGGGACAGCCGGGGCAGGCCGACGAGCGGCGTGCCCCCGCAGGCGTCCAGCAGGCTCTCGTAGCGAGCCATCGACAGACCGCCTTCAGTCCGCTTCAGGGGCGGAGGCCGGGGAGGCCGGACGGGACCAGCCGCCGACGAGAGCCGCGGCCGCGGCGAAACCGAGAGCGCCACCGGCGACGGCGGGCAGGATGGTGACCGAGTCGCCGTCCTTGACCTTGGCGTCCAGGGCGCCGAGGAAGCGGACGTCCTCGTCGTTGACGTAGATGTTCACGAACCGGTGCAGGCCGCCCTCGGGGGTGATCAACCGGCCCTTCAGCCCGTTGTGCTTGGCGTCCAGATCGTCGATCAGCGCGGTGAGGGTGTCACCGGAACCCTCGACGATCTTGGCGCCGCCGGTGTAGTTGCGCAGGATGGTGGGGACGCGAACTTCGATGGCCATGGCTGTTCCACTCCAAAAGAGGTCGTACGGGAAAGATCGGTCTGTCGGGGTCGCTTTACCGGCAGCGACACTCATAGAAGACCGACGCCGGGCTCTGCCCGAACATGTACGACTGCACAGCTGTGGAAATCACGCCTTCACCGTCGCATCCACGATGTTGACCTCTTCCTCGGTCACCACACCGTCCACGATACGGAACGAGCGGATCTCCTCGGAATCCGGCTCACGGGTCGAGACGAGGAGATAGTGCGCACCGGGCTCACCGGCGAACGACACGTCGGTCCGCGACGGATACGCCTCGGTCGCGGTGTGCGAGTGGTAGATGACCACCGGCTCCTCGTCGCGATCGTCCATCTCCCGCCAGACCCGCAGATGCTCCATCGAGTCGAACTCGTAGAAGGTCATCGAGCGCGCGGCGTTGTCCATCGGGATGTGCCGGGCGGGCACGTCCTGGCCGATCGGCCCGGCGACGACACCACAGGCCTCGTCGGGGTGGTCCCGGCGGGCGTGGGCGACGATCGCGTCGATGATCGCTCGGTCGATGGTCAGCACGCCGTTCACATTACCGTGAGAATTCACCGTCCCCGAAGTGGCGGTTCACACAGCTACTTGATCTCGGGAAGCGCGTTGAGCAGCGACTCCTGCAGATAGCCGAGGTAGGCGTACACCGAAAGCTGGAAGACCCGGCTGGAACCGGGATCTTCCAGCACCGCGTTGTCCAGCTCGTCACCCAGATCGGTGTCGGCGGCGATCTCCAGGCGGGTGCCCATGGCGAGCCGGGCGTCGTTGATCGCCCGCAGCCAGGCCTCGGCGGCCTCGCCGTCCAGCCGCACCTCGCCCTCGCCCTCGTCGGGCAGGGCGGCCAGGATCGCACCGGCCTGATCGATCTTGCCGGTCTTGATGTCGCCCTCGGTGTAGAGGCGGAACTCCTGGGAGTCCTCCGGCCGGTCGGGATAGATGTCCGGGAAGAGGCGGGCCACCACCGGATCGGTGTGGTCCATCCCGTCGGTCAGCAGACCCACCACCTCGGCGGCCACTTTCCGCAGAACCCGCACCTCGTCATGCGCGAACGTGGCGACACACTGGCCACCGCTGCGTCGGAACATCTTCTTCCCCACCCGATTGTCGGGACCGGCCGCCGGACCGGTCGACGGTCAACCCCGGTCGACCGTGGCCCAGAGACCGTATCCGTGCAGTTGGTTGGCGTCCATCTCCATGCGCTCACGAGCACCGATGGAGACCACCGCCTTTCCTTTCGTGTGCACGTCCATCATCAGCCTCTCGGCCTTTTCCTTGCTGTAGCCGAAGAGCTTCTGGAACACCCAGGTCACGTATGACATGAGGTTCACCGGGTCGTCCCAGACGATGGTCACCCACGGCCGGTCCTCTTCCGGTACTTCCTGGATCTCCGGCGTCTCGACGGGAGCAACCTGAGGCAACGCCATGCCCCCCATGTTGCCACCGGATTCCCGGAACCGGTGAACCGGTGCTGCGAACCGCAGGTCAGTCGTCGCGTCGTAGGGTGTTCTGGTGGACACCATCACGCCCGCTCTGATGACCGACCAGTACGAGCTGACCATGATCAGCGCCGCGCTGCGGGACGGCACCGCGGACCGGGACTGCGTCTTCGAGGTGTTCGCCCGCCGATTGCCCACCGGCCGGCGCTACGGCGTGGTCGCCGGCACCGGCCGGCTGATCGAGATGATCCGTGACTTCCGCTTCGACCAGGGCGAGATCGACTTCCTGAGGTCGGCCGGGATCGTCGACGAGACGACCGCGAAATGGCTGGCGGAGTACCGTTTCACCGGTGACGTCGAGGGCTATGCCGAGGGCGAGTTGTTCTTCCCCGGCTCGCCGATCCTGACCGTCTCCGGCGGGTTCGCCGAGTGTGTGGTGCTGGAGACGCTGATCCTGTCGGTGCTCAACCACGACTGCGCGATCGCCGCCGCGGCCGCCCGGATGGTCACCGCCGCCCGCGGCCGGCCGATCATCGAGATGGGCTCCCGGCGCACCCACGAGCACGCCGCGGTCGCCGCCGCCCGGGCCGCCTACCTGGCCGGATTCGCGTCCACCTCCAACCTGGCGGCCGGCCGGGCGTACGGCATCCCCACCACCGGCACGTCGGCGCACGCGTTCACGCTGCTGCACGACGACGAGCCGGCCGCGTTCTCCTCGCAGGTCGCCACGCTGGGCAAGAGCACCACGCTGCTGGTGGACACGTACGACATCAGTCAGGGCATCCGCAACGCGATCGCGGTCGCCGGGCCGGACCTGCGTGCGGTCCGGATCGACTCCGGCGATCTGTCCGTGCTGGCCGGGCACTCCCGGGAGCTGCTGGACTCGCTCGGCGCCACCGAGACCAAGATCATCGTTTCGGGTGACATGGACGAGTACTCGATCGCCACCCTGGCCGCCGAGCCGGTCGACATGTACGGCGCCGGCACCGCCGTCGTCACCGGATCCGGCGCGCCCACCGCCAACCTGGTCTACAAGCTGGTCGAGGTGGGTGGCCGCCCGGTCGTCAAACGCTCCGAGAACAAGGCGACCGTCGGCGGCCGCAAGACCGCGATCCGCCGGCACAAGCCCACCGGCACCGCCACCGAGGAGATCATCTACTCGCAGGGCGTGCCCGACCACCAGCCCAACGACCGGATGCTCCAGCACACCTGGATCGCCTCCGGCGAAGTGCAGGACGCGCCCACCCTGCAGGAGTCCCGCGACCACCTGCGCCAGAACCTGATCTCCATCCCGTGGGAGGGTCTCAAACTCTCCGCCGGCGATCCCGCCATCCCCGTCGTCATCGTTCCCACCACATAGGGGGCTCTCCCATGTCACGCGCGCTGATCATCGTGGACGTGCAGAACGACTTCTGCGAAGGCGGCTCCCTGGCCGTCGCCGGCGGCGCGGCCGTCGCCAAGGGCATCTCCCTGGTGCTCGACAAGGCCGGCGACCGGTGGGACCACGTGGTCGCCACCAAGGACTGGCACATCGACCCCGGCACCCACTTCAGCGACACCCCCGACTTCGTCGACTCGTGGCCGGTGCACTGCGTGGCCGAGTCGACCGGCTCGGACTTCCACCCCGAGCTGGTCACCGACCGGATCGAGGCGGTCTTCCACAAGGGCGAGTACGCCGCGGCGTACTCCGGGTTCGAAGGTCACGGCCAGGACGGTGAAACCCTCGCCGGATGGCTGCGGGCCAAGGGGGTCACCGAGGTCGAGGTGGTCGGCATCGCCACCGATCATTGTGTACGAGCCACCGCGCTCGACGCCGCGACCGAGGGATTCCGCACCACCGTGCTCCTGGAGCTGACCGCCGGGGTGGCCCGCGCGACCACCGACGCGGCCCTCGAACAACTCCGTGCCGCCTCCGTCGAGACCACCGGGGAGCCGGTCGTTGACGCTTGAGATCCGCCCGTTCACCGAGGCCGACTGGCCGGCCGTGTGGGAGATCGTCAGCGCGGTGGTGACCGGCCGGGAGACGTTCCCGTACGACCCGGCGATGACCGCGGCGTCGGCCCGCGACATGTGGATCGAGAAACCGCCCGGCCGGACCGTCGTGGCGCTCCTGGACGGGGTGCTCGCCGGGACCGCCAAGATGGGCGCCAACCGGCCCGGGCCCGGCTCGCACGTCTCCACCGCGAGCTTCATGGTGGCGCCCGGGTCGCGGGGCCGTGGGGTGGGCACCGCCCTGTGCCGGGACGCCCTCGGCTGGGCCCGGCGGGAGGGGTTCGCCGGCATGCAGTTCAACGCGGTGGTCGCGACGAACACGACGGCGGTCGCCCTGTACGAGCGTGAGGGCTTCCACATCGTCGGAACCGTCCCGCGAGCCTTCGAACACCCGGCACACGGGCGGGTCGGCCTGCACGTGATGTACCAGGAGTTCGCCGGCGGCCACCGGTAACCCGGCGTCCCGGCGCTTTCCACCGCCGCGCCCGATGGCGCCCGGCCGCCCGGCATGATCGACTTCCCGGCCATGAGCTTCCTTCTGCTGCACGGCTGGCAGAACCGGCGCCCGGCCGGCCACTGGCAGCACTGGCTGGCCACCGAGTTGCGGTCGGCCGGCCACGAGGTGATCTACCCGCAGCTGCCCGACCCGGACGAACCCGTCCTCGACGACTGGCTGGCCGCCCTGCGCACCCATGTGACGGCCGTTCCCGGCGGTCCGCGAACGGTGATCGCCCACAGCCTCAGCTGCCTGCTCTGGTTGCACGCCGCCGCCCGCGGCACCGTCCCGGCCCCGGTCGACCGGGTGCTGCTGGTGGCGCCGCCCTCCCCCGAGGTGGCCGCCGGCATCCCGGAGATCGCCGGCTTCGTCTCCGGCCCGGTCGCACCCCTGCTCACCACGGGCACCGCCGGACCGGCCGGAAGCCCGGTCACCAGGGAGCGGTTCGCCGCCGCGGCCCGGGACACCCACCTGGTCGCGGCCGACGACGACCGGTACTGCCCGGGCGGAGCGGCCGCGATCCTCGGCATGCCCCTGGGCATTCCCACCACGGTCCTGACCGGCCAGGGCCACCTGGACATGGACGCCGGATACGGTCCATGGCCGGCGATCCTCGGCTGGGCCCTGACCGGATCCCCGCTCGCACCCCGATAGCGGCCGGGCGGCGCGGTGGTGCTCGGTCCGGGCCGCACCGGCGACTACGACCCGGCGGCCCCGGAGAACGCCGACGACGGCTGGTCGGGCGCGCTCCTACCCGAACCCGGCATCGACCTGATCACGGCGGCCCACGACGCTCTCCGGGCGGTGGCCACCCCCGGCAGTGTCCGGTTCACCGACTGGATCCACGGCGACGAGGCCGAAGCCGCCCACCTGGCCCGGATCGCCGACGTCCTGGCATCCGCCCGCTGACGTCCTGGCATCCGCCCGCCGACGGCGCGGAGGGCACCACGTTCGGCGGGTCAGCGGGCCGGCGGGTCAGCCGGTCGGCGGGTCAGCCGGTCAGTCGGCCGGCGGGTCAGCGGGTCAGCGGGTCAGCGGGTCAGCGGGTCAGCGGGTCAGCGGGTCAGCGGGCCTGAGGATCCCCCGGCGGGACGGCGGCGCTCACCGGGGAGGTGGGGGCGCCGGCGGCAAAGGCGACCGGGTCGCTGACGGCCACCGGCGGGGTCACGGTGTCCTCGTGGACCTCCCCGGGTGCGCCGGAACGGCGGTGGCGGATCTCCATCGGCAGGATCACCAGGGCCATCAGGACGCCCACCGCGCCGACGGCCACGAACCCCCACTCCGGCCCCCAGTGATCGATCGCCAGGCCGGCCAGCGGGGCGCCACAGGCCACGCCGACGGTCAGGGCCGAGTTGTGCATGCCCATCGCCTCGCCGCGGGCGCCGGCCGGGATCATCCGGCTGATCGCGTCGGAGCTGGCGGTGATGGTCGGGGCGCAGAGAGCGCCGGCCGGGGCCAGCAGCAGGGCGAGCAGCCACCAGTGGCCGCCGCCGAGGCCGACCGGGATGGTCAGCAGCGCCATCGGCAGGAAGATCGCCAGGATCGGCAGGCCGCGCCGGACGGTGCCGTAGAGGAAGCCGCCGATCAGGGAGAAGAACGCCCACAGCGCCAGCACCAGGCCGGCCCACTCGACCTCGCCGGAGGCCCGCAGGGTGGCCACCACGGCCACGTCGGTGCCGGACAGGACCAGGGTGGCGCCCATCGTGACGGCCAGGACGGCGAAGAACCGGGGCTTGAGCCAGGTGCTGCGGGGCACCCGCTCGCCGCTGGCGACCGGCGCCTCGTGGGCGGCCCGGACCGGCGGGTCGAGCAGCCACAGGCCGATCCCGGCGAGGAGGATGCCACCGGCCAGGGCGAGCATCGCGGCGCGGGAACCGCCGGTGGTGACGATCAGGACGCCGAGGGCGGGCCCGGCCATGAACGACAGCTCGGTGGTCATCGAGTCGAGCGCGAACGCGGGCAGGCGATGCGACTCGGGGGTGAGCGCGGCGATCGCCTGCCGGGCCACCGAGAAGGCCGGCAGGGCCAGGAATCCGCCGACCGCGGCGGTGGGGAGGAGCACCCAGTAGGGCAGGGCCTGGGCGACCAGCCAGTAGACGACCTCGGCGACGGTGGTGAGGACCAGCACCGGCCGCAGGCCCCACCGGTCGACGAGACGGCCCATCACCGGTGCGCCGAGCGAGCCGCCGAGGGTGGCGGCCGCGCCGACCAGGCCGGCCGCGCCGTAGGAGAGGCCCAGACCGGAGACGACGTGCAGGGTGAGCACCACGGTGGCCGCCGCGATCGGCACCCGCGCGAGCGTCGCCACCACCAGCAGCGACGGGATCTTCGGTAACGCGAGTGTTTCGCGGTAAGGCGTGAGCAGCATGTCGGATCCTGACCTCCCCGCTCATACTGCCGCGCGGGTACGACGAAAATCCAACGAGTAAAAGCCGCTGTGAGCAGGAACGCAAACGGCCCGCGCTCATCACGAGCGCGGGCCGTTCAACAGCTGGTCAGTGCTTGTTGTCGCTGACGTCTTCCTGGTAGGTCGCGCCGCCGTCGGACTCGGCGGTGAGCGGCCGGGCGCCACCCTCCGGCGGGCCGGCGACCGAGTGACCGGCGGCCAGCTCCGGGAACTTCAGGTCGAAGGCGGGCCGCTCGGAGCGGATCCGCGGCATCCGGTCGAAGTTGCGCAGCGGCGGCGGGCTGGTGGTGGCCCACTCCAGGGAGTTGCCGTGACCCCACGGGTCGTCCTGGTTCGCCACCTTGCCGACCTTGTACGACTTCCACACGTTGTAGATGAACGGCAGGGTCGACAGGCCGAGGATGAACGAGCCGATGGTGGAGAAGGTGTTCAGGAAGGTGAACCCGTCCTCCGGCAGATAGTCGGCGTACCGCCGGGGCATGCCCTTGGTGCCCAGCCAGTGCTGGACCAGGAACGTGCCGTGGAAGCCGATCATCGTCAGCCAGAAGTGCACCTTCGCCAGCTTCTCGTCGAGCATCCGGCCGAACATCTTCGGGAACCAGAAGTAGATGCCGGAGAACACCGCGAACACGATGGTGCCGAAGAGCACGTAGTGGAAGTGCGCGATCACGAAGTACGAGTCGGAGACGTGGAAGTCGATCGGCGGGGAGGCCAGCAGCACGCCGGACAGACCACCGAAGAGGAACGTCACCATGAAGCCGACCGCGAAGAGCATCGGCGCCTCGAAACTGATCTGGCCGCGCCACATGGTGCCGATCCAGACGAAGAACTTCATGCCGGTCGGGACCGCGATCAGGAAGCTCAGGAAGCTGAAGAACGGCAGCAGCACCTGGCCGGTGGCGAACATGTGGTGCGCCCACACCGACATCGACAGCGCGCCGATCAGCAGGGTCGCGGCGACCAGGCCCTTGTAACCGAAGACCGGCTTGCGGCTGAAGACCGGGATGACCTCGGTGATGATGCCGAAGAACGGCAGCGCGATGATGTAGACCTCGGGGTGGCCGAAGAACCAGAAGAGGTGCTGCCACAGCATCGGCCCGCCGGTCTCCACGTCGAAGACGTGCGCGCCGAGGACGCGGTCGGCGGCCAGGGCGAAGAGCGCGGCCGCCAGGAACGGGAACACCATCACCGCGAGCAGTGAGGTGACCAGCATGTTCCACACCATGATCGGCATCCGGAACATGGTCATGCCCGGGGCCCGCAGGGTCAGGATCGTGGTGATCAGGTTGACCGAGCCGAGGATCGTGCCCAGGCCGGAGAGGGCCAGGCCGACCACCCACATGTTCCCGCCGACGCCCGGCGAGTGCAGGCTGTTGCTGAGCGGGGTGTACGCGAACCAGCCGAAGTCGGCGGCGCCACCGGGGGTCAGGAACCCGCCGATGGTGATCAGGCCACCGAACAGGTAGAGCCAGTAGGCGAACGCGTTCAGCCGGGGGAACGACACGTCCGGCGCGCCGATCTGGATCGGCACGATGTAGTTGCCGAACGCGAACACGATCGGTGTCGCGAAGAACAGCAGCATGATCGTGCCGTGCATGGTGAACAGCTGGTTGAACTGCTCCGGCGAGAGGAGCTGCATGCCGGGACGGGCCAGTTCGGCGCGCATCAGCAGCGCCATCAGACCACCCAGCATGAAGAACACGAAGGCCGTGATCAAATACATGATCCCGATCTGCTTCGCGTCCGTCGTGCGCAGAATCCGAGCAAACGCCGAACCCTTGACCTGCCGCCTTACTGGGTATGGTCGGGTTGCGATCGGCGACGGCGCAACGGTCGTCACGAATTGCCTCCGTTGTCTCGTTCGTCCCTCTCGGGGTCACTGTCGAAGTTCAGCCCCCGGACGCACCCGAGGACCGCTCTCCGGCATTACCCGAAGATCGGGCGTACCTGGGTGGCAGAATAGTCCCCCGCGGACTTTCGGCCGTCGCGGGGTGACCTAACAGCACTGGCCAGTCACACCGTGGACACCAGAGCGCGGTAGTGATCGGTGAAGATGTGGGCGCCCCGGCGGCGCAGCATCGGGTCACGGAGGGCGGGCGGCACGTCCCGCGCCCGGTCCCGCTCCCGGGTCCGCTCGCGCACCTCGGAACACCGTGGACGGCGCCGCTCCTCGTAGGCCCGCAGGGCGGCCGGGATGTCATCGGCGGCGGTCTTCAGCTCCTGCCCGAGGACGTATCCGTCCTCGAAGGACATCGCGGCGCCCTGGGCCAGAGTCGGCGCGGTGGCGTGCGCGGCGTCGCCGACCAGCACGACCGGGCCGTTCGACCAGGCCGGCAGCACGACCTCGTCGGTCCGCGCCACCTGCACCTTCTCGATCTTGTCGAGGATCGCCGGGACCGGGCCGCCGAACGAGCCGAACAGCTCGCGCATCCGCTCCTTCGGGTCCTCCGGGTCGGGGCTGTCCGGCGCGGTCTCGTCGGCGTAGCAGTAGATCCGGCGGCCACCCATCGGCATGGCCGTGAACGACGACCGGCGGCCGAGCAGGGCGGTCCAGTCGGTGAGCGGCGGGCCGCCGCTGACCACCGAGCGGTAGACGATCTGGCCGGTCGGGACGGCCGGGCCACCGAGGCCGACCTTGTCGCGGATCGTCGACCGGCGGCCGTCGGCGGCGACGACCAGGTCGTACTCCGAGATGCCGCCGGTGGAGAACTCGACCTTGGCGGCGCCGTCGACGATCTGCACGTCACGCACCTCGGTCTCGAAACGCACCTCGCCGCCGACCCCGGTGAGCAGCACCTGGTGCAGGTCGGCGCGGGACAGCACGCGCGACTCGCCGACCCCGGCCCAGAGTGCCGCCACGTCCATCTCGAACAGTTGCCGGCCGCGGGTGTCCAGGAAGACCTGGCGGAAGATCAGGTCGCCGAGCGGGCGGAGCGGGACGTCCAGCCCGAGCAGGCGCAGCGCCCGCGACGCGTTGCCGGGCAGATAGATGCCGGCCCCGGGCACGACGGTGGCGGGCAGGGCCTCGACCACCTCCGGCCGGAAACCGGCGATGCGCAGCCCTCGGGCCGCGGCCAGGCCGGCGGTGCCGGCGCCCACCACGAGGATGCGCAAGGTCATGTCACCAGCGCTTTCTGGTCAATGGATACGCGTCGGAGCCAGAAGACTACCCCCAGCCACCGTCGTTGTGGAACACCCGCGATCGGAGTCAGGTCGCCCGGACGGCGGCCTGAGTCTCTTGTGGAGCGACGGCCAGGGCGCCGGCGAACGCCCGCCCGGCACGGGCCAGGGCCACCGCGCGACGGCGGCGCAACGAGATCAGATGCAGGGACTTCGGCGAGGTGCGCATGTGGACATGCAACCAGCGGGGTATGACAGTTTCGGGCCGTCCGGCGACGGTCCCCCCGCCGCCCGGGCCCGGAGGATCACCGCGAGAATTTCCCTGCGGCCCGGCGATCGCCTGCCGATGGGTGGGGCAGTGGAAAGGCTCTCGAACGACATGCACCCTGACGCCGAGTTGTGGCGGTCCGCCGCCGCCGTGCTCGACCAGAACTGGACCGGTCGCTACATCGTGCCGTCCCGGACGCTCTACCCGCACCAGTGGAGCTGGGACACCGCGTTCGCGGCGATCGGCCTGGCCTACGTGAACCCCGCACGGGCCTGGCGGAACCTGCGGAGCCTGTTCGAGGCGCAGTGGCCGGACGGGCGGGTACCGCACATCGTCTTCGACCCGGACGTCCCGGAGGACGCCTACTTCCCGGGGCCGCGGTTCTGGCGGGTGCCGGCCTACGCCGGACGGCCGGCCCGGGGCAGCACCGGTCTGGTCCAGCCGCCGATGCACGCGCTGGCCGCCTGGGAGGTCTACCGGCACGCGGCCGCGCACGGCGCCGGCGCCGCCCAGCAGGCGCGCACCGAGCTGGACTGGCTCTACCCGCGGCTGGTGGCACAGCAGGAGTTCCTCGGTGACCGGCGGGACGCGGGCGGCAGCGGCCTGGCGTCGATCGTGCACCCATGGGAGTCCGGTCTGGACAACAGTCCGGCATGGGACGAGGCCCTGGCCACGGTGCCCGCCGATCTGAGCCTGCTGGACACGTACCAGCGCAGGGATCTTGATGTGTCCGACGCCACGCACCGGCCGACCGACACCGACTACGCCCGCTATCTGGGTCTGGTCGAGAACTACCGGGACGGCGGCTACTCCGACAACGACCTGTCGCTGCGGCACCCCTTCGTGGTGGAGTGCCCCGCGTTCAACACCGTGCTGGCCACCGCCGAGCTGGCGCTCGCCCAGATCGCCGGGGTGCTGGGCCATCCTTCCGCGGCGCACCGGCACCGGGAGCGGGCGCAGGGGATCACCGCCGCGATCACGCATCGGCTGTGGGATCCGGAGAGCGAGTTCTTTCACGCCCGCGATGTACGGTCGGGCCGGCTCAGCCCCGAGCGCGGTGTCGGTGGCCTGCTGCCGCTGGCCCTGCCCGATCTGGCCGGCGCGCAGGTGGACGCGCTGGTGGCGGCGGTCACCTCGTACCGTTTCGGTCTCCCGGTGCCCAGCCACGACCGGACCGGGCCGGCCTTCGACGATCGCCGCTACTGGCGCGGCCCGGTCTGGATCAACGTGAACTGGCTGGTGCGCCGGGGCCTGCTGGTGCACGGGCGCCGGCACGAGGCGGACGAACTACGGCGGGCCCTGCTGCGGCTGGTGCACCGCAACGGCCACTACGAGTACTTCCATCCGGAGACCGGCAGCGGTCTCGGCTCACCGGCGTTCAGCTGGACCGCCGCCCTGAGCCTGGACCTGCTGGCCGACTCGTCCGCCCCGGCCTACGCCCGCGTCTTCCAGGCGACCTAGATTCGCCTGTGGCGGCTCGCCTCGCTCCCACGCGATCCGCCACACCGAACCTAGAAGATCACCACGGAGCGGAGCACGTCGCCGGTGTGCATCTTGTTGAAGGCCGCCTCGACCCCGTCCAGCGCGATCTCCTCGGTGACGAACGCGTCCAGGTCGAGCCGGCCCTGCTTGTACAGCTCGGTGAGCATCGGGAAGTCCCGGCTGGGCAGGCAGTCGCCGTACCAGCTGGACTTCAGGGCCCCGCCGCGGCCGAAGACGTCGAGCAGCGGCAGCTCGATCGTCATGTCCGGGGTGGGCACGCCGACCAGCACCACCGTCCCGGCCAGGTCACGGGCGTAGAACGCCTGCTTGTACGTCTCCGGCCGGCCGACCGCCTCGACCACCACATCGGCGCCGAAGCCCCCGGTCAGCTCACGGACCCGCTCGACCACGTCGTGCTCGCGCGCGTTGACGGTGTGGGTGGCGCCGAAGCCGCGGGCCCACTGGAGTTTCCGCTCGTCGGTGTCGATCGCGATGATGGTGGTGGCCCCGGCCAGTGCGGCGCCGGCCACCGCGCCGTCGCCGACCCCGCCGCAGCCGATGACCGCGACCGAGTCGCCCCGGCCGACCCCACCGGTGTTGATCGCCGCGCCGATGCCGGCCATCACTCCGCAGCCGAGCAGGCCGACCGCGGCCGCCCGGGCCGACGGGTCGACCTTGGTGCACTGGCCGGCGTGCACCAGGGTCTTCTCCACGAAGGCGCCGATGCCCAGGGCCGGGGACAGCTCGGTGCCGTCCTCCAGGGTCATCTTCTGGGCGGCGTTGTGGGTGGCGAAGCAGTACCACGGCTTGCCCCGGTTGCAGGCCCGGCAGTCGCCGCAGACGGCACGCCAGTTGAGCACCACGAAGTCGCCGACCGCCACGTCGGTGACGCCCGCGCCGACCGCCTCGACGACACCGGCGGCCTCGTGCCCGAGCAGGAACGGGAACTCGTCGTTGATGCCGCCCTCGCGGTAGTGCAGGTCGGTGTGGCAGACCCCGCACGCCTGGACCTTGACCACCGCCTCACCCGGGCCCGGGTCGGGCACCACGATGGTGGCCACCTCGACCGGCTTGCCCTTGCCCCGGGCGATCACTCCTCGTACCAGCTGGCTCATCTCTTCCACACACCTTTCACGTCCGACCGGGCGAGAGTCACCCTACGGGTTGTCCAGGAGTGCTTCGGCCACCTTCGCCAGCTGTCTGGCCTGGGTCGCGGTCAGCCGATCGAAGATCAACTGCTGGATCGCCTCGGCGTGGCCGGGAGCGGTCGCCACCACCTTCGCCCAACCCTCGTCGGTGAGCACGGCGATCTGGACGCGGCCGTCGGTGACGTCGCGTTCGCGGCGCACCCAGCCCTTCGTCTCCAGCCGGGCCACCACGTGCGAGAGGCGGGAGAGCGACGCGCTGGCCCGCTTGGCGAGCCGGCTCATCGGCAGGCGGCGCTCCGGATCCTCGGAGAGGGCCATCAGCACCAGGTAGCCCATGTGGGTCAGACCGGAGTCCCGCTGGAGCTGCGCCTCGATCGCGGCCGGGACCCGGACCAGCACCTCGACGATCTGCCGCCAGGCGTTCTGCTGTTCCTCGGTCAACCAGCGCGGCTCGTCCATGCTGGAAGATTAGTGGCGGCGGGGCGGGCCCCACACCGGTGGACAGACCCGGGTAGTCGAATCGATCGACTTACGTGAACCTTGGCGGGTACGCTGTCCGGGAACTTTAACCCCTGAACACGGCGCCGGAACCGGCTGGCTGGGGGGCCTCGGCCGGTTCCGGCGCCGTGTGCCTAAGCGGGTGCTTAAGTGAATCTCAGTTCGCGGGCGGCTCGTCCTCGCCCGCCTCCTCGGCGGCGTCGCCCTCCTCCTTCGTCTTGTGCACCGCGCCGTCGGCGTGCTCCGGCGGGCCGTAGACGGTGTAGAGGACCAGCGGGTTCGGCCCCTCGTTGAGGAAGTTGTGCTTGCGGCCGGCGGGCACGACCACCAGGTCGCCCTGCTCGACCTTGCGGGTCTCGCCGGAGATGACGGCCTTGCCGACCCCACTGACGAAGGTGAGGATCTGGTCCACCTCGTGGACCTCCTCGCCGATCTCGCCGCCGGGCGGAACCGTCATGATCACGAGCTGGGTGTGTTTGCCGGTCCAGAGCACACGGCGGAAATCGGTGCTCGTCTCAGCGACAGTGGCAATCGTGAAGTGCTCCATGCCTGCACGTTACCCGTCTGAGGACCGCTACAACCGGCCCGGAACGATCGCCTCGGGCCGCCCGATGAGATAGCCCTGGACGTAGTCGACGCCCAGTTCCCGCAGCATCCGCAGAGTCGCCTCGTCCTGCACGAACTCGGCCACCGTGTGGATGCCGTACGCCTGGCAGACCTGCACCAGCGCGCGCACCAGCACCTGGTCCTGCGGGTTGTCGACGAGGTCCACCACGTACTCCCCGTCGATCTTGACGAGGTCGATCGGGAAGAGCCGCAGATAGCGGAACGAGGCGTACCCGGAGCCGAAGTCGTCGAGGGCCAGGCCACAGCCCAGGTCACGGACCCGGTCGGCGAACCGGCGGGCCTCGCTCAGGTTGCCGATCAGCGCGGTCTCGGTGATCTCGAAGGTGAGCTGGGCCGGATCCAGCGCGTAGCGCTCCAGCAGTTTCTCCACCTCGGCGGTGAGGCGCGGATCACCCACCGACCGGCCGGAGAGGTTCACCTGCAGGCACAGGCCGGGCTGCTCGGCGGCCAGGCGCATCGCCCGGTCCACCACCCACAGGTCGATGTCGAAGACCGCGTCCAGGCGCTCGGCGGTGTCCAGCACCTGGATCGGCGACTGCGGCCCGTCGGTCTCGTCGAGCACCCGCAGCAGCAGCTCGTGCCGGGTGACCCGGTTGGTCTGCAACTCCAGGATCGGCTGCGAGTAGAGCGTGAACCGGTCGGTGCCGAGCGCGTCGGCGACCCGGGTGCGGTAGGAGCCCTGCCGGTCCCGGACCGGCACCGGATGCGCGACCAGGGTGATCGGCCGGCCGGCCTCCCGCGACTGCCGCCACGCCTGCTCGGCGTCGATCAGCAGGCCGTGGCTGCCGGCCTCGGCGTCCCGCTCGAACCGGACCAGCCCGGACCAGGTGCCGGCGACCGCGGACAGGGCCGCGATCAGGGCCCGGGTCTGCTCCCGGGCGGCACGCCAGGTGACGTTCGCGAACAGCACGGCGATCTCGTTCGGGCCGACCCGCCCGATCAGGTGCTCGGGGCGGACGGTCTCCTCGACCAGCCGGGCCGCGCGGTGCAGCAGGTCGGCGTTGCGGTCCGGGCGTACCGCAATCGGGTCCTGGCCGGCCTGGACCCGGACCACCAGGAGCGCACCGCCCGCGCCGCGCAACGCCCGGTCGATCTCGTCGGCGAACCGGGCCCGGGTCAGCAGACCGGTCGCCGGGTCCGGCTCGATCAGGGACGCCTGCACGGTCTCGCCGCGCCGGGTGAGCCGGGCCGACTCGCGGCGGGCGCGCTCGCGGGCCGAGACGTCCCGGACCGTGCCGCGGATGCCGCGCACCGCGCCGTCCGGCCCGGCCATCGGCTCCAGCGCACAGTCGGCGTCGAACCAGCCGCCGTCCGCGCGCATCAGCCGGACCGTGGTGTGCACGGTGTTCTGGCTGGTCCAGGCCTCGGTGATGGCGCCCAGGGCCTTGGCGTGGTCGTCGCGGTGCACGTGCCGGGAGAGGATCTGGCGGGTCTTGCCCCGCTCCTCCGGATCGCGGCCGATCATCGTGGAGAGGACCGCGGACCAGACGATCTGGTCACCGGCCGCGGTGTAGGTGAACCAGGCGGCCTGATCCTCGGCGGGCTGGCGTGGTTCGGGAAGGGTGTAGCGCTCCCGTTCATCGGGCACCGTCATCCCCCGCCACCTCCCCCCTTGCCGCCACCAAGACCCCTCACCTATTACGACCTGTCACCGGGCCGCAGTAACAGTGGACTTAGGCGTCAAAGTTTTGACTAATCCGCTGACAAGGCCGGGAGCAGGGAATTATCGCCCATCCAGAGTAACGAAACAACCGAATGGATGACCTCGCTCCTCTACAATTCCGCCGAAATGCCTTCACCTAGTCCATGACAGACAGTCACTACCCGTATCGACAATGGAACCTACCGCGATTCCCTACCCATCCCCCGCCATCCACATGCACGCAGGGTCCCCGCACGGGAACCCCGCGTAATGACTAGGCGGTGGTGATTTCCAACTCCTCGACCCGCTGCCAGACCGGTCGCATCGCCACTTCCGGCTCCCGGGCGAACAGGCTGCCCCGGATTCGCACGAACACACAGTTGCCGGCCCGTTCCAGCACCGACTGGCGCCGCATGTCCGACTCCCAGCGGTCCGGGCCCTGGTAGGAATCGCCGTCACACTCGATCGCCAGCCGGCGGCCGTCCGGGGCGTTCAGCACGAAATCGATGCGATACCCGCCGATCCGGAACTGCGGGATCGGCCGATAACCCCGGCTCACCAGCAGCTTCATCACGGCCCGTTCGAAATCGGTCTCACAGGGCGCGTCCGGGTCGGCCGTGGTGGGCAGGTCGATGGCGTACGACAGCAGCCGGCCCCGGGCGTCGTCGGCGGGCAGGGCGCCCGGCCGTACCGAATGGAAGATCCACAGCTGGTCACGGGCGCGGGACGCGGCCACGTTGATCCGCCGGTGGTAGTCACGCTTGGTGAACGCCGCGATCCGCGGATCGTTCTCGGACACCACCATCGACACCAGCACCACGTCCCGCTCGTCACCCTGGAACGTGTAGGCGTCACCGACCCGCAGCCGGCGCGCCTGGATCTCGTCCTCACCGATCGCCTCACGCAGCTGCTCCAGCAGCCAGGCCGCCTGGCCACTGCTGCTCAGCAGGCTGATCACGCCCAGCGTGCGGCCGTCGTACCGGGGATCCGCCACGATCTTGGTGACCCGCTCGACGAGCGCCGTGCCCTCCTCCACGTTGACGTCGCCGTATCCGGACAGCGGCTGCCGCTCCCCGGCCGCGCAGAACACCGTCTGAATCGGCGGCAGGGCCGGCCGGTCCGCCCGCAACGGCATGATCCGGCCGTCGTAGTAGTGCCGCGACGAGAACTCGATGATCTGCGGCACGCTGCGGAAATGCTCGGTCAGCAGGATCCGTTCCGGCGAACGGCGCACCGCGTGGTCGTACAGCGACGACTCCGGATCGAAGTGCTCGGCCGACGGCACCCCGGTCAGATGCCGCCGGATCAGGCCGTCCACCGGCCCGGCGAAACCCAGCTGCGGGCCGATCTGCTGATCGTCGCCGACCACCACGGCCCGCTCCGCCAGCGACAGCACCGGCAGCGCGAACAGGTCCGCCTGCGACGCCTCGTCCACGATCACCACATCGAAGCGGGCGCCCCCGGCGAACTGCTCGATGGCCCGGTCCACCGACATCACCCAGACCGGCACCGCGGAGACCGCCTGCTCCATCGCCGTCCGGGCGTGCGCCTGCCAGGTCGCGGCGCTCCGGCCGGTGCCCTTGCCGATCTTGCGCAGCGCGGTGGTCCAGTCGGCCAGCGCGGCCCGGCGCCGGTCGTCCAGCGCCCGGGACACCTCCAGCCAGGCCGACGCCACCACCAGCTCGCCGGTCAGCCGCCTGATCCGGTCCCGGGCCCGCTCCACCCGCCGGGCCAGCACCGCCGGATCCACCTCACCGACCACACCGTCGAACCAGGTCTGCGCCCGGCGCCACTCCCACGCCTCCAGGCACGCCTGACCGGAGACCACCGGCAGCTCCCCGCCGCCCAGCCGCTCGGCCCACTCCGGCGCGGCCACCGCCAGCCTGCGGTAGGCGGCGTCGAACCGCATCACATCCGGCTGCAACAGCACCAGCCGGCGCACCTCGCCGATCGCGTCGTCCCAGCCGTCCAGCCCGGCCCACGCCTCGGCCAGATGCGGCCACGGCGCCACCCGGTCGGCCACCGCCCGCTCCACCGCCCGGTTCTTCTCCAGGGCGAACACCTCGGCCGCGGCCTCCAGCGACTCGGCCACCCCGGCCAGCGCCGTCGCGTCGATCGTCAGCTCACGCTGCGGCACCAGCACCGCGATCCGCGCGGCCAGCGGCGGCCAGCGGTTCAGGTCGAAGTCCAGCGACTGGTTCGCCTCGGTCAGCAGGGTGCCCGCCCAGATCTCCGGATCACCCCACCCGCCGTCCGGCTCCGGCACCGCCAGCCGCTGCACCCACTCCGTCCAGGCGTCGCCCAGCCGGCGGCGAGCCTGCGCGCGGCGCACCGCCTTCACCGCCAGGTCGACGTCCTCGGTCGTCCGCACCGGCTCGCCGTCCACCCGGACGTCGTCGGCCAGCCGGTACAACCCCGGCTGCAGCAGACGGTTCAGATGCCGGCCCGACGCGAACCGGGACCGGATCTCGTCCAGCCGGCTGAGCAGCAGCTTCGGCTCGTTCAGCAGGTGACCCGGCATCTCCACCCGATGCCCGGTCACCTCCCGGGCCAGCGCCGCCAGCTCGGCGAACAGGCTCTCGGTCACGACCACCTGATCGTTCCAGAGGGTGCGCCAGTGCGGGTCGTCGAGCAGCCGGCCCAGCCGTCCGGTCCAGGTGCCCTCCCGACGGCGCAGCCACGCCACCGCCTCCCGGAGTTCGGTCAGCAGCTCGGTCATCCCGGAGCGGCCCTCACCCCGTACCGCGGCCATGTCGACGCCCTCATCCGCCGACCGCGCGATCCGCGCCTCCATCCGGGCGCTGCTCTCCCGGGCCGTCGCGGCAGCGGCGCCGTCCGGCAGGTCGGAGATCTCCGGAAGCGGCCGCATCGACGCCGCCCGGTCCTCCGGCGGCAGCCGGGTCGCCAGCTTCATCAGCATGGCGAACTCCTCGATGGTCAGCGGCGGCGGCCCGGACACCGGATCCGGGATGCTCCCGTGCGCCGCCGCCCGCTCCCGCAACCAGGCGCCCACCTCGGCGGGCAGAAGAGCCACCCCACCGATCTGGTACGTCTGGGCCTCACTCTCCGCGATCATCCGCAGACCGGCCATCGCGGCCGCCAGCTCCCGCTCGGCCTCCTCCAGGTTCCGGGTCAGCCGGTTCACCCGGCGCGCCTCGGCATCGGAGTCCAGGGTGGCCGCCCGGTCCGACAGTTCCCGCGCCGCGATCTGCAACTGCACCAGCTGATCGGCGGTCCGGCCGAGCACCGCCAGGCACAGCGCCCGCACCTCCTCCGGCAGCCCGTCGCGCAGCACCCGCAGCGGCTCCTCCTTCTGCGCCACCACCAGCACCCGCTTGCCGTTCGCCATCAGATGGCAGATCAGGTTGCGGATGGTGTGCGTCTTGCCGGTGCCCGGCGGGCCCTGCACCGCCACGTTCCGATGGTGGGCCAGCCGGCGGGCGATCGACTCCTGCGCCTCGTTCGTCGGCAGCGGCATGAGCAGCCGGCCGCCCACCCGCTCCCAGGTCTCCGGGCGGTCGTCCGGCATCAGCAGACGGCTCGGTTCGTGCGCGACCACGGCGGCCAGCGCGCCGACACCGGAGGGATCGCCGCCGGTCAGCCGGTCCCGCAGATTCTCCAGAAAGCCACGGAGCTGCCGCTGGCGGGGACGGGCGAAAAGGACCGAGACATCGATGGTGTACGTGTCACCGCCGGCCCTCCGCCCACCCTCGGTGACCACTCTCCGGTCGAAGCCCAGTCGCGTCATCGCGCGTTCCAGGAAGTCACGTCGCTCGGCGTCGTTCCAGAGGTCCACCTCGACCGTGCCACCCGGGCCGGCCAGCGCGGTGAACTGGGCCAGGCGCCTGTCGTCCAGTCCGGACAGCGCCTCGGTCTGCAGCCGGGACGGGCCCGCCGGCGAGACCGTGACCAGGGTGCGGTCCGCGTCGTACTCGATCATCACCGGGGTGGCGACCAGCGGATACCGGACCTTGACCCCGTCGGCCACCGTCTCGATCACACCGTGGCCCCAGACCAGCTCGGTGGTGGCGGCGGCCAGATCCTGCTGATGCATCCGGTCGAACAGTCGGCGGTGCAGCTCGCGGGTCTGCTCGGTCCGGGCGGACGACACGGACCAGGGGCGCCAGGTCTGCTCCCGCCACTCCTCGAAGTCCGTGTTCTCCCCGGCGTCCTCCGTCGTGGGTTCCTCGGCCGCCGTCAGGTCGCCGCGCAGCCGCCGGCGCAGCGCTGCCGGGACCGCGACCGGCCCCGGCGTCTCCGGGCGGCCGACCCGCAGCCAGGAGGAGTCGTCGCCGGCCGGGCCGAGCTGACAGTCCGGGTGTTCGGGCAGTTCACGAAGCCACTGGGCATCCGACGGCAGGGTCCGCGCCGGACGGTCCATCTGAGCCCGCACGGCGAGCAGATAGTCGGCGACCGCCACCGCCCGATCCCGGATCGTGGTGGGCGATTCACGCTGCTCGGCCATCCTCGGGAGTGTAGGGCTTGGCACCGATTCCGTGAGTGTGCGTACCGGCCTGTTTCGGGCCTGCGCGCGGGCTTAAGGAACCGCTAAGGTTACGCCCGCTGATCTTGCATATCGACGGTAATTGGGGACGCAC
The DNA here is from genome assembly GCF_050589265.1 of Actinoplanes sp. G11-F43. Lineage (NCBI taxonomy): Bacteria > Bacillati > Actinomycetota > Actinomycetes > Micromonosporales > Micromonosporaceae > Actinoplanes > Actinoplanes sp. G11-F43. The sequence continues at coordinate 223,282 of NZ_JBNZCE010000015.1, forward strand.
GTGAGCCAGGGCTGGGCGCAGCTGGACGGAAACGGGCAATACTGGCCCGCACAGCCGCCGGGGATCCCGCAGTCGTACTACCCGACCCCGGCCGACCCGCTGGTCAGCCCCGACTACGAGGGCTGGTGGCGGCGCGGTCTCCGGCTGGCCGGCCAGGTCTGGAAACCAGCCCTGACCCTCCACGCGATCGTCACCGTGCCGACGCTCGCACTGCTCATCCCGGCGAACGTGCTCCTCACCGAGGAGAACCGCCTCCTCCAGACCGCCATGCTCGACGAGGACACGGCCATGCCCGCCCTCAGCGGCTACCTGACCGCCACCCTCGTCTTCCTCGCCGCCACCCTGGCCGTCGGCCTGATCTCCGCGGCGGCCGCCGCCGTCAACGTCCGCCTGGTGGTCCAGGCCGCCACCGGCCAGCCGATCCGTCTCGGCACCGCCACCGCCGAGGGCCTGCGCCGGGTGCCCGCCCTGATCGGCTGGACCCTGCTCGGCAACCTGCTCGCCGTGGTCGCCGTACTGATGTGTGTGCTGCCGGTGTTCTATGTGGGCGCGGTCCTGATGGTGCTGCCGGTCCTGGTGACGCTGGAGCGCGGCACCGGAATCGGCCGGGCCTTCACCCTCTTCCACGCCGATCTGGGTACGTCGGTCGCCCGGGTGGCCACCATCGCCGGCTTGACCGCGGTGACCGCGATGGCGCTGACCGCGGTGGAGGTCGGCCTGGAGGTGGTGGTCGGCGGCACCACCGGCACCGTCGTCGGCGGTCTGTGGAACGGCGTGTACTACCTGGTGGCCGGTCTGGCCCTACCCCCGTTGCTGGTCACCGCGTACGCCGACATGCGCTCCCGCCTGGAACCTTTCTCCACTGCCTACCTGATGCCCCGGCAGCCCGCCCAGCCTTCCGCGCCCACGCCCCCCTCGGTCTAGCCCTTTTCCCTCTTGGCCTGACCCACGTCACCACCCGGTCGGCCCTCATGCCGCCCTGACCTGAGGGCGGCCTGATCTGGCCTGGTCTCGATCGCGCGGCACCCGCCAAGCCTCGGTCACGCGAGCCGCACGTGCCGGGCGGTGCCGCGCGCCGGGGCATCTTTCCCGAGCGCACCGCGTGGTGTCTTCGTCAGGGGAACTGCATGCGGCGCGGGCGCGGGATCGCCGGCGGCGGGAGCGGCAGGTCGTCCAGGTGGCTCCAGCTCAGCATGCCGTTGTCGGTGGACTTGATCTCGCCCAGGCACGCGCGGAGCAGACCCAGGTTGGGGGCGCCCGCGTAACCGGCGATGACCACCTCGGGCTTCGGAACGATCTGGGCGATGGCCGCGCAGATCTTCGCGACCTCGCGTTCGTCGACCGAGTCCAGCGGCAGCGGAGCCTCGACCGGTGAGCGTCGCCACGGCGGGCCGAACCGGCGCAGCAATTCGCGGGCGAGCCGCCCGAACGAACGCCCGACCTCGGCGTCGCGCATCGACACCCGGGCCGACTGCCCGTAGCACCACGGCACGATCACATGCCCGTTGATCAGGACCAACTGGTAGACCGAGCGCGGCACACTGATGATCTCAGCGCCGGGCAGGGCACCTAGAAACAGGACCAACTCCTCGTACGGCAACGCCCATCGGGGGTTGGCCAGCACACGTTCCATGGCCTGGGTCATGGCTGGATGAGCGTGGACCTCGCGATCGATCGCCGTGCTCAAGGCCTCCGGCACCCGGGTCCACAATTCGTCGGCGACCTTGTCACCGAACTGCTCGATCAGCCACTCGCTCGGACCGACGAGAACGTCTGGACGCATTCCCCACCACCACCGTCCGTGTTGCCGACGTCACTGCTGGCTAGAAGAGTTGCACTTCCAATGATCGACTGGAAGAGGTGCGAACGAGATCACAAATACAAACATGAATGAAATCGAACATGTCGATCAGCGCTGGGCCACAACACTGGAGCAGCGGGGTGGTGGATCGCAAAACGTGCAACTTGCGCGGCGACGCTCTCACGCAACTTGCACGATCGTCTCACTATTCACCGGTACCCGATATTCAACCCGAGAGATATTTCCAAGCGGTGACACGCGGGAGAACAACCTTTCACATCCCGTGATCAAACACAGCTCCACCTGCGACACTCCACACCGAATGATCAACTAGCCGCACACTCGCCGGACTGCGCGGATGGTGAAATCAATTGCAGTACACGCGTCCCATTTCACCAAGATCCGCGTTTCCGGCGACCCCGAGGGGACAGGCCCCTCGGGGACAGCGCTCAAGTGTCGGATTCCCGTCAGTTCACTCATGGACTCACGACGATCCGCAGCGCGGCGGCCCCGACTTCCGAGGGGAAGCGCTCTCTCGCCCACGCAGGTCAGCACCGCGAGCGAACCTCATCGATCCAGGACCGAGATCAACGACCGCCCGGAGCAATGTCCCCAGTCCGACAGCCGACGTGAGAACCAGGCGAACCCGGATCATTAACGGACGCCCCATTCGCCCGCTTCGCGGCAATCAACCGCCGCCCCCGCCGCTGTAGCCATTCAAACCTACCCCTCGGTAGATTCCCAACAATCGCCGATTCCCACCCACGCAGATTCCCACCGCATGCGGGAAAGCTATTTTGGCGCACCGCCAATTAGCCCCCATCCGGAAGTGGTCACCGCCCATCACCGACTCCAATAGCCGCTTCCCACTTTCTCAGCGACCACCACGGAAGGTGAGGACCGAACCATCTCCCACCCACTCCGATCTCACCCGCCCCCGCACGCCACCCCTCCTGGTTTCCGCAACGCTCGTACGCTGCCCAACTCCCCAGACATCCTTTCCCGCCCCCGATCACCATCGATCCCATGCCACCCGATCCGCACTAAGGCCCTGACGCCGCCAAGCCACCAGATCCCGGCACCACCGGAACTGGCGTCGCGGGCCGTCGCAGGCCGTCGCGCGCCGTCGCGGGCGGTCGCGGGCGGTCGCGCGCTGTCGCGGGCCGTCACAGGCCGTCACAGGCCGTCACAGGCCATTGCAGGCCAGAGCCGACGGCACAGCCTCACAGCCCAGAGCACACGTAGCGACACCACAGGTCGAAGCCACAAGCCGGAGCCGACGTTGCGGGCCGGAGGCGGTGTCGCAGTGCGGAGACGGCGTGACCAGCCCGGAGGAGCCTATGTAGCGGCGTCACAGGTTTGGAGTCAATGTCGGGGGCGGAACTGGGCGTCGCAGGCCGGTGCCAGCGTTGTAGGCCGGAGCCGGGCGGCGCGGCGCCTCCTCCTCCTTCCTAGGGGGACCGCACGTCGAATGCCATCGCCGTCCGCAAACGAAGATGTGGAACCGGTGCTCAGGGCGAACCAACCGGCGGGATGGGCTGGAAGGGCAACCACGTGTCGCGGTGTTCGGCATATGGTGTGACGCCCTCGGGGAACCAGATCAACCCGGTGGTCCGGCCCGCCACTCCGATCAGGAAGTCGTAGCCACGCACCAGAGCCACCGGCACCGGTGAGACGCCGGCCAGTTCGGTGAAGAGTGCCCGGGCCACGGCCAGTTGCCGGCCCCGGCCCGGGATCGTGATCCCCACGTCGAGGACCAGCGGGAAGACGTCGAGGAACGACGGCTCGCCCGGTTCCACCAGATCGTTGGCGTGCAGTTCCCCACCGACCTGACCGCCGTCCGGGAGTGGCCGGCTCAGGTAGGTCTCGCCGCCATCGCCACGGATGACCGTCATGCCGACCACCGGGGCTATCTCGGCGGCGAACCGTGGCGGACCGTGATCCGCCTGGAAGTAGACGTGCTCTTGTGTGGACACCGGCGCCATCCTTAAGGCAACTCGATCATTGTTCCATCGGCCAGGATCACCCGGACCCGATCCGGCAGCGCCGAACCGTGCGCCCTCGCCTGGCCGGCCGCCCGGGCCCAGCCGTGCCGCGCCACCTCCTCGGTCAGGCCGGCCACCCGCCCGTCGATGACCACTTCACCGCCGCCGTGCGGACCCAGCTGTTTACCGGCGGCCAGGATGTTGGACCGCACACTGGAGCTGGACGCGCTCTCCGGCGTCTTGAACTCGGTGACCACCCCGGGATCGTCCGGTCCACTCCGAACCATCGCGTCGGGACTGGTCAGACCGGTCACATCCTCGACCCGCCGCCGCGGATGCACCATCCGGCCCTCCTCCGCGAGCAGATCGGCGATCGACCGCTCCTTCCCCGCGAACAGGCCCTCCGGATCGTCCACCCCGGCCCGGAAACCCACACCCAGCGAGCTCCGGTCCCGTCCGGCATCGAATCCGGACCCGTCAGCCGACCCACCCGGCCCACCGCCATCTCCCCCGCCGTCGCCGGGTCCACTCCCGCCGGGGCCTGGCTCACCCGCGCCGACACCGCCGCTTTCAGCATTGCCCGCGGCTCCCACGCCGCCCGCGCCGGTACCGGCCGTCTCGGCACCCACCGCACCGGGGCTCCCGCCCTTCTCCGCGCCGCTGCCGGCGGACCTGAGCGAACGGATCAGGTCCTGGATCCGGTCGCCGTGGGAGACGAGATTGCGGAGGCTGTCGATCAGGCCCTTCAGCCACCGGCTGATCCGGGCCGCCCAGGACGCGCACAACGCGGTCACCTGCCCCACCACCAGCGGAAGTGCCAGCCCTCGGGTGGCGGCCAACTCAGCCGCGTACAGCGCGAGGCGGCCCACCACGACAGCGATCGCGTCGCGGATCATCAGCCGGACCGAGCCGACCAACCCGCCGGCGCCCTCGGCCATCGCGGACACGGTGCCGGCAGCGGTGCCGAGCGTCCGCAGCTCGGCCTCCCGCCGGCCGGCCCACGCCCGGTACGTCTCGGCGGCCGTCCCGCTCCAGCCGGGCACCTCCGATCTCGCGGCCCCGGCCAGTGCCTCCGCCTCAGCGGTCAGCGCGCCGGACACGTTGCTCCAGGTCCGTGCGTGGGCCGAGATCTCCGCCACGTCGCCGGCCAGCCAGTCGAGCGCCTCCGCCAGTGGCTTGACCTGCTCGATCAGCCAGGCCACCCCATATTGTGCGAGGCTACCGAGCGGGTCCACGGCCACCGCCAGACCGTCGAGCGCACCCGCCGTGCCGGCCAGCGCGCCATCCACCCAGCTGCCGCCGCGCACCGCCGCGTCGATGTCACGCACGTCCTCGGCCAGGGCCACCCCGGCCCAGGGGTCCGGCTCGGCAGCGGTCGCGGCGGAGACCAACGGATCACCCGGCGCGGTCATCTCCGGCCCGGAACGGCTCGGAAGGCGTCGGCCCGGCGCTGGTCAGCGGCGGTATAGCCGTCGGCGTTGGCACGGAGACCGGCACCACCGTCGCGCAGCGCCGCCGCGGTGGCGTCGATCGCCGCGGTCAGCACGTCCTGCAGAGCGCCGAGCGCGGTGGGGACCAGCGTGCACAAGCGACCGTACGCCCCGGGACCGGCCCGGACCGCACGACCGGCCGCGCCGGCGACAGCCACCTGACCGGCGACGGCCTCGACGGTGCGCGCATGCGCCGTCAGCTCGGGCTGACGGACCTGGAGCGGCTCAGTCACGGCAGCCGTCCTCCGGGCGGAACCGGGCCGCGAACGTCTCGATGACCGCGCGCCCGGTGGCCGAGTCGGCGCCGATCGTCTCGGTGGTCGTCACCGTCACGGCCGCGACCATCGCGGACCGGGCCGCCCGCAGCGTCGTCATGATCTCCCGCGCGGTGACCGTCGCGGGCCGTTGCCGGATGCCCTCGCCCAGATCCAGCCCGGTCAGGTCGCCGCCCGCACCGACGGTCACGGTGACCAGGCCGTCGGGACTTCGCGCGGTCTCGGTGAGCAGTGCCAGGCGGGACGACAGCTCACGGGCACGTGACGCCCGCACCTCGATCGCACCCCGCCACTCGTCGATCAGTCTCTCGGCCTCGCCGAGGCCACGCGCATCGAACATGGAGCCGCCTCCATCCATCGTGATGACTTCGCGACCGACGGTAGCGAGGTCGGCGGAGGTGCGGAGAAGGCCTGTGGATAACTCCGCGTTGTCCACAGGCGGACGGTGTCGCGGCCGTTCGGCCCGCCGCGGGCGCTACCGTGCCGGGGTGGGTTCCAACGCGCTCGTCAGCCCGGCCGAGGAGGCCGCGACAGTCATCGCCGCCGTCCTCGGCGACCTCACCAGCGGTGACCACCGCGGGGTGGTCGTCGACTCCCCGCCGGGTGCCGGCAAGTCGACGCTGGTCGTGCGCGCGGCCGGTGAGCTGGCCGCGACCGGCGATCCGCTGATGATCGTGGCCCAGACCAACGAGCAGGTGGACGACCTGATCGAGCGGCTGGGCGTGCGCTCTCCGGAGCTGGCGGTGGGCCGCCTGTCCGCCGTCGACTACGAGCCGTCGACCCGGGTGAAGGAGCATCCGGCCTGCCGGGTGGCGGCCAAGGTCGGCGACCTGGGTTCACCGCCGGTCACCATCGGCACGGCCGCCAAGTGGGCGACGGTGACCGAGGGCACCTGGCCGTGGGCGATCGTCGACGAGGCGTACCAGATGAGGTCGGACGCTCTGTTACGCGTCGCGTCACGGTTCGAAAGGGCGCTGTTCGTGGGCGATCCCGGCCAGCTCGACCCGTTCTCGACGGTCGAGGTGGACCGCTGGGTCGGCCTGTCCTGGGATCCGATGCAGAGCGCGGTCGCGGTGCTGCTCCGGCACAATCCGGACCTTCCGCTGCACCGGCTGCCGGTCTCCTGGCGGCTGCCGGCCTCGGCGGCTCCGGTGGTGGCCCGGGCGTTCTACCCGTTCACCGAGTTCCGCTCGGGGACCGGGCCGGGTGATCGCACGCTCGCCTTCGGACGGTCCGCGCGTGATCCGTTCGACGAGGTGCTGGACTCCGCGGCGGCGACCGGCTGGGGGCTGCACGAGCTGGCCGAGCGGTTCACCGTGCGGACCGACGCGGAGGCCGCCGCCGCCTGCGCGACACTCGCCGCACGGGCGCTGACCAGGGAGGGCGTTGCCTCGTCGGAGTCCGGCACCGGGCCGTTGACGCCTGATCGGATCGCCGTCGGGGCCGCGCACCGCGACCAGGTCGCGGTGATCCGGTCGATGCTGCCACCAGAGGCCGCCGAGGTCACCGTCGACACCGCCAACCGGTTGCAGGGCCGGGAGTACGACCTGACCGTGGTCCTGCATCCGCTCTCCGGCCGACGGGACGCCACCGCCTTCCACCTGGAGTCGGGGCGGCTCTGTGTGCTGGCGTCCCGGCATCGGCACGCGTGCGTGATGGTGGCCCGGGCCGGCATCGCCGAGCTGCTGGACGCGCACCCGTCGACCGAGCCGGTGCATTTGAACGTTCCGGTTAGATTCCCGGACGGATGGGAGGCCAACCAATCGATGCTCGCCCATTTATATCGATCGTGAAGCTACTGTGGGTGAATGAAGCGCGACCGGGTGTATCGCCCGATCCTGCGGTCTCGCCGGGGTGAGCTCACCGCCCTGGCACACCTCTCGGACGACGAGGCCGGACGCGTCTCCCCCATCGTGGAGGCCGATCCCGACGACGGGCTCGGTCCACTGATCCGTGAGCTGCGGCCACGGAGCGAGACGATCGCCGTCGACTTCGGGCACGTTCCCGAGCCGGGCGGGGATCCCGAGCCGCTGGCACGACTACTGGCCGGGCTGGGGATCGCGATGATTCCGGTGCTCCGGCCGTACGAAAGCGGTCTTCGTCTCTCCGCCCACGGCCGCGCCGCGCGGATGCACCTGCGCCGCGCCGTGCTGCGTCTGCGTCCGCATGCGGACGCCGGCAATCCGGCCGAGGCCGACGCCGTCGCCGAACGGGTGCTGCGCGCCACCGCGCTCGACCCCGACCGGGTCGACCTGTTGATCGACCTGGCCGAGACGGCCTGCGTGCCACACCCGACCGAGGTGGAGGAACGCGCGCGGCGGGTGCTGCGCTGGGCCCGGGCGTCGCCGTGGCGCTCGGTGAGCGTGGCGGCCGGCGCCATGCCGCCCGACCTCGACGGCCTGCCGACCGATCGCCCGGTCACTGTGGGCCGGCACGACGCCCGCGCCTGGGCACGCCTGGGCGAGCCGGGACTGGGGTACGCGGACTACGGCGTCACATCCCCGGTCCGGCGCCTCGGTGTACAGCATCACCGGCAACTGCCCACCCTGCGCTACACCACCGACCGGGACTGGTGGATCTACCGCTGGGCCCGGCGCGGCGGCCGCAGCGACGACCGGTGCCACGACCTCTGCCGGACCCTGGTGACCTCGCCACAGTGGCCATCGGCGGGTGCCCGCTACTCCTGGGGTGACGCCGAGATCGCCCGCCGGGCCCGGACCGCGCGTGGCGCCGGGAGTTCGGCGAGCTGGATCGCCTGGAGCACCTCGCACCACATCGCGCACGTGCTGCGGACCCTGCCGAGGGGCTGAAAATTGTCGTACGTTTGTTCTAATGTCGCTCCTGACCGCCCTGGCGTACGCCCGGCACGGGATCCCCGTCCTGCCGGTGCACACGCCTGACCGGGGCGGTGCGTGTTCGTGTGACAGAGGAGCGAGATGCGACAGTTCCGGCAAGCACCCACGGCTCCGGCACGGCCTCACCGAGGCCTCGACCGACCCACAGCAGATACAGCTCTGGTGGACCTTCTGGCCGCGCGCCAACGTGGGTCTGCGCACCGGCGTGGTGATGGACGTGGCCGACGTCGACTCGGCCGAGGGCTGGCACGGGCTGCGGCACCTCCTCGGCGGCGACGTGCCGCCCGGCCCACAGGTGCGCAGCGGCGGGGGCGGGCGGCACCTCTGGTTCCGCCCGACCGGGTGGGGCAATCGTGTCCGCCTGGTCCCCGGGCTGGACTGGCGTGGTGCGGGTGGTTACGTCCTGGCCCCGCCGTCACGGCATGCCCGCGGTGCCGACTACCGCTGGATCCGGCGGCCCGCGGTGACCCTGCCGGTCGTGCCGGCCGCTCTGCTGGCCCTGATCTCCGGCCCGCCGCCACCAGCCGTGCGATCCGAGCCGATCACACATCCGGACCGCTATGCCGAGGCCGCTCTCGACGCCGAGACCGCCCGGGTCGCGAGCGCCGTGGAGGGCACCCGCAACGACACGCTGAACCGGGCGGCCTTCGGGCTGGGCCGGTTCGTCGGGGCCGGCCTGCTGGCCGAGTCGGAGGTCCGGCGGGAGTTGACTGCCGCGGCGCGGCGAGCGGGGCTGGGCTGGGCGGAGATCCGCGGCACGATCCGCTCCGGGCTGACCGCCGGCCGCCGGCATCCGATCGAAACGAACCCGCCACACGCGGCATAGATCCGCGGGCGCCCGCGGCTACCGGCACGACATCGCGGGCACCCGCGGCTACCGGCGCGCCATCGCGGCCACCCACGGCCACGGGCGCGACATCGCAGGCACTCGCGGCTATCGGAGCGACTCCGTTGGCGCTTGCGGCCACCAGCGCGGCGCTGCGGACCCGGTGGCGCCGGCACCAGACACCGCGACACGCACAGGGCCGGGGTCTCACCTCGTGGGACGGGCCGTTCGCCGGATGTGACGGGACGGGCACGGCCCGGTTCGCCCGGCGCGGGGGAACAGGGACGGGTCAGCCGTTCGTCGGGCGTGCCGTGGGGGCTGATGGGCCGTTCGGCCCCGGTGAAACGGATGATCGGGTCACCCTGGGAAAGGCTCGTCCCGCCCACACGCCGGTAACCTGGCGTGCGGAACGGCCGGGGGGCGATGTGCTTCAGTGGGACGTGATCGGCGACGCCGACCGGAGGGTGCTCAGCGATCCGCGACGTCTGCAGTCGGTGCGCCGGATCTCCGGTGGCCCGTTGCCCGACGACGCCTTCGACCGGGTGGCCATGCTGGTTCGCAAGCTGGTCGACGCGCCGATCGGCGCGGTCTGCCTGGTCGACGCGGAACGGCAGGTGCTGTCCGGGCAGACCGGCGTGCCCGATCCACTGGCCTCGGCCCGGGAGATGCCGCTGACCCACTCGTTCAGCCGGCACGTGGTCGCGGCCGGAGCGATGCTGGCCGTCCCCGACGTGCGCGACGACCCACGGATGCGGGACAACCCGGTGATCGAGGAGATCGGGGCCATCGCGTACGCGGGAGCGCCGATCACCGACTCCGACGGCCTGATCGTCGGAGCCCTGTGCGCCGTCGACCAGGAGCCCCGGGTCTGGACCCCGAGTGAGGTCGCCCTGCTCAGCGAGCTCGCCGAGGTCTGTTCCTCGGAGGTGTGCCTGCGGATCGCCCGGGCCGCCGCGGACGAGGCCCGCCGCACCGCCGAGTCGGCCCACCGGCAGCTCGAACTACTCGCCGACCTGACCGAGTCGCTGGCCGCCACCATGGACATGGACGAGGCGATGCGGCGACTCGGTGGGATCGTCACCGCCACCCTCGCGGACTGGTGCGTGGTCGCGGTGGCCGAGAACCCGGGCGGTCCGGCTCTGGTCACGGCCACCCACCGGGACCCGGCACGGGCCGCCGACATGTCCCGCCTGACCGAACTGGCCACCGACGCCCGTGCCGACCTGCGGGCCATGCTGCTCGCCGCGCAGCGGGCCGGGCGGCCGGTGCGGCCATCAGGCATTCCGAGCCGGATCTCGGACGCCGAGGTGGCCGCGATCACCGACCGGGCCGGGTTCGGGACGTCGATGATCGTGCCGATCCTGTCGCCGGTGCGACGGCGCCCGATCGGGGCGGTGCTGCTGGTCAACCGGCCCGACCGGGAGACGTTCACCGCCGCCGAGGAGCGGACGGCCGCCGAGGTCGGGCGACGGGCCGGCCTGGCCGTGGAGAACAGCAGGCTCTACCGGGAGCAGCGGCACATGGCCGAGGTGCTGCAACGCAGCCTGCTCACCGAACTGCCGTCGATCCCCGGGATCGAGCTGCACGCCCGGTATCTTCCGGCCCAGGACGGCGCGGCGGTCGGTGGTGACTGGTACGACGCCTTCGCCCAGCCCGACGGCAGCGTCATGGTCGCGGTCGGCGACGTCTCCGGGCACGACATCGAGGCCGCCGCCACCATGGGGCAGTTGCGTAATCTGGTCCGGGGCGACGCCTACGGCCGTGACGAAGAGCCCGGATCGCTGCTCACCGATCTGGACCGGACGCTGACCGGGCTGCGTGTCCCGGCGTCGGCCACCGCGGTGCTCGCCCGGGTCCGGCGATCCGTTTCCGGATACAAGGTCAGTTTCGCCAACGCCGGGCATCCGCCGCCCCTGCTGCTCCAGCCGGACGGCAGCGTCCAGGTCTGGTGGGTGCCGCCGGAGCCGCTGCTCGGCCTGCCACCCCGGGACGAGTCGCGGACCACCGCCCGGCGCTGGGTCCCACCGGGTTCGACGCTGATCCTCTACACCGACGGCCTGGTCGAGGATCGCGAACAACTCCTGGACGACGGCATCGCCCGCCTGACAGCGGTGTTGACGGCCAACGCGGGACGGCCACCCGACGAACTCTGCACCCGGCTGCTGGCCATGGCGCCACGCCGCAGCGACGACATCGCGCTGCTCCTGGTCCACCTGACCTGACCCGGGCGCGCCACGGTGGGTGGGTGCCGGCCGGGACGCGGGTGTCAGACGGTCGCGGTCGGATCCGGGGTGATGCCGGGCCGGTAGGTGAGTTCGGGCTCGGATTCGAAGGCGGGATCAGGTGTGCGAGCCGGGTCGGGATCTGCGGCTGACGGCGGGTCGGCGGACTCACCGGTCACGGGAGAACTGGGCAACGGCGGATCAAGAAGCGGTGGATCCGGCACCCCGGGATCGGCGGAAGCCGCAGGGCCGCCGGCGGCCGCCGGAACGGACTCCGGGGCTGCGGATGTCGGTGGCGCGGTGGGCTGGTCGTAGACCGGTGGGCCGCCGTGGGTCCACGGGGTCTCGGACGGGTCGGGGAGGCTGCCGCCCGGGCGGTACGCCTCGCTCAACGTGGTCAGGGTGATCGGCTCGCCCACCGCGGGGACGCTGCCCGGCTCGGCCACCAGGCGGCGGCCCATGCCTCCGGACAGTTCCAGCAGGACGTCGTGGCCGCCCGCGGCCGGGGTGATCGAGATGACCTTCGCCTTCTGGGCGGGACGGGCGGGTGAGGTCAGGGAGGTGCCGGGTTCCATCCGGACCGCTTCGGTGGTGTGCACCATGATCCGGGGGCGGAGTACCGGACGGCGGCCGGTGTCGTCGATCCGGTCCGGGTTGGCCAGGGTGACGATGCCGGCGAACGCTGAGCCGGTCAGCCGGTACTCGGCCAGCACCAGCGGGTCGTCGAAGGCGCGCTGGACGGCGTAGCGGGCGGCGGCGCTCTCCAGACGCTGGAGACGGGCGGCGGCGGCCACCGCACCGTCCCGGCGTGGTTGAGGTGGGCCACCCTCGGCCAGGTTCTGGGCGAAGGCGGTGAAGGCGTCCCGGTCGGCATCCCAGCGGGACCGCACCCGCTCACCGGCGGGCAGCGTACGAAGCAGGTTGATGGCACGCCACATCCGGTGCCAGGTGGGAAGGAGCAGGTCGTGAAGGACCTGGGGCAGCTCCGGGGCGGACCGCTCGATCAGTGGGGCCAGCACCCGGTTGTCGAAGTCGGGGTCGGTGGCCGGGCCGGCGACCGGGCCGTTCTCGGCTTCGCGGGCGGCGGCGGCACCCGCCTCGATCCAGGCGAGCTGGACGCCGAACTGGGCGTCCTCGGCGCCGCTCTGCCCGGTCACCCAGTGCAGGCCGAGCGCCTGCACCGCGTTGACCAGCAGCGCCGATCCGGGGACTTCCGCGCTGTTGCCGAAGAAGGTCAGCCAGCGGCCGAGCAACGGCACCGCGGGCGGGACGGGGTGGTCGCCGTCGATCTTGAGGAAGCGGGTGGACCGGCCGAAGAGCCGCAGGAAGTCGATGCCAGCCGGGTTCGGGACCCAGAGCTGGGGTGCGTCGACGTACCGCTGGCGCACGTCCTTGCCCCGGTCGACCGGGACGTCCTCGGTGTCCGTGGCGAACGAGTCGATGTGCGGGACGAGCAGGGCCGCCAGGTCCGCGGCGAAGGCGAAACGCTCGTCCCGGTTGCGGGGCTGGGTCACGGTGAAGAGCCGGGGACGGGCCGGGTCGGTGCCGGCCATCGCCGCCAGCGGAGCGTGCGCCTCACCGGCCATCGCCAGCGGGATCAGGACCAGCGGATGGTCGTGCACGTGCAGGTGACGGACGGTGGCAACGGGCTGGGCCCGACCGGCGACGACGGCCTGGGCGCGGGCCAGCGCGGTCAGTGTGCTCACCGAGTCACCGCCATGGGACGACCAGAAGACATGATCTGAGAGGAGGAGGCTGTGGATCGCGCCGTCCGGGACCGGACGCGGGAGGAGCGGGCTGTGGATCGCGCCGTTCGGAACGGGACGCGGGAGGAGTGGGCTGTGAATCGCGCCGTTCGGGACGGGACGCGGGAGGAGCGGGCTGCGGATGGCGTCGTTCGGAACGGGACGCGGGAGGCGGGGGCCGTGGGCGTACTCAAGAAAGGGCCTCGGACCGCAACCGTAGGGCGGCCTGGAGCAAGGTCGCCGCCTCGCTCTGCTCCTCCGTCGGGGTCTGGCGGCCCTCGGCCAGGGCCAGCACCTCGGTCACCGTCTCGATGCCGCCCAGCGACTCCCGGACGCTGCGGCCCAGTGCCGCCGTGCTGTCACCGGCCTCGTTGCGGCAGTAGACGGAGAGTTCACAGGCGGAGAGGCACTCCGGTGCGTAGCGCGGTTCGATGTGGCCCAGTGCCGAGATCAGGTCGGCGGGTTCCAGGGCCAGGTCGAAGGTGATGTCGCCGGGCAGCGCGTCGACCAGGCTCTCGACGGAGGCCAGGCGGGAGAGCTGGCGACGCAGGGTGGAGAGCTGTTTGCGGACGTCGAGGGTCACGGCTACCGGCTGGAGGGTGAAGTCGCGCGGGCAGACCAGCACGACCTCGTGACTGACCAGGGACGGGTCCTGGCCGAGGCGGGTCAGCAGGTCGCGGAGTGCCAGGACGTAGACGGCGGCCTGGACGGCGGCGGCCGACACCTTGGCGCTCTCGGCCTGATCGTCGATGATCGCGAAGGACTTGATCTCGACGACCTGAAGTTGGTACCGCGGGCGGCCCTGCGAGCGATCCGAGCGGTCCGCGCGATCCGACTGACTCCGATCATCCGTATAGTCCGAATTATCCGATTTATACGGATTGGCGAAATGGTCAGACTGGTCCGGATGATCCTGCCGGCCGACTGCGGAGTCCTCCTGATCGCGGACGGGACGAGCCCAGGCGATCAGGTCAGGCTCCAGGTAGACAGTCTGGCCGGCCACCTGGAGGGTGAGCAGCGGGTGATCGACCAGGGCGGCCCGGGCCGTGGCGAGCAGCTCGGCGGTGCGGGAGTGCCGGGCGCCGAGGGTGTCGTCGCTGTCCACACCCAGGTCCTGGTATCCGAAACCGGCGTCGGCGTCGAGGACGGTGCGGAGCAGGGCGCAGTCGTCAGCCTTGAGCATGGCCTCGAAGGCGTTGCCGCGGGAGAGCGCGAACCGCGACTGCCCGAAACTGCCGGGGAATCCGACCCGCTCGGCGAGTTTCGTCTTGTCGATGCCGGCCGCGTCGAGGACGGCCCGCCGGTTGCAGCCGGGGTTGCCGGTGAGGGCGGCGATGGTACGCGCGTTGTGGCGTTTGGCCTGCCCGTTTCCGCGCAACTCGTCGAGCCTGCTCCGCACCACTGTCACCTGCCAAAGAAGAGCCAACGGAAGAACCAAGGAAAAGCCGGGGGAAGAACCGAAGGAGGGACCGAGGGAGGAACCGCCGGAAGTGCCGGAGGGTGTCGAGGAAGGAACTGACCGGGAGTGCCGGCGGAAAAGCCGGCGGGACGCCAACGGAAGATCGGAAACTAGACTCTAGAACGGCGAAATCGCTGCGGCAATTCACCCACGGGAGGTGAATAAATCGCACATATCAGACACAAACCCGCACAGGCGTTACCTTCAGGACATGCCGAAGGCCATCTGGAACGACGAAGTGATCGCGGAGAGTGAAGACACCGTGGTGCTCGAGGGCAACCACTACTTCCCCCTCGCCAGCGTCCGTGAGGACGTGCTCGTCCCCTCGGAGACGCACACCGTCTGCCCCTGGAAGGGCAAGGCGTCCTACTACTCACTCCACGCGGACGGGAACACCTCCCCGGACGCCGCCTGGTTCTACCCGGATCCGAAACCGGACGCCTCCGCGGTCCGCGACCGCGTCGCCTTCCGGCGAGACGTCCTGATCGAAGCCTGACCAAGAGACAGCCCGACCAAACAGCCGGACCAGAAACAACTGGACCACGAGACGGCCGGACAGCGTGACGGCCCGATAAAAGACAACCCCGGAGGCCCGCTCACGTGATCCGCGGGTGGGCCTCCTCGATAGCCGTGACCTCCAGATAGTCCAGCATGTCCCGCTGCTCCTCCACTCCGAGGGCGCCGAAGGCCGCGTACGCCTCCTCCCGCGCGTGCGGCGTCTCCGCCGCGAGCAGCGCGATGATCGCCGACCAGGCCAGTGACACCCGGTCGAAGAGCCGTGCCTGCCGCAGCGAGGTGAGCCGGGACAGCATCGCCACCTTGGTGGCCGCGTCGTTGTCGGCGCCGACCCGGTCGCAGAGCTCGAAGAGCGCCCTCCCCCGGTACGGGTGCTCGGACTCGATCATCCGGGCCAGTTCGGCGTTGTCCATCCGGTCGACCGGGGGTGCCGGCCCGCGCCGGGGCAACATGGGTTCACCGTGCACGACTGTCGCGTCCGCTCTCGAATCCGTTGCCGGGCGGCTGGTGCGGCAACGTCGGTGTGTGATGAAACGTCGGGAACGTCGGCGCCGGCATCACCGGTTCATCGACGTTCTCTGTGGGGCGCGGGGCGTCCTTTTCGCCGTCCCGTTCTCCATCCTGCACGTTTTGCCCTCCGTTACCGACTTGCGGTGATGAAGTCCCATGAGATCACGGTCGTGCAAACCCCGCGAGCACCCGCCGTGGTGACTCCCGCTGGTCACCCGACCCGACGACCGCCGTAACCTTCAGGCAACGCATCGACCGGCACGAACGACCGAGGGGGCGAGATGGACACGGACCAGGACGGTACGGAACCGGCGGAGTGGCGCTCCGTGTTGATCGACCTCTCCGGGGTGCCGCTCGCCGAGTTGCTCGACCGGGACGATTCGGCCCTGGCCCGGGCGGTGCGCCGGGTCACCGCCGACGCGGCCCGGGGCGAGCCGATAGCCGGTTTCAACTCCGCGCTGTAACACCGCCGATGACCGTACAGCCCTTTCGGCTCAGTGACACCGCCTTCGCCGCGCTCGGTGCGGGCCGCCCGTCCGCCGACACGCTCGGTGTGCTGCGCCGGGCCGAGCGGACCAGGCATCTGCTTCTCTTACGACAGGCGTTGCGCAGGGTTTCCGACACCCCTGAGTGGTACGCCGATCCCCCCGACGATCCGATGACCGGCCTGTGGGCGGGGGCGGCCGTCACCCGGAGTCCGCACGTGCTGACCACGGCCGGTGACGGTCTGACCCTGTCGGTGCGCCTGGAGGACACCGATCCGGTCCGCGCCCGGCTCGGTCTGACCCCCACTCCCCCGCTGTCCGGGGCCGAGGTGGAGCACTGGCGGGACTGTCTGGAGCGGGCGTGGGCCGTGCTGGTCCGGCGGCACCGCCCGGCCGCCGAGACGATGGCCGCGGTGCTGCGGGTGATCGTCCCGGTGGTGCCGGACCCGTCGGCCGAGGGCATCAGCGCCACCTCGGCGGAGGCGTTCGGGGCGGTCGCCATGTCGTCGCCGGCCGGGCCGGACGCGCTGGCCGCCGGGCTGCTGCACGAGACCCAGCACAGCGTCCTGAACGCCACCAGTCTGCTGTTCGACCTGGTGGAGCCGGGTGGGCCGCGGGGGTATTCGCCGTGGCGGGACGATCCCCGGCCGGCGTTCGGGGTGCTGCACGGGGCCTACGCCTACCTGGCGGTGGTCCGGTTCCGGCGGGCCGAGCCGGGCCGCGCGGCCGCGTTCGAGTTCGCCCGATGGCGTTCGGCGGTGGCCCGGGCCGCCGCCGGGCTGCTGGCCGGCGGTGAGTTGACCCCCGCTGGGGTACGGTTCACCACCGCGCTGCTGGCCGAGGTCGAGCCGTGGCTGGCCGAGCCGGTCGAGCCGGAGGTCCAGCGGCTGGCCGATCTGGCGAACGCCGATCACCGGGTCCGCTGGCGGCTGCGCAACCTGACCGTCACGCCGGAGGACACCGCCCGGCTGGTCACCGCGTGGCGTGCGGGAGCCGGGCCACCGCGGGTGACCCCGGTGCTGACCGGCACACCCGGGCGGGAGCTGGCCGGCGGCCCACGGCTGCCACTGATCCGGGCCCTTCTGGACGGCCGGGATCCGGGCGAGGGGCCGGACGCCGACTGGGTGCGCGGGACCGTGCTCCCGGCGTACCCGATCGGGGTCTGGGATGGTCTTGCCCTGGTCTCCAGGCGGCCGGCATGGCGCGAGCGGCCGGAGGTGGTGCGTGCCGTGGCCCGCGCGATCCCGGAGGCCGGCACCGAGGCAGTCGCGATTTGGCTCTCGAACCGCAACTGAAAGCCCTTACCCGACAACTCAACCGCGACCGACCGGAACCGATCTGACTCGCCGGAGGTGGATCGTGGGTCGCAACGCTCTCTGGGACCGGGTGCGTGTCGTCATCGACGACACGGTGGTGCTCGCGTCGCTGGTACTGCTGGCCTGGCCGGTGACCGATCCGGGACATCCGGGTGGGCTGGCCGGGCGGATCATGCCGCTGCTCGCGGCGCTGTGCCTGGGCCTGGCGGTCCTGCTGCTGGACACCCGGCGCGGGCAGCTGCGGCTGCTCACCATGGCGGCGGCGCTGACCGTGGTGGTGATCCGCGAGGTGACCGGCGGGCTGCCGGCCGGCGGGATCTGGCTGGTGCTGCTGGTGGCGGCGGGTGGCGTGCTGCGCCAGTTCCTCGGCCCGCGGATCGACCCGGACCGGAACCGTCAGCAGACCCTGCTCGCCCAGCAGGCGTTCCGGGACCCGCTGACCGGGCTCGGCAACCGGCGGATGTTCGTCGAGTACGCCGAGGAGGTCATCGCCGAGCCGTCCCGCACCAGGACCGCGGTGATCGTGGTCGACCTGGACGGGCTCAAGGACGTCAACGAGGTGCTCGGGCACGCGGCCGGCGACGACCTGCTGCGGGCCGCCGCCGACCGGCTGGCGGTGAACGTGCGCGCCAACGACACGGTCGCCCGGCTGGACGGCGACGAGTTCGTGGTGCTGCTGCCCGGTCTGGAGGACGAGCACGCCGCGGTCGCGGTGGCCGAGCGCGTGCTCACCGAGTTGCACCGCCCGCTGCAGGTGGGCGGGGTCGCGCTGAGCATCCGGGCCAGTGCCGGGGTGGCGATCGCCGAACACGGCGGGGGCGGCCTGGACGGGGTGCTGCGCCGCGCCGACCAGGCCCTGATCCGGGCCAAGCGGGACGGCGGCGGGGTGGCCCGGCGGTTCGACCCGGTCCTGTTCGCGCAGGCCGAGCAGCGCCGGATCGCCGAGCAGGATCTGCTGCGCGGGCTGGAGGCCGGCGAGTTCGAGGTGCACTACCAGCCGATCGTCGACCTGGACAACGGTGGCATCACGGTCGGGGTGGAGGCCCTGGTCCGCTGGCGGCACCCGGAGAAGGGCCTGATGCCGCCCGCGGTGTTCCTGGAACTGGCCGAGCAGCTGGGTCAGGTGCCGAAGCTCGGCGGCTGGGTCCTGGAGGAGGCCTGCCGGCAGGCGATGGACTGGCAGCACCGGTTCCCCGGCTTCGAGATGAACGTCAACCTGTCCGCCTCCCAGCTGAGCAACCCGCGCCTGGTGGACGACGTCCGGGAGGTGCTGCGCCGGACCGGGCTGCCCCCGCACGACCTGGTGCTGGAGCTGACCGAGTCGGTGGCGCTCACCGACCTGGTCGAGTCGGCCCGGGTGCTGACCGCGCTGAAGGAGCTGGGTGTCCGGATCGCCCTGGACGACTTCGGTACCGGCTTCTCCTCGCTCAGCCACCTCAGCACCCTGCCGGTGGACGTGGTCAAGATCGACCGCTCGTTCGTGCAGGCGATGCCGGAGACCGGTGGCGCGTCGGTGGCCGAGGCGGTGCTGCACATCGCCCGCACCTTCAACCTGTCCCCGGTGGCCGAGGGTGTCGAGGACGCCGGGCAGGCGGAACGGCTCAAGGACCTGGGCGCCGGGCGGGCGCAGGGATACCACTTCGCCCGGCCGATGCCCGCGGTCGGGGTGACCGAGCTGCTGGACAAGCAGACCGCCGAGGTCGTGGTGCACATCGAGTCATAGCGGCGTTCTCATAGCGGCGGCAGATCCGTCTCCGTCTCCAGATGCAGGTCGGCGGCGGTCGCCCGGAACACCGGGTGGCCGTCGCCGAACGCTTTCACCAGCCCGTCCAGGGCCTGCTGCCGGGCCGCGTCGTCGGCCCCGATCCGGGCCAGGTTCCAGGCGCAGGCCGCGGTGTCCGGATGATCGGCGCCGCGGACCGCCTGCGAACGGCGCAGGGTGTCCGCCGCCAACTCCCGCGACCGCTGCGCCTCACCGGCCGCGGCCAGATCGGCGACCAGCCCGTTGGCGCAGCTCAGCGTGAACGGGTGATCGGGGCCGACACTGCGGCGCAGCCCGCCGAGCACCTCCAGATCGATGGTCCGGGCGTCGTGGTGCCGGCCCGCCGCCCGCACCACCCCGGCCAGCCCGGCCGAGGCCGCGAGAGTGAACGGATGATCGTCGCCGAGCACCGCGTGATACCTGATCACGGCGCGTTCCAGCAGCTCATGGGCGTCGTCCAGGTCGCCGTCGGCGTGGGCGCAGTGCGCCGCCGAGACCGCCGCGGCCAGCGTGTCGACACTCAACTCGCCGAACCGCTTCCGGCTCAGCGCCAGATTCTCCACGGCCAGCGCCCGGGCCTCCGGATCGCCGCGCCGCCGGGCCGCCATCGCCGCGCACCGGCCCGCCCACAGCGCGAACGGGTGATCGGCCGGCACCGCGTCCCCCGGCCGGGCGGCCAGCACGTCCGCCGCCCCCGCGTAGTCGCCCAGCCCGAACAGGTCGAAGGCGAGCGCCGCCCGCGACGACACCGTCTCCGGATGCCCGTCCATGAAGATCGCCTGCCGGTGCCGCAGCACCTGCTCGTCCAGCCCCCGGGCACCCCGGTGGTCACCCAGCAGCCGCAGATCGGCGGCGAGATTGTTGGCACAGCGCAGCGCGGTCGGATAGCTCTCCCCGAACAGCCTCCGGTACCGCACCAGATTGTCCGCGTCCAACTGCCGGGCCTGCCCGAAATGGCCCTGCATGCGCAGATCCGCGCCGACACTGTTGGCGGTGGCCAGAGTCGCCTCGTCGTCGGCGCCGACCACCTCCCGCTGGGTACGCAGCGTCTGCAGGTTGAGCGTCCGGGCATCAGCCGCGCGCCCCACCGCCCGCAGCGCGTTCGCCAGATGGAACTGGGCCAGCAGCGTCTGCTCGGCCGACTCGCCCAGCCCGTCTCGCCAGCGGGCCACCGCGGCACTCGCCAGATCACGGCTGGAATCGAAGTCACCACGGGCGTAATGGAAGCGGACACAGTTGACCACCAGCTGCCGGATCTCCTCGGCATCCCCACCGAGCAGATCCGAGTGGATCAGGTGCGGGGCCAGTTCGGCGTACCGGTACCAGCCGGCCGGATCGTCCGGATCACCCGGATCCCCGGCCGCCAGCATGCCCCGCACCGTGCGCAGCAGCGTCGCGTGCCGCTCCGAACTCAGCTCCTGCCCGAACATCCCACGGATCAGCGGATGCACGGTCAGCCGCTCACCCGCCGGATCCAGACCGGCCAGCCCGTACCGCGAAATCCGTCGCATCGCCGCCCGCAACCGGCGCTCCACCCGGACCGTCCGGGCCAGCTCCGGATCCAGCGGCAGCGTGCGCGCCGCCCAGAGCAGCCGCCACGAGATCGGCGCGCTCGCCAGGAACGTGCACAACTCCAACAGCACCCGGTCCGCCGGCGCGGCGGCACCCAGCGCCTCCGCGGCCAGCCCCCACGCCACCCGGATCGGCGTGGGAAAAGCCAGCTCAGCGGCCCGCCTGTCGAAATCCTCCAGATAGCCCGCCACCGGGCGGCCGGTCGCCTCACGGACCGCCGCGGCAAGATCGAGCGCCATCGGTACGTCTCCGAGCCGCTCAGCCAGCCGCCCCGCGTCGACCGCCGACAACTCCGGCGCACGGGACCGCAGCAGATCCACACTGTCCGCCCGGTCGAACACCGGCACCGGCAGCCCCTGCGCCACCTCCGCCGTCCACCGTGGATTACGGCTGGTAACCAGCACATGACCGGCGCCGCTCGGCAGATACGGAGTGATGTCCTCCGGACGGTTCGCGTCCTCGAAGACGACAAGCCAGTTCCGGTACGGCTCACCACGGCTCAGCGCGTCCCGCACCGCCCCGAGCGTGCGGTTCAGATCACGCGACTCCGGCAGCCCCAGCCGCTGCGCCAGCCCGGCCAGCGCCGACCGGGTGCCCGCCGTCTGCTCCGCCGGAATCCACCAGATCAGGTCGTAGGCTTCGGCATGGCGATGCGCATACTCCACCGCGAGTTGGGTACGCCCCGTGCCACCGAGCTGATGCTCCGAACTCGGCAGCAACACCACCGGGCCGTTGCCGAGCATCTCCCGGACCCGGGTGAGAAGCTCGTCACGGCCAACGAAGCGGGGGTTGCGCGGCGGCAGACCACCACGAATCGGCATGACGATTACCGTACGTCCAACGATGGCCACAGAAAAGGAGCCCCGGTGACCGACGCGACCCGGACGACCACTCTGGACCTCGACGGGGATATCGACATCTCCACCGTCGAGCGGGTCCGGGTGGCACTGATCGAAGCCGTCGCCGCCCGTCCGCACCGGATCGTGGTGAACATGTCCGGCGTCTCGTTCATCGACTCGACCGGGCTGGGCGCGCTGATCTCCGGGTTCCAGCGCGCCCGCGACAGCCACATCGACTTCGTCCTGGCCGAGCCGTCCCCTCAGGTCCGCCAGATCCTGGTCCTGAGCGGCCTCCTCGAGGTGGTCCCGATCACCCCGTAAGCCCACCCGCGTGCCGACTTCCGGCCCGATCCACACCACAACGCGGCACACAGAACCGTGACAGCACCCGCGTGCCGACTTCCGGCCCGATCCACACCACAGCGCGGCCCGCAGAACCGTGACAGCACCCGCGTGCCGACTTCCGGCCCGATCCACACCACAGCGCGGCCCGCAGAACCGTGACGGCACTCGCGTGGTGACTTTGGGCTTGATTCGCGCCGGAGGGCGGCACACGGGCCGATGGTGGCGGATGGAGGGTAATAAAAAAAAGCCTGACCGGCGATCCGGTCAGGCTTTTTACAAGGGTGGAGCTGAGGGGACTCGAACCCCTGACCCCCACACTGCCAGTGTGGTGCGCTACCAGCTGCGCCACAGCCCCTTGCCTTACTGCTTGCCCCCGGTGTTTCCCCCGGGCACGCTGGAAATATTACACACCCCTCGGGGCCCCTTCGCAGGACCCCCCTCAGTTCAGCGAGACATCCGGCGGGAAGTGCGCGACAGCGGCCAGGATGTCGCCCTGCCGGCGCAGGACCATGGCCCACAGATCGTCGGGACGCTCGACGAACGGATCGCCGGGGAGCGCGTCGAAGACGAACCAGGAGCCGCCGGCGATCTCCTCCTCCAGCTGGCCGGCGGACCAGCCGGAGTAGCCGGCGAAGACCCGGATGCCGGCCACGCTCTCGCGCAGGCGCTCCGGGTCGGTGGAGAGGTCGAGGGTGCCGAGGGCGCCGCTGACCGGGTGGAAGCCGGAGAGCCGCTTCTTCACCTCGGGCCGGGTGCGGGCCAGGCAGATGGCCGACTCGGGCTGGACCGGGCCGCCCTCGAACAGGACCGCGGGGTCGCCGGCCAGCTCGCCCCAGGTGCCGAGGACCTCGGACACCGGCACCTCGGTGGCCCGGTTGAGCACCACGCCGAGCGCGCCGCCGGTCTCGTGGGCCACCAGCAGCACGACCGTCCGGTCGAAGTTGGGGTCCTTGAGCGTGGGCGTGGCGACGAGCAGCCGGCCGGTCATCAAATCCACCGACCGGCCTCCGATCCGCTGCTGCTCACCGAACACGCTGTTCACCGCCGTCCGCTCGAACTAGCCTTGCTCAGCACATTAGCTTGGGTTTCGGGCGACGGATAAGGTCTGTGCATGAACCCGCCACCTACGGCAGCAGAGATCGGTGTCATCGGCGGATCGGGGCTCTACGCGCTCCTCGACGACGCCACCGAGTTCGAGATCGACACGCCCTACGGGCCCCCGTCGGACCGGATCACGGTGGCCGAGGTGGGTGGCCGGCGGGTGGCGTTCCTGCCCCGGCACGGGCGTGATCACCGTTTCCCGCCGCATCTGATCCCGTATCGGGCGAACCTGTGGGCGCTGCGCTCGCTGGGTGTGCGGCAGATCGTCGCCCCGTGTGCGGTCGGCGGGCTGCGGCCGGAGTTGGGGCCGGGCACGTTCGTGGTCCCGGATCAGCTGATCGACCGGACCAGTGGCCGGGTGCAGACCTTCTACGACCGGGGCGCGGTGCACGTCTCGTTCGCCGATCCGTATTGTCCGGCGGGCCGCGCGGTGGTGCTGGCTGCCGCCGCCGGGGTGAACGCGGTGGACGGCGGCACCATGGTCGTGGTGGAGGGGCCGCGGTTCTCGACGCGGGCCGAGTCCCGCTGGTTCACGTCGATCGGCGGCACGATCGTCAACATGACCGGGCACCCGGAGGCGGTGCTGGCCCGCGAGCTCGCGCTCTGTTACACCGCGATCGCTCTGGTGACCGATCTGGACGCGGGTGTCGAGGGCGATCACGGCGTGACCATGGACGAGGTCTTCACGGTCTTCGCCGACAACACCGCCCGGCTGCGGGACGTCCTGCTCGACGCGGTGGCCGATTTGCCCTCCGATCGATCTTGCTCTTGCAAGGACGCCCTGGCGGGCATCAAACTGCCTTTCGAACTTCCCTGAGTCGTACGCGGGGGGCGCTCTGCCGTACCCTCACGTCCTTGTGATCGATCCCATAGGACTGCACGGCGGGCGCGCGGGGAGCGTCGTCCTCCGCGAGGACGATCCATGGCCGTCGAAAGGGACCCCCCGGTGAAACGACTCCGGACCAAAGGCGCTCGCATCGCGTCGGTCACTCTGCTGCTGGCCGGCCTGATCGGTGGCGTGGCGGTGGCCCGCCACCAGGATGCCAAGCAGACCGCCGCGGAGTCGGCGGCCGCCACCGAGCAGCTGCTGGCCGAGCGCGAGGTGCAGCACGCCGCCGCACGGGCGGTCCGCGAGAAGGCCGAGACGGTGGCCGCGGAGAAGGCGCAGGGTGTCGCCAAGGTGGCCGCGGCTGACGCGCGCTCGCTGGACAAGGCGCACAAGAAGGCGGTGCGGGAGAAGAAGGAGGCCGCCAGGCGGGCCGCCGAGGAGGCGAAGGGGCCGGTGCCGTTCGCCGGCAAGATCCCGGCGTCGTGTGACGAGTTCAGCGGCCACCGCCAGGTGGGTTGTGCCCTGATGCTCTCGTCCGGCTTCAAGATCGCCCAGTTCCCCTGCCTGAACAAGTTGTGGCAGAAGGAGAGCGGCTGGAACTACAAGGCCGAGAACCGCAGTTCCGGCGCGTACGGGATTCCGCAGGCCCTGCCCGGCACCAAGATGGCGTCGACCGGCGCGGACTGGAAGACGAACCCGGCGACGCAGATCAAGTGGGGTCTCGGCTACATCAAGGGCCGGTACAACACGCCGTGTGAGGCCTGGGCGCACTCGGAGGCGAAGGGCTTCTACTGAGGCTCGGCTTTTTCGGGATGCCGGCCGTCGCGCGACGGCCGGCATCCTTTTTTCTTGCCTGTCCAGGAGGGGCGGGCAGTGCCCGGTGTGGACATAAATGACCTTAAGGGCGCATTGTCCGGCGCTGACGGACCGCTTGTCCGGGAGCTAGCCCGGACGCGGAGAAGTTGAGAGGCCCGCGCCGCTACGGGGGGAACGGCGCGGACCGGACGTAACGATATCCGTCATTTCGGGGGAATGCGAGGGGTTCCGGCGTATACATAGGAACCGCACAGCAGACCACCATCTGGCACCCAGGTCAGGAGCTGACGGTCTTGGTCTGAGTCGAGGTGATGAAGGCGCTGAGCGACAGCGACAGCGACCACTCCTCGCCGCCCAGGCTGGCCCCGTATCGGGCGGACTGGATCAGAACCGCCCTGGGCTGCTCGTTCTGCAGGTGCTTGAGGAACCGGGTGATGGGTTCGATCTTGCCGTCGATGTTCAGCGTGATCGGCAGCGCGGACACCGACGGGGTGTCCTTCAGCGGCTGGGGCGCGGACGCCGCATAACCACTGACGTTGATCTTGTACTTGGCGCCGAGACTCTGGAGCTGCTTGAGGAACTCGGGGATCTGGTTGGTCGTCTTGCCGTACGGCAGTGCCTTCTGCGCCGTGGCGAGCGTCGTCTGGTACTCGTCTATGTTCTTGAGCTGTTCCTTAAGCTCATTCAGCTTCTTCTGCTCCTTGGCGAGCTGGAGGACGACGTCAGCGGTGTCGTTCTGGACAGTGTCCCGGGCCGCGTACTGCGGCTTGATCACCAGGAGGTAGCCACCGACGACGAGGAGCACTGTCAGCGCCAGGCCGCCGAAGAGCCAGAGCTGGTCGATGCGACGGGTGTTCATCACTTTCCTCCGCTCGGGCACTTCTCGGTGAAGCGGCCGCAGTGCGCCTCATCGGTGATGGTGACGGTGACGGTGAAACTGACCCGGCCGTCGGTGTCAGTCACGCTGGACACGAACGGATTCACCAGGTCCTTCAAATCACCGAGTTCGTTGACGAAGTCGGCTACCACGCGCTTGCTCGCAGCACTTCCGGAGATCATCACAGTGCCGATCTCGGTGGTCGTCTGTGCCTCGGCGTCAGCGCTGTCGTTGTTCAGGCCGGCGCCGATCTCGGTGATCCCCACCTTGGTGTCCTCGGCTCGGTCCCGGATCAGGGTGACCAGGTTGGTCCAGGACACATCGTTCGCAAGGATCGTGGTCAGTTCGCCGTTCAGGGCCGTCCCACCATCCTGATACTCGACGAGATCCCTCAGCTCGTCGGTCTTCTGCGAGGCCCGGGCCGTGGTCAGGGACTGGAAGGTGTCGTTGTACTCGTCCTCGGCGTTCTGCTTGGCCACCGTCGCCTGTGCGTACCAGGCGGCCAGGACAGCGAGAGTGGCGACCAGCAGGACGACCACCATCGAGCGGGTGATCCGGGAGCGCCGGCCCTCCCGGATCTCCGGGGGCATCAGGTCGGCGCGGATGGACAGGATCCGGGCCGCTTGGAGCGATGACACCGAGGGGTCCACCGGCATCAGGGCAGTGGTGCTCGTCGTCATCAGGCCGCTCCGAGGGTGAGACCGATCGACACCGCCGCCGACGGCACGAAACTGTCGAACCCGCGTTCGCGGGCCTTGCGGGTGTCACGGATCCGGGCCGCGCTGTCCGCGTACATCACCGAGACACCCAGCTGCTCCTGGATGTGCGCGGCGAGGCCGGGCATCAGGGCGCTGCCACCGCAGAGCGAGATCCGGCTGACCTGCTTCTGCCGTTCGCCGGAGGCCAGGTAGGTGAACGAGCTGCGCAGCTCGCTGGCGAGCGGGCGGACCGCGTCGACCATCGCCGCCACGGTGTCCGGGTTGCCGTCACCGTGCAGGCCGAACCGGCACTTCACCTGCTCCGCCTCGATGGTGGAGAGACCCAGCCGGGTGGCGATGCTCTCGGTGATCTCGGCGCCGCCGCGGGGCAGGGTCCGCACGAACAGCGGCTCGCCGTCCGCGTGCACCACCACGCTGGTGATGTTGGCGCCGATGTCGACGATCGCCTCGACCTGGGCATCCAGCCGGGAGGCCGAGCGCAGCATCGCGAACGAGGCCAGATCGACGCCGTTGACCTTCAGGCCGGCCTTCTGGACCGCCTGGACCAGGGTGAGGACCGCGTCCTTGGGCATGGCGATCAGCAGGCCGCGGACGGTCGGGTTCTCCCCCGGCTGCTCCAGCGGGTAGAAGTCCAGGATGGAACGCTCGACCGCGAGCGGGAGCTGCTCCTTGACCTGGAACGGCAGGGCCTGGCGCATCTGGGCGGGCGGCAGATTGGCGATCGAGGTCTCCCGGACCACCAGCTGCGGGTTGGTGACCGCCAGGTTGACCCGCTTGCTGCCGAACCGGCTGGCCGCCCAGAGCTGCTTGAGCGCGGCGGTCAGGCCCACCGGGTTCTGCACCACGCCGGCCACCACGATGCCGGGCTCCAGCGGGAACTGACCGAAGTTGATCAGCGAGTAGTCGTCCTTGGTGCGGCGGACCTCCACGGCCCGGATCGAGGACGAGCCGATGTCCAGCCCGATCGGTGTTGCGCCAGCCATCGGATTTCTTCCTTCCTTTCAGCGATTCACGGTGGTCAGCGGGTCAGGCGGGGACGAGCAGGTTGGTGTACCAGGTGGTGACCGGCGCCGCGGCGAAGACCGCCAGGAAGGCGCCGGCGAGCATGTACGGGCCGAACGGGATCCGGCTCTTGCGGCCGGCCAGCTTCAGGCTGAGCAGCACACCGCCGACCAGCCCGCCGAGCAGGAAGCCGGCGAACGCGCCGACCGCGACCGCGCCCCAGCCGAGCCAGCCGAGGTAGAAGCCGAGCAGCGGGGCCAGCTTCACGTCGCCGCCGCCCATGCCCCACATCGCCAGCAGCAGGTAGAGCACATACATCAGGCCGGCCGCGAGCAGCCCCCGGACCAGGTCGGCCGGGTCGCCGGTGGTCAGCGAGACCGGGACGAGCAGAGCGATGGCCACGCCGTACGACGGAAGCACGATCTTGTTGGGCAGCCGCATCACGTCGAGATCGATCAGAGCCAGAGCGATCGCGACGGCGGCAAGGTAGAGGTAGGCGGGCAGTTCCCAGGACCAGCCGAACCGGGCGGCGACCGCCACGAACAGGACCGCGGTGCCGGCCTCGACGAGCGGGTAACGGGCGCTGATCCGGGTGCCGCAGTCGGCGCACCGGCCGCGCAGCACCAGCCAGCCGAGCACCGGAATGTTGTGCCGGGGCCGGACCGGGTTGGCACACTCCGGGCAGTGCGAGCCGGGTGAGACCAGCGACTCACCGCGGGGCACCCGGTGGATCACCACGTTCAGAAAGGAACCGATGGCGAGCCCGAGGAGGGCGACCACGACGTACAGCGGGGCCTGGGTCATGGCACGTCCCTCCTCGGGTTCGGTCACGATGCGGAAGTCCGGGTGGCGCCGGTGCCGGCGCCACCCGGGTTCGAATCAGTACGTCACGGGGTGGGGGTGGTACCGGTAGCGCAGGTGGTCAGGTTGAGAGTGCCGGTGGCGGCGTTGACGGAACCGCCGGCCGAGCTCTCGTAGAGGTAGTACTTGGAGCCGCCCTGGTTCGTCGCGCAGATCTTGTAGTTCTTCTCGTCGACCTTGACGTAGCCGAGCTGGGTCTTGTCGGAGAGCGTGACGGTTCCGGCGGTGCCACCGGTCAGGGCGGTCAGCTCCATCGTCTTGGCGGTGCCGGTGATGTCGTACTTGCTGGCCGGGAACTTGTTGCCGTTGTTGGTGTAGAACTGCTCCACCGCGCTGATCGCGCCCCGCACGTCGGACTGGGCCGACTTGTCGGCGGCGCCCTGGCGGTAGTTCAGGTACACCGGCACGGCGATGGCGACCAGGACGCCGATGATGACCACGACGACCAGCAGCTCGATGAGCGTGAAGCCCTCGTCCTTGCTCTTGCCGGCGCGGAGACGGGCGATGAGGTCCTGCATTTCGGGGTGCCTCCATGGGCGTTGGGTGGAACAGGGGAAGGGAGTTCGGGCTCGGGTGCCCGGGTGGTGCGACGGCCGCCGGGAGAGCGGCCGGAATCCGTTCAGTTCTGGATGTTCTGGTAGATCGTGAACATCGGCAGGTACAGGCAGATCACCATGCCGCCGACCACGGTGCCCATGACGAGCACCATGATGGGTTCGATCGACGCGGTCAGTGATTCGGCGGCCGCGTCCACCTCCCGGTCGTAGAAGTCGGCAATCTTGTCGAGCATCTGACTGATCTGGCCGCTCTCCTCGCCGACTTCGACCATCTGTGTGACCATCGCCGGGAAGATCGGGTGGTGCCGTAGTGCCGAGGACATGGTGTGGCCGTCCCGGACCGTCGCCTGGACGTCCTTCATGGCGGCGTTGATGACCTCGTTGCCGGTGGTCTCGCCGACCACCGCCAGGGCCTGCATCACCGGGACACCGACGTTGAGCAGCAGGCCGAGGTTGCGGGAGAACCGGCTCATGGCGAGTTTGCGCAGCAGGGGCCCGAAGACGGGCAGCCGGATCTTGATCTGGTCGACGCGGAGCCGGAAGCTCTCGCTGGTCCGCATCTGCCGTTTGTAGAGAACGGTGACGGTGATGCCGACGCCGATCACCAGCGGCCCGATCCAGCCCATGTTGTGGCTGGTGGTGACCAGGAACTGGGTGATCGCCGGCAGCTCGCCGCCGAGGTTCTTGAACATCGCCTCGAAGACCGGGACGATGAAGATCAGCACGCCGGCGATCATCACGAAGGTGAAGCCGAGGACGATGGCCGGATAGGTCAGCGCGCCCTTGATCTTCCCGCGGAGTGCGGTGTCCTTCTCCAGGCTCTCGGCGATCTGCTCCAGCGCCTGGTCGATCATGCCGCCGGTCTCGCCGGCCCGGATCATCGCGATCATCAGGCGCGGGAAGATCCGGTCGTGCTTGGCCATCGACTGGGACAGTCCGCCACCGGCGGCCACGTCGGTACGGACCTCGGCGATCGCCTTCTTCAGGGTGAGCGCCGACGTCTGTTCCTCGAGGATCGCCAGGGACCGCAGCAGCGACATGCCGGACGCGGTCATGGTGGCGAACTGACGGGCGAAGACCGCGAGATCCTTGAGCTTGGTACGGCCACCCAGCCCCGGAATCTTGATCTCCATCTGGAGGCCCTGACCCGTCTCGGTGACCTCCAGCGGCACCTCGCCCCGCGAGCGCAGCATGTGGGTGGCCGCGGCCTCGTTGGGCGCCTCGATGGTGCCCTTCGCCTTCTTGCCGGTGGCGTCGAGCGCGGAGTACGCGAAGGTCTTGGTGGTGGTGGAGGGCATCGCTACGACCGCCCCACGAGCCGCTTGAGCTCATCGCCGGAGTGACAGATCTCCAGGGCGGTCGCCATGTCGACGATGCCGGCCCGGATCTTCTCGGCCAGGTGCTGGTCGAAGGAGAGCATCCCCTCGGAGCCGCCGGCCTGCATGAACGACGGGATCTGGTGGGTCTTGCCCTCCCGGATCAGGCTGCGGATGGCCGGCGTGCAGGTGAGGATCTCGCAGATCACCGAGCGCCCCTTTCCGTCGGCCGTCGGCGCCAGCGCCTGCGTGATCACGCCCTGGAGGCTGGCTGCCAGCTGGGCGCGGATCTGCAACTGCTGGTGCGGCGGGAAGATGTCGATGACCCGGTCGATGGTCTGGGTGGCGCTCTGCGTGTGCAGGGTCGCCATCACCAGGTGACCGGTCTCGGCCGCGGTCAGGGCGGTGGCCGTGGTCTCCAGGTCACGCAGCTCGCCGACCAGGATGATGTCCGGGTCCTGCCGCAGCGCGTGTTTCAGCGCGCTGGCGAAGTCGCCGGTGTCGGAGCCGACCTGACGCTGGTTCACCACGCAGCGCTTGTGCGGGTGGAGGAACTCGATCGGGTCCTCGATGGTGATGATGTGGTCGGCCCGGCTGCGGTTGGCCAGGTCGAGCAGCGAGGCCAGGGTGGTGGTCTTGCCGGATCCGGTCGGGCCGGTCACCAGCACCAGGCCGCGGGGCAGGTGGGCGAAGCGGGCCACCGACTCCGGCATGCCCAGCTCGTCCAGCGGCTTGATCTTGTGCGGGATGGCCCGGAAGACCGCTCCGCACGAGGTCCGCTGCCGGTAGAGGTTGCCGCGGAACCGGGAGACCCCGACGATGCTGTGCGCGAAGTCGAGCTCGCTCTCCTCCAGGAAGGTTCGCCACTGGGCCGGGGTGACCGCCGCGCGGGCCAGCAGCTCGGTGTCGGCGGTGTTGAGCTTGCCGTACCCCTGGACCGCCCGCAGATCACCGTTCACCCGGATCATCGGTGGTGAGCCGACGGTCAGGTGCAGGTCCGACCCGCCCGCCTCGACCAGGGTGATGAGCAGCTGGTCGAGCACGTCCAGATCGTCCGCGGACCCGGCGCTGGCGGCCTCCGGTGCCTCGTGCTGGAGCGTGTCCATCTCGTCTCCCGACCTCGGTGTCCCTGTCGTCTGTTGAATCGGCACTGGGGGGACCGGGTTTAGTAGCGGATCAGGTGCGCTCAGACTGCTACTCGGGACACCTCGCGGATCGAGGTCATCCCGCCGGCCGCCTTCGCCAGCCCGTCCGCCCGCAGGTCGTACATCCCCTGGCTGAGAGCCACCTCGCGGATCTCGCCGGCCGAGGCGCGGCGGATGGTCAAAGACTCGATCTCCGGGCTGACCGGCATCACCTCGTGGATCGCGATCCGGCCCTTGTACCCGGTGTTGGCGCAGTTGCGGCAGCCCACCGGGCGGTAGAGCACCTCCGGGTAGGCGAGGTCCTGCAACGGCCAACTGGCGGCCATCACCTCCTCCTCGGTGGGGGTGTACGCCTCCTTGCACCAGTCGCAGATGCGCCGGGCCAGACGCTGGGCGAGCACGCAGTCGAGCGAGGAGCCGACCAGGAACGGCTCGATGCCCATCTCGGTGAGCCGGGTGACCGCGCCGGGGGCGTCGTTGGTGTGCAGCGTGGAGAGCAGGAGGTGACCGGTGAGGGCGGCCTCCACGGCGATCTGCGCGGTGGCGCCGTCCCGGATCTCACCGATCAGGACCACATCCGGGTCGGTACGCAGGATGGCCGGCAGCACCGCCGCGAAGGTGAGCCCGGCCTTGGCGTTGACCTGCACCTGGTTGATGCCGCGGAGCCGGTACTCGACCGGGTCCTCGACGGTGATCACGTTGACCTCGGGGCGACTGATCTTGCCGAGGGTGGCGTACAACGTGGTGGATTTTCCGGATCCGGTCGGCCCGGTCACCAGCACCATGCCGTGCGGTTTGCCGAACGACGCGGAGAAGCGGTCCAGGTTGTGCTGGGTGAAGCCGAGCTTGGTCAACTCCAGGTCGATGCCGCCGGTGTCCAGGACCCGGAGCACGATCTTCTCGCCCCAGACCGTCGGGAGCGTGGCGGTACGCAGGTCGACCGTGCGATCCCGGATCAGCGCGGTGATCCGGCCGTTCTGCGGGATGCGCTTCTCGGTGATGTCGACCCCGGACATGATCTTGATCCGGGAGGTGAGCGCCGCCATCACACCGCGGGGCACCAGGTCCACCTCGTGCAGCACGCCGTCGATCCGGTAGCGGACCCGCATGTCGTCCTCGGTCGGCTCCAGATGCAGGTCGGAGGCCCGGTTCATGACCGCCTGCTCGATCAGGCTGTTCACGTAGCGGACGATCGGGGCGTCCTCGGTGCTCGTCGACTGCGCGGCCATGCCGCCCTGGTCGCCCTGCTCCTCGGCCAGATCGGCCAGGTCGGCGCCCTCCCGCTGGAGCTTCTCGATGATCCGGCGGACCTCGCTGCGGGCCACCACCACCGGGCGGACCGTCATGCCGGTGGCGGCCCGGACGTCGTCCAGCGCCACCACGTCGGCCGGGTCGGTCACCCCGACCACCAGCTCGCCCTCGTTGATCGCCAGACCCAGAACCCGATGCCTGAGTACGACCGGCAGCGGGATCCGCTTCAGCGCGGTCGGATCGGGGGTGAAGCCGACCAGGTCGAGGGTGTTGATCCCGAACGCGGCGGCGGCCGCCTTGGTCAGCTGTTCCTCGGTGACCACCTGGTCGTTGATCAGGACGGCACGCACCGACCGGCCGCTCTTCTGGGCCTCGGCGGCGGCCCGGTCGACCGCCTCGGGGTCCACCCCGATCTGTTTCAAGGCGTCGAGCAGCGGGCGGAAGGTCTGATCCATGGCTTCCTCAGCGGGGGCGGAAAAGAGGACTCAAAGGTCCATCGGAAGTTCCCGCGCGGAACTGAGCGCCGGAAGATCAGGACGAAAGGTCCGCCGGTACGCCGTAGGGGCCACGCCGATCGTCGCGTGCATGTGCTGGCGCAGTGCGGTCGCGCTGCCCAGCCCGGCCCGCCGGGCCACCGCTTCCACCGCCAGGTCGGTCGACTCCAGCAGGATCCGGGCGTGCTCCACCCGCTGCCGCAGCAGCCACTGCCGCGGGCTGAGCCCGGTCTCCTCCCGGAACCGGCGGGTGAACGTCCGCACACTCATCCGGGCGTGCCCGGCCATCGCCTCCAGGCTGACCGGCTCGGCCAGCCGGTCCAGCACCCACGCCCGGGTCGGCTCGGTGCCCGGCCCGGCCGCCGAGGGCACCGGCCGCTCGATGAACTGCGCCTGGCCGCCGTCCCGCCACGGCGGCACCACACAGCGGCGGGCCGCCCGGTTCGCCACCCCGGCGCCGTGATCGGTGCGGATGATGTGCAGGCAGAGGTCCACCCCGGCGCCCACCCCGGCCGAGGTCAGCACGTCCCCGTCGTCGACGAACAGCACGTCGAAGTCCCACGCTACCCGCGGATACAGACCGCCGATCCGGTCCGCCCAGGCCCAGTGGGTGGCGGCCGGGCGGCCGTCCAGCAGACCGGCGGCGGCCAGCACCGACGCCCCGGTGCAGATCGAGACGATCCGGGCGCCGCGGGCGGCGGCGGCCAGCAGCGCGGACCGGACGTCGCCGGGCAGGGTGCCGTCGGTGACCGGTCCACCCGCGTGGATCCCGGGAACGATCACGGTGTCCGCGATCGCCAGCTCGGACAGCTCATGATCGGGGACCACGGTGAATCCGACCTCGGTGGTGACCGGCCCGCTGCCGCAGACCCGGACGTCATAGAGCCTGGTCAGGGCCGCGTCGCGGGCGGAGAGGAACACCTGGGTGGCGGTGCCGAGATCGAACGGGACCAGACCGTCGAGCACCAGGACGGCGACCACATGCGTCATGGCCCGATTCTTGCGCATGATGGCCTCCCGGCCACTCGTCCCGGGCGGTGAAAGGCAGCAGGATCTCCACCGTGAGACGACTCCATCCCGCCTGGGCCGTGGCCGCGGTGACCTTCGTGGCCCTGCTCGGCGCCGCCGGATTCCGGGCCACCCCCTCCGTCATGCTCCAGCCGCTGCACGACGAGTTCGGCTGGTCGCTCGGCACCATCTCCGCCGCCGTCTCGGTGAACCTGCTGCTCTACGGCCTGACCGCACCGTTCGCCGCGGCACTGATGGACCGCTTCGGGATCCGCCGGGTGGCGATGGGCGCGCTGCTGCTGGTCTCGGCCGGCTCCGGGCTCACCCTGCTGATGACCCGGAGCTGGCAGCTGATGCTCTGCTGGGGAGTGCTGGTCGGGCTGGGCACCGGCTCACTGGCGCTCGGTTTCGTGGCCACCATCGCCAACCGGTGGTTCGTCAGGCACCGCGGCGTCGTCATCGGCGTCCTCACCGCGGCCGGCGCCACCGGCAACCTGATCTTCCTGCCGGTGCTGTCCCGGATCGTCGAGTCGGACGGCTGGCGCACCGCCGCGATCACCGTGTCGGTGGCCGCACTGGCCGTCGTACCGCTGATCGCCTGGCGCCTCCGCGACCATCCGGCCGACCTGAACGTGCCCGCCCTCGGCGCCACCGAGATCGTGATGCCGGCGTCGCCGGCCGGAGGCGCCGCCGGCAACGCCCTGCGGGCCCTCCGCGACGCCGCCCGGACCCGGCCGTTCTGGCTGCTCGCCGGTGGTTTCGCGATCTGCGGCGCGACCACCAACGGGCTGGTCGGCACCCACTTCATCCCGGCCGCGCACGACCACGGCATGCCGCAGACCACGGCGGCCGGCCTGCTCGCCCTGGTCGGGCTCTTCGACATCGCCGGCACGATCGCCTCCGGCTGGCTGACCGACCGGGTGGACAGCCGCGTCCTGCTCGGCGCCTACTACGCCCTGCGCGGCCTGTCCCTGCTGGTGCTGCCGTCGCTGTTCGCCGCCACCGCCTACCCCAGCATGCTGATCTTCATCCTGTTCTACGGCCTGGACTGGGTGGCCACCGTGCCACCGACGGTGGTCCTCTGCCGCGAGTACTTCGGTGACCGGGGCCCGATCGTCTTCGGCTGGGTCTTCGCCTCCCACCAGTTCGGCGCGGCGGTCGCGGCCACCGGAGCCGGCCTGGTCCGCGACCAGCTGGGCACCTACACCATGGCCTGGTACGTCGCGGGCGGCCTGGCCATCCTGGGCGCCGTCCTCAGCCTGATGCTCTACGCCGCCAAACGTCTCCCGGCCCTGGAGGAACTCCGGGCCCCCGCCTGATCCCGGTGTTCGGGCCGACGCCCGGAGGAGTCAGGAGTCGTCGTGCTGGAATTCTTTCCGGTGAAACTCAACAACTCACGTTGCCATCGTCAAATCTGCTGAGTCTCGAACAACCCGTCAGGAGGCGACGGCCAGGAGTGCGGTGGCGAAGTCGTGGCCGCCGCAGTACTCCTGGTAGGTGACCGGGAAGCCGCGGGACAGCAGGGCGTCGCGCATCTCGCGGCAGGCGGTGAGCTGGGTGGGGGCGCCGCCCGGCCCGTCCATCGTCTCCAGCAGGCCGACGTCGAGGAAGAAGTGCGCGCCGCCGGGGCCGGAGCGGGCCACGTCGCGGATCAGGCGGCCGGGCTCACCGTCCTCCGGGGACGGCCACCAGAAGCTGCCGGAGTGGGCGATCACCGCCCGGAACGGGTCCGGCCGGGTGCGGGTCCACGGTGAGGGCGGGGCGTCCGGCAGTTCGAGCACCGATCCCCAGGTGTCGGCGTCGGTGGGGTCGGCGAGGAGG
Organism: Actinoplanes sp. G11-F43; assembly: GCF_050589265.1. Taxonomy (NCBI): domain Bacteria; kingdom Bacillati; phylum Actinomycetota; class Actinomycetes; order Micromonosporales; family Micromonosporaceae; genus Actinoplanes; species Actinoplanes sp. G11-F43. Next base: position 259,082 of record NZ_JBNZCE010000015.1, read on the forward strand.
GCGGCGATCCGCGGGCTCGGCCCTGACTCCACCACAGCACTCGCCCGCACCTCTCGCGCTCGGATAGCTACCGAGCGCGCCAAGGGCGGGGGCGATGGTCAAGAGCAGGCGAAGCCGTTCCGGTCCGGGTCGAGGCGGTGCCGGTCGGCGCCGCGCACGGTGAGCGGGGTGTCCAGGAAGCCGCGTTCGCGCAGCCAGCCGCACCCGTCGGTGACGCCGGGCGGGAAGCGCCACGGTACGCATTGGGAGCGCGTCCCGTACGACCGGTCACAACCGTCCACGTTGACCGGCATCGACAGGGCGGCGGTCGGGGACGGCAACCGTGGCAGTGGGCTGGCACTGGACCGGCCGCCGAAGGTCGGCACGAACGGCGCCACAGTGGAGGTCGGCGGCGCGGCGGTGACCGTGGGACCGGTGGTGACGGCGACCGGGACGGCCAGTGGCCAGGTGCTGTCGGTGGGCCGCGGCGCCGGCGGTGGCGGTGCCGCCCGTGGTGGCGGGGTGGCCACCCGGTACAGCAGGACCAGCACCACCGCGGGCAGCGCGGCGACGGCCAGGATCAGCAGGGTCCGCCTCATCCCACGCGCACCCATTCGGCGACGGTCGGCACGCCGTTGGTGCCGAGCAGGAACAGCATGTACCAGCCGGGTGGCGCCAGGTTCGGGTTGCTGGTCAGGTTGAGCCCGATCTCGTCGCCGTCGACACTCATCGGCAGGTCCACGAAACGCTGGTTCGGGTCGCTGGAGTGGGTCACCGCAGCCGGCCGGATCAGGGCGGCCCGCAGGATCGGGCCGTCGACGGTGACGGTGTGGCTGGACCCGTACGCCCATGCGGTGTCCACCCCGCCGAGGATCTGCGGGCGGGCCCCGTGGAACAGGTACGGCGGCGTGTAGACCGAGATCCGCATGTCGAACGATCCGTCACCGGGGTTGTCGCCGACCGCCATCACCCGCCCGTCCGGCAGCAGGAACGCCGACGAGTGGTAGCCGCGCGGCACCGGGTCGACGGCCATCCCGGGGGTGAACGTGTTGGTGACCGGGTCGAACATCGAGGCCTCGAAGACCGGGTCGGCGCGGTTGTGCAGGGCCCCACCGGTCTCGAACACCCGCCCGTCCGGCAGGAGCACCGCGGACACGTACATCTTGGCGGCCGGTAGCGGCGGTCCCGGGGTGTGTGCCGGGGACGGCTGTCTGAGGTCGATGATGTCGGTGAGCGCGTTGGCGTCCGGGTTGGTGTCGATGTTGCCGCCGCCGAGGGTGAGCACCCGCTGGTCCTGGGCCGGGGGCAGCAGGACGCTCATCGACTGGTCGCGTTCGTCCTTGTTCTGCAGTCCGGGCACCGGGGTGATGGTCCCGGCCTGGTAGTCGTAGATGGACGAACCGGTGCCGGGCAGTCCGTTGCCGAAGACGTGGCTGCCGCTGTAGAACAGGCGCCCGTCCCGCATCAGGATCATCGACGGGTAGAGGCCCCAGAAACTCCACGTCTGGTTGGCCTCGCCGATGCCGAGCCAGCGTTCCTCGGAGTAGTCGAAGTACTGGGTGGCGACGGTGCCGGAGGAGTCCTCACCGAGGCCGCCGAGGGCGATCACGTCCCCGTTGCCCATGATCGTCGCCGAGGGGTACCAGGAGCCGCCGCTCATGTCGTTGACCCGCTCGTACGACATGGTCGCCGGGTCGAAGACGTACGAGTCCCGCAGTCCTTTGTAGCCGTGGCTGAGATCGGCGGCCGGGTAGTCCTTGTTCCCGCCCATGATCAGGACCCGTCCGTCGGGCAGTTGGACGTGCCCGGCGCAGAACAGGTCGGCCGGGGTGGGCACGTCGGTGAAGGTGCCGGTCCGCGGATGGTAGATCGCGGTGGTGAAGGCGCCGGCCTCGAACGTCTCCTCGCTGTTGCCGGAGCCGGCGACCAGCAGCACGTCCCCGTCGTGCAGCACCACCGCGTGGATGCCGCGTACCGGGGCCTCGAAGGGCATCACCTTCCAGGCACCCTTGGCGCAGGCCTCGCCGGCGCTGCAGGACAGATCCGGGGTGGGCTGGGTGGCGTCGACCATCGCGTAGTCGTCGGTCCGCAGCACCCCGGTGCCGTAGACGGTCACCCCCCAGACGACCTGTTCGGTGCCGGGCGGGACCGGTGGGGTGCGGACCGACACCTCGGTCCAGGCGGTGACCGGGGCGAGCGAGACCAGGTCGGTCCAGTAGACCCAGCCCTGGGCGACGTCCCGGCGGAACGCGGTCACCACCGTGTTCGGGGTGGTGCTGGTGTACCAGGCGGACAGGTCGTACTGGTGGCCGGGTGTGACGTTGGGCGCGCAGGACGGGTTCTCCAGCATCATCGCCTTACGGTCGCCACCGCCGGTCGCCGACACGGTGATCCGCATGGCGTTGGCGCCGGTCCGCCCGGGGTGATCGACATCGAAGGTGTACGTGTTGTCACCCCAGCCGGACCGCTCCCAGCAGAGCGGGAAGCCGGTGCTGTCCAGGGTCTCAAAACCCGCGTTGACCAGCAGGTTCACCGAGGCGGACGCGGGCCGGACCGGCGACAGCAGGACCAGGAGCAGGGTGAGCACCAGCGCCTGGGCGATGCCGCGCCGGTCGCGCCGGCTGATCCAGGGGCGGGGTGTCATATCGCGACGCGCCGTGGCCGGACCAGATAGATGACCCGGTCGAGGATGAGGAACCGGATCGCGAACGAGATCACCAGCGTGATCAGGTTGGCGGTCAGGACTCCGGCGCCCACCCCGTCCACCAGCAGCGCCAGCAACGGCACCCGCACCACCAGGTCGGCGTTGCCGAGCCCGAAGAACCGCAGGAAACGGCTGGTCAGGGTCCGGCGGTGCCGGTGGTTGCGGTAGAGCAGGCTGTCGATGAGCGCGAAGTTCCAGGTGACGGCGAGCATGTTGGCCAGCACCGCGGCCGGCGCGTAGTGCATGCCGAGGACCGAGACCATCAGCCAGAGCGCCAGCTGGTTCGGGATCAGGCCGGACAGCCCGATCAGCCCGAAACCGATCATCCGGCCGCGTTGTGCGCCGAAGCGCAGCAGGGACAGGTGTTTGAGGAACCGCAGCCCCTCCCGCAGAGTGGACTTGGACTCGCCTGCGTGCCGGGGCTGGAAGGCGTACGGGATCTCGACGATCCGCCCCGGCCGGTTCCGGATGATCAGTTCGAGCAGGATCTTGTAGCCGAGCGGGCGCAGCTCCCCCACGTCGAGCGAGCTGGCCCGGACCGCGAAGAGCCCGCTCATCGGGTCGCTGACCCGCAGCAGCGCGTTCCGGAAGACCACTTTGGTGGTCACGGTGGAGCCACCGGAGACCAGTCGGCGATAGCCGTTCTCCAGGCCGTCGTCGGTGCCGCCACCGGTCTTCCGGCTGCCCACCACCAGGTCGGCGCCGTCCCGCACGCCGGCCGCGACGAGTTGCGGCACGATCTCCGGCGGGTGTTGCAGGTCGGCGTCCATCACCACGATCCAGGCGCCGCGGGCCAGCCGCATGCCCTCCACCACGGCACCGCCGAGGCCACCGACCGGATCGGTGCGATGGTGCACGGTGACCGGAACGGGACAGTTGGCGGCCTCGGCCCGGATCACCTCCGGGGTGTCGTCGGTGCTGTCGTCGACGAAGACGATCTCGGTCTCGTCCGCCGGGAGCGCCGCGGCCAGCCGGCGCAGCAGCGTCGGGATGTTGTCGCGCTCGTTGAAGGTCGGCACCACGACGGTCTGCCGCAGCGAGACGTCGAGGGCGAGTTCACCGATCCGGCCGCGGAGCACGGCCCGTCGGGCCGGCTGGAGTTCAGTGGTGACCGTCATGGCGTGTTCTCCTTGTCGACCTTGCGGATCTCGATGCGGCCGTCCGGCGAACCGAAGGTGGCGACGACCGTGGAGTTGGTGAGCAGCGCGGCGACGGTGGGCAGCCCGGACGGGTCCTGCCGCAGCGCCGGGCTCGACACGACGTAGTCGACGTCACGCCAGCCGTTCGGCAGGCGCTCGGCGACGGCCGAGTCGAGATCCAGCTTGTAGAACCAGATCACCCGGTCGGGCTGGTAGCCGGCCTCGACGCAGTCCAGCCAGAGGACGTCGTCGACGACCACCGTGGTCTCGGCCCGGTCCGGAATCGCGGCGGACAGATAGGCCGCAGCCCGCTCGTACGGCAAATTGTCCTGATTTGTTAGGGCGCGCTCCGCGCCGACAAACCAGCGGGGTACGACGAACGACAGCGCCACCACCGCCACCACCGCCACGGCCACCGCCCGGCGTCGGTCCCGCCGCGGCTCCAGCCAAGTCACCGCGGTGGCGATCACCCCGGCCAGCGCCAGCGCGAAGAAGGGCAGCACCTGCACCACGTACATGGCCGGCATGTATCCGCCGGGACGCAGCGCGACAACCGTCAGGATCGCCGCCGCCACCCCGATCGGGCGCAACCGGCGGACCGCCAGCGCCAGCACCGTCGCCACCAGCCCGCCGACCAGGATCACCTGGTCGTAGTAGAGCCACGAGTGGAGCAGCGCGTTGGTGCCCGACGAGGTGTCGAAGACGCTGCCCGAGCCGGACCGGTTCATCAGCTGGAACTGCCAGGCCCCGATCAGCGACACGTGGTCCTCTCCGGGGAACAGCTCCCCGCGCAGCACCGCGTAGAGCGGATAGAAGCCGCCCACCAGGACCAGGCCGGTGACGAACGAGCCGACCGCCCACGGCCGGGTGCTGGTGCGGGCCGAGTTCTGCCAGAGCGCGAGCACCACCGCGGGCAGCACCAGCAGGATGGTCTCCTTGGACAGCACGGCGATCGCGGTGGCGGCGCCGGCCGCGGCGTAGTGCCACAGGTGCCGGCGGGTGGACAGGGCCAGGGCGAAGGCGCCGAGGATCCACGCGACGGCGAAGCTGTCCAGGTAGATCTGCCGGCCCATGGTCAGCAACAGCGGCGACAGCCCACAGGTGAGCAGGGCCAGCGACGCGCCCCAGCGCGGCATCCCGGACCGGCGGCCGACCAGGTAGATCAGCAGCAGGGTGGCGGCCTGCACGGGCAGCATCGCGATCCGGCCGGCGGCCACCGTGATCAGCCCGGGAGCGAGCAGGCTCGGCAGCCAGGCCAGCCCGGCCAGCTGGATCCAGCCGAGCGGCGGGTGGTCGTACCAGTAGGTGTAGTGCGCCAGGCCCCGGCCCTCCTGCACCGCCCAGGCCTGCGCGAGATAGGTGCCCTCGTCGTCGCTGGCGGTCGGGAAACCGTCGATGTTCCAGGACAGAAGGACCAGGACCAGACTGGTGAGTACGCCGGCGATCAGCCACTCCGGGACCTGTCCGCGGGGGCTCGGACGGGGTGCCGCGTCGATCCGGACCGGCACCGGCAGGGTGGTGGTCATGCGGTCACCTCCGCGACCGGCTCGCGCAGGTGCGCGCCGATGTGTGCGGTCAGTTCCCAGTTGCGCTGACCGGTGTACTCGCGCCAGATCGCCCGGAGCGCGGCGACCGACAGCACCACCCCGAACGGGAACAACCCGATGATCAGCCGGGCGTAGTCCTGGGCCCGGATCCGCAGCCCGTACTGGATGCCGAAGTCACGCAGGCCGATCACCTGGAACACCAGGTTGGCGGCCATCGGCAGGACCGGCAGGAAGGTGATCAGCGCGACCCCGACCGGCAGTTCGGCGACCAGCGCGACGCCGATCCCGAGCGGGATGGCCAGGCCGGCGAAGGCCTGCAGGAACGGCCCGGTGAGGGTGTACCGCGCGAGCATCCGCTGCCCGAAGGCGGGCAGCCGGCGCCACTCCCCCTTGCGGAGCACCTGGAGGAAGCCCTGGTTCCAGCGGGTGCGCTGCTTGAGCATCGCGGACAGCGAGTCCGGGGTCTCCTCCCGGGTGACGATCGTGGAGTCGTAGGCGACCACCACCTTGGCGCCCCGGCTGGACAGCCGGACCCCCAGGTCGCAGTCCTCGGCCAGGCAGGTGCCGTCCCAGCCGTTGGCCCGGCGCAGCACGTCGGTCCGGACGAACACGGTGTTTCCGCCGAGCGGGATGAATCCTTTGTCCGCGTGCAGGTGCAATCGGCTGCGGAACCAGAAGAAATACTCCAGGCAGTTGTGCAGGCTGTACCAGCTGGAATGGAAGTTGATCAGTTGTACGCCGCCCTGCACCACATCCGCCCCGGTCGCCCGGAATGCGTGATCGACATGTTCCAGCAGTTCCGGATGGACCTCGTCCTCAGCGTCGAAGACACCCACCACATCACCCCGGGCGTACGGCAGTGCGGTGTTCAGCGCCCGCGGCTTGTTCTTCACCTCGTTGTGGTCGGTGACCACCAGGATCCGCCCGGGAGAGGTGCCCGCCACCCGTGCGGCGACCTCGGCGGTCTCCGGGTCGTCGTGCCCGACGATGATGATGATCTCGTATCCCTCGTGCGTCGACTCCAGGAGCCGCCGCACCGTTCGCTCCAGCACCGCCTGCTCGTGCCGGGCCGGGACGAGCAGCGAGAACGTCAGATGCTGCTCACCGTCCGGCGCCGCGAACCGGGTCGCCGCAAGGGTCTCCGGGGTCCGCCAGGCGTGCATGGTCCACCACAGGGTCACTGCCGCGAAGACGAAGAGAATTACCGAGACGAGAACCACGATAATGGCGACCAACTTCAATGCCCCTCTTGATGCGGACCTCCATCTGCGCATCGATGCTATCGATGATTCACGGGTGTCCATCAAGAGTGGAGTCGGGTTCTTAACCGCCCATCAGGAATGCTTTTCGATGCGGAAACCCGACCGTAACCAGAGTCCACACAGGTGCGATTTGTACGTCCTAAACGGACAATGGCGATACCATTCTTGATCTTTCCGAACGGCCGAAAACGCCATTGACCAGCGACTGGACATTCGATCAATTATGCGGGCGTCACCGCATTGATTCCAGCGCGTTTCCGCCGGACATTTCCAAGGTGAACGGCAAACGTCCCGCACCACCGGGCGGCGATGCGGGACGTGGCCGGTAACGGTCAGCGGCACCCCGGTGGCGGCGCCGGGTTCCCGGCCATCACCAGGTTCCGGTTGATCTCGGTGGTGGTGGCGAGCCGGTCGAAGGCCGGGCCCAGCACCAGATCCACCGTCGCGTCCGGGCGCTCCGGTTCGAACCGCAGCGCCGGCGTCTCCGGCAGCAGGGCACTCGCCAGCGTGGCCATGCCGACCGACGCCGGACCGTACCGCAACTCGGTCTCCTTCACCGGTGACCCGGCGGCCGGATCGCCCACCACCGAGAACCGGCGGGTCCGCAGCTCGTCCGCCACCGCGGCAGCGCGCCCCTCGGCCGCTCCCCCGCCGAGAACCCGGATCCGGACGTCGGCCGGGCTGTCCGGCAGCTCGACCACGCAGTCGATCATGGGAGCCGCCGACGGCCCGGCGGGGGCGATCGCGGTGCCACCCGGCCGGGCGCCCGGCCAGGCCACCGCGACCCCGGCGGTCACCGCCACCACGGCGCCCGCCACCGAGGCCACCGCCCACTGCCGGCGGGCCCGCTGCCGCCCCCGGGCCCGGACCGCGGCGGCCGGCGCCACCTCCAGATTCCGCACGTCCGTCTCCAGTTCCCGAATCCGCTCATGCACGGGTCGTGACATCACTGATCTCCTGATCCTCCAGCAGGCGGCCCAGGGCGGCCCGCGCCCTGGAGAGCCGCGCCTTGATCGTCCCCACCGGCACGCCGAGCGTCGCGGCGACCTCCTGCACCGGCATGTCCAACAGGTAGTGCAGTGCGACGGCCTGCCGCTGCGCCGCCGGGATCCGCTGCAACGCGCCGACCACCGCCACCCGGTCCGGGGACGGCGCGCCGGTGGTCTCCGGCGAACCCAGCCGGGACCGGGCGGCCAGCCACCGGCGCAGACCACGCCACCGGTTGAGCATCAGCCGCCAGGCGACCGTACGAACCCAGGCCTCCGGATCCTCGTACGCGCTCACCCGGCCCCAGTGCTGCCAGGCCCGCGCGAAGGCCTCCTGCGCGATGTCCTGCGCCTCGCTCCGATCGCCGCAGGCCGCGTAGAGGTAGAGCACCACCCTCCGCACCGCCGCCGCGTAGAAGGCGTCGAAGTCGGCGCTGTCGCCGCCTGCCATGGTTCCGCTCCCGATCATTGACCGCACACCAGAGAACACACCGCGCCCGGCCACCGGGTTGCGTCCGGATCAACGGATTTTTGTGAACCGCATCCGTCCGATTAGGGTCCTGATCATCAATGTCGTCGATCTACGGGGAGCAACCTTGAGACGTATCGCCCTGGGAGCAGTCCTGCTCCTGGCCGGGGTTCTGCTGACGCCGGCCACACCGGCGATGGCCGCGGTCAGCTCGTCGCCGGTGGCCGCCGCCACCGTCGCGGACTTCAAGCTTCGCACCGACCCGGCCATCTGGCAGCAGTACGCCGCCGACATCGCGGGCGTGCAGAACGGCGGCGCGGTCCAGAACGTGACCGCCACCGATGTGGCGATCTCCGGCGAGCGCACCGGCCGCAACGGCCTCTGCCACGCCACCCCGTTCGTGACCTCGCTGGTCCCGGACGGATTCTGCTGGGACCACGCCGACGACACCAGCAACTCGTATAACCCCACCGACGGCGGCTGGACCCCGCAGGGCCTGACCTCCTCGCACGACTCCGACAACATCGACGGCACCATCAACGGCCGGCACCTCTACATGGCCAGCTGGCACTTCGGCATCAACGGCCCCGCGCAGGCCAACCTGCTCACCCGGGTCTCCATCGTGCACAACACGGCCACCAGCACCCAGTACGGGCACGTCCTGCTGGTCCGCCCGGCCGGTGACAGCTTCACGGCGGTCACCGGCAACCACGGCGACGGCCTCGTCTGGTACGGCAACCGGCTGTTCGTCGCCAACGGCCGCGAACTACAGGTGTACGACACCCGGCACATCTGGCGGATGACCGACCTGAACAGCTCCGTCGGGATCACCGAGGGCCGCTCCTCGGCGAAGGGGCACCGCTGGGTGATGCCGATGATCGGCCGGTACTGGACCGGGGCCACCCCCGACATCGCCTGCTCGGCACGGACCGGCACCACCCCGTGCCTGAACTCGCTGAGCCTGGACCGCTCCGGCGCCGACGGCCTGGTCTCCACCGAATACACCGCCACCGGCGCGGCGACCGGCGCCCGGGTCATCCGCTGGCCACTCAACCACATCCCGGCCCTGCCCCGAACCGACGACGGCTCCGACATCGGCACGGTCACCGCGGTCTCCGCCCTGACCACGAACACCACGGCCAACCAGGGCGCCGCCACCTACAACGGGGTGCTGTACCTGAGCGCCCAGTGCGAGACCAGCACCGACGTCCCGAACCCGACCAGCTCGGACTCATGGACCTGCATCTACAAGGGCAGCACCAGCGGCGGCACCCTGACCCGCTGGACCAGAGCCCCCCGCCTGACCCAGAACCTGTCGTTCTCCCAGTTCTCCAAGCGCCTGTGGGGAATCAACGAACGAATCAACACCGGTGACGGCGTACGCATGGTCTTCTCCCTGAAGACCAACTGACCCCGACCCAGCCGGAGGCTCGGCCCCAGTCCCCCAAAACGGACCAAAGCCGAGCCTCCCAGGCAACAAGACCAGCGACATATAACCGACCGGATCTCACCCAGCACTCCGACACCGGGCTAACCTCTTAGCTAAGGAGGTCGCCATGTCCGAGGCACCCGCGCAGTTCAACATCCATGACGCGAAAACGAACCTCTCGCGGATCATCGACCGCGTCGAGCACGGCGAAGAGATCATCATCAGCCGGGCCGGCACACCCGTCGCCAAGGTGATCCCGCTCAACCGCAGGGTCGACAGGGTCGGAAGAGGATCCCTCGCAGGTCAACTTGCTCTCGCGGACGACTGGGACTCCGCCGAGGTCAACGAGTCGATCGCACGAGATTTCGGCCTCGCATGAGCCTGCTCCTCGACACGCACGTCGTGCTGTGGTGGCTCATGGACGACTCCACGCTCGCCACCGATATCAAGGAGCGGCTCGATCATGAACCGGACGTCTACATCAGCCCGGTGACGGGCTGGGAAGTGGCCATCAAGCAGTCGCTCGGCAAACTGGAGAGTCCGGCCGATCTCGCTGAACGCATCCGCGACAGCGGCTTCCGGCACCTGAACATCACCGTCGAGCACGGCATCGTCGCAGGACGGCTCCCGCTGATCCATCGAGACCCGTTCGATCGGATGCTCATAGCCCAGGCAAAGGTGGAACACCTGACTCTGGTGACTCGCGACGCGCACATCCAGAAATACGACGTGCCCGTTCTACCCGCCTGACGCGCCACACCGAACAACCCCACCCACCGCGCCCACCACCAAGCCGGGGTGACCGCGACACGACCGCTCACCGTGCCCACCGGGATGCGGGGCTTCCGGGGGCTCGGCCCCCGGAGCGGAAAGCCGAAACGGCCCCCGGTTCGCGCTTTCCGCGAACCGGGGGCCGCCACACCGTGGAGGTGCCGGGAATCGAACCCGGGTCCTTCGTTGCTTTGTCAGGGCTTCTCCGAGCGCAGCTCACTATGTCCCTACTCGGCCCTCCGACTCACGTGAGCAAGTTCGGACGACGGGCCCAGTCACTGATTGATCTCGCCGTAAGGTCCCCGTGACCGGGACCCATTGGCCAGCCTCCTAGCTGATGCCGGCAGCTGGGACGGAGGCGCTCCCAGACCGACAGACCACGCTACTTGCCTCAGGCGGCGAGAGCGTACTGGTCAGCGTCAAACTTTTCGTTGGCGCTTATAAGTTTCCGACGACCGATTCTCGAGACGACGTCGGCTTCCTCGGCTCGCTTCCCCTGTCTCCACGTACGAAGTCGAAACCAGTCACCCCCATGTCTGCATTACACAGCACGGCAATCTTAGCTCACCTTGCAAGATCCGCCACCGACGGCACAGGACACCGGCTTGACCGGGTCGCGGGTCTCCTTGTCGGCCTGGAAACCGGCGGTGATCGACTGGCCGGCGGCGAGGGACCGCCCGCGCAGGGTGACCGTGTCGCCGCTGCGGCTGACGCTGGCGTTCCAGGCCCCGCGGACCTCGACGTCGGCGCTGGACGGGAAGGTCAGCGTGACGGTCCACTCGCGGGCCTCGGAGCCGCTGTTGGACACCCGGACGGCGGCGATGAACCCCTCCCGCCACGACGCGCTGGTGCCGTAGCTGGCGGCGAACGCGTCCGGTGCGGGCGTCGGGCTCGCCGAGCGGGACGGACTCGTACCGGCGCTGGGTCTGACCGCGCTCTTGGAGGGTTTGGGGCTGGCCGAGGCGGACGCGGAGGCCGACGGGGACCGGGACGCCGACGCGGACGCCGACGGCGATGGGGAGGCCGAGGCGGACGGTGAGACCGAGCCCGACTCCAGCACCGGCGCGCTGGGCGCCAGGGAGCCCTCGGCGGCCGCCTGGAGCACGCCGGTCGGCTGGATCAGCACCGGCTTGCCGGCGGTGTCCTCGTCACCGCCGCCACCGGCCCGGACCGCGATCCAGGCGACGAGGGCGAGCAGAACCGCGGCGGCGGAACCGAAGATGAGGCGGGCCAGAATGAACTGGCGGGTGGCATGCTTCGCCAACGGGTGGTTCTCCCTCGCGCAGCAGACTTTTCAATGGGTCCGGCGGGCGAGAATACCTGTCAGCCCATGCCTTTGGCACGCCGCCCCAGTGCCCGGTTGATCTCTTTCTGCGCGTCCCGGCTGGCGAGGTCGTTTCGCTTGTCGTACGACTTCTTGCCCTTCGCCACTCCGAGTTCAACCTTCGCGTACCCATTGTGAAAATAGACCGAGAGTGGCACCAGGGTGATGCCGTCGTCACGCAGCTTGCCGAGCATCTTGGCGATCTCGGCGCGGTTCAGCAGCAGTTTGCGGACCCGGCGCGGCTCGTGGTTGGTCCAGGTGCCCTGGGTGTACTCCGGGATGTGCATGCCGTGCAGGAAGATCTCGCCGTCCTTCTCGTGGCCGAACGCGTCGACCAGCGAGGCCCGCCCGGCACGCAGCGACTTCACCTCGGTGCCGGTGAGGACCATTCCGGCCTCGTACGTGTCCGAGATGGCGTAGTCGTGGTGCGCCTTCCGGTTGGAGACGACCACTTTGCGGCCCTGTTCGCGTGGCATGAGGACGAAGCCTACCCGGAATTCAGCAGAGGCAGCGGGGCAGGTAATTCAACGGATTCCTGGGTACGCCGCCGAAGCGCGTCTCGAAATGCAGATGCGCGCCGGTCGAGGCGCCGGTGCTGCCGACCCGTCCGATCACCTCGCCCCGCCGGACGTACTCGCCGGGCCGCACGTACATCCGGGACTGGTGGGCGTAACAGGTGGTGAACCCGTACCCACTCAATCGTCCGTGGTTGATGCACGTGTACTGACCGTAACCACCGTTCCAGCCGGCCTGGATCACCCGCCCGGACGCCGCGGCCCGGATCGGACTGCCGCCCCCGGCCGCGAAGTCGGTGCCGGCGTGTAGCTGCCAGACCCGGTAGTACGGGTCGTACCGGTGCCCGAAGTCGCTGCTCTTCCACCCGTGGACGGGCATCAGCAGGCGTCCGCCGGGGTAGTGGCTGCCGACTCCGGCGCGCTGTTCCCAGCCGCGCATCGCGCCCCGGACCCGCTGTTCGGCCCGGACCGCGGCCCGGTACTGGGCGAGCACGGTGGCCCGCTGGACCTGGGCGGATCGCAGTGCGACCCGGCGGGCGGTGACGACCCGGGCGAGCGCGTGCTGGGCCTCGACGGCGGCGGCGCGGGCCTGTTCGGCGGCGCGCAGCCGGGCCTGGGCGGTGCGTTCGGCGGCTTCGGCCTCGCGGCGGGCGAGGCCGGCCCGGTTCTGCGCGGTCCGGGCCACCCGCCGCGCGCCGACCAGGGTGTCGACCTCCTCCTGCTCCCGGGTCATCAGGTGTTCGACGAGCCCGAGCCGGTCGAGCAGGTCCTGCGGCCCGGTGGCTTCGACGAGCATGTTGATCCGGCCGAAGTTGCCGCCCATGTAGCTCTCGCTGGCGATCTGGTCGACCCGGTCGCGGGCGTCCTCGACGTGCCCGGCGGCGGTCCGGAAGTCGGCGCCGGCCCTGCGGTGCGCGGCCCGGGCGGTGTCGGCCGCACGGCGTGCGCTGGCCGCCTCGACCCGGGTGGCGACCACGATCCCCCGGCTGCGGGCCACCTTGTCGCGGGCGGCCGGCATGCCGGCGGTGGCCCGGGCGAGATTCTTGGCCGCCGTACGGGCGGTGGCGCTCGCGTTCTCCAGTAGCGCCTCGGCCCGCCGTACCGCTTTGGCGGCTTCGTCGGCGGCGGCCGGCCGCGGTGCGGTCAGGACGAGTCCGGCGATTCCGAGCAGGCAGAGGCAGGCGGCGATCAGTCGGCGATACCTCACGAAAGGTCACGTTACAGCGGTGTATCGCTACTAATGCCCCAAAACGCACGATGGCCGCGACCCAGTGGGTTGCGGCCATCGAGGCGTACGGCGTCAGACCTTGAGGTAGAAGCGCAGCGTGATCCATGCGGTCACGGCGCTGACCAGCGAACCCACACCGGCGAGCAGTGGCAGCATCAGCCACACGTTGCCGTTGGGGATCGGCGTCAGGATCGTGGTCAGGGCCTGCAACTTGTTGTCCAGCATGACCACCTTGCCGGCGAACAGGATGATGAAGCCCAGGATCGCGCCGATGATGCCGGCGACCACCGCCTCCAGGACGAACGGCGCTTGAATGAACCAGTTCGACGCACCGACCAGTTTCATCACCGCGACTTCTCGCCGTTTGCTGTAGGCGGCCACCTGAATGGTGTTACCGACCAGGAGCAGGGCGGCGAACGCCATGAAGATGGCGACACCGAGCGCGCCGAGCTGGATCGCGTTGAAGATCTCGAAGACCTTCTCCAGCAACTCGCGCTGGTCGATGATCTGCCGGATCCCGGGCAGTTCCTCGATCACCTTGGCGAACTGTTCGTACTTCTCCGGATCGCTGAGCTTGACCCGGTACGACTCCGGCAGGCTGTCCGCGTTGATCGCGTTGACGAAGTCCGGGGAGTCCGCCCAGAGCTTCTGGAAACGCTTGAGCGCGTCTTCCTTGCTCTCGTACTGCTTGTCGATGACCAGATTGCTGCTCTCGATCGCCTGATCGATCGTCGCCTTCTGCGCGTCGGTGACGTCGTCGTTCAGGAAGACCGAGACCTGGATGTTGCCGTAGTAGTAGTCCTTCATCTGGTCGACCTGCATGTACAGCAGGACGGAGGCGCCCAGCATGAACAACGAGACCGACATGGTGATGATCATGGCGATCGTCATCGTGACGTTTCGCCACAGGCCCACCAGGACCTCGTTGAGTACGTACTTCACGCGCATCGGGGGGATCCTTCCGGGACTCCGCGTGGCACTGCTTCAGAGTTTGTTTCGGGGGCGGAGCCGGGCTTATCCGTAGACACCGCGCGCCTGGTCCCGGACGATACGTCCGCTCTCGATCTCGATGACCCGGCGGCGCATCTGGTTGACGATGTTGGAGTCGTGGGTGACCATCACCACGGTGGTGCCGGTCCGGTTGATCCGGTCCAGCAGCCGCATGATCTCGACCGAGGTGTCCGGGTCGAGGTTACCCGTGGGCTCGTCGGCCAGCAGGATCAGCGGCCGGTTCACGAAGGCCCGGGCCACCGCGACACGCTGCTGCTCACCACCGGAGAGCTCGTTCGGGTAGCGGTGCTCCTTACCACCCAGACCGACCAGCTCGAGCACCTCGGGAACCACCCGGCGCGCCACGGCCTTGGTCTTGCCGATCACCTCGAGAGCGAACGCGACGTTCTCGTAGGCGGTGCGGTTCGGCAGCAGCCGGAAATCCTGGAACACACAACCGATGGAACGACGGAAGTGCGGCACCTTCCAGGCGCGCAGGGAGGTGACGTCCTTGGCGTTCACCACCACCTTGCCGCTGGTCGCCTGCACCTCTTTCAAGAGCAGCTTGACGATCGTCGACTTGCCGGAACCGGAGGGACCGATGAAGAAGACGAACTCACCCTTCTCGATCCCGACGCTGACATTGTCCAACGACGGCCGAGACGCCTTCGGGTACGTCTTCGTCACGTTCTCGAGCTGAATCACGGGACAGGAGTCTACGCGGTGTAACGAAATCGCCAACCCCGCCGGGGTCGGGAATATTCACGAGCTGCGGTAACGGCAGAAACGAGCGCAACCCCGCCTGACGGAACGTTCAGGAAGGGTTGCGCTCGGTCACTGTCGACCTCAGCCGGCGAGCTGATTCTGCTTACGCCAGCGGATGCCCGCCTCGATGAAGCCGTCCACATCGCCGTCGAAGACCGACGAAGGGTTGCCGACCTCGAACTCGGTGCGCAGATCTTTCACCATCTGGTACGGGTGCAGAACGTACGAACGCATCTGGTCGCCCCATGAACCGGTGGTGTCCAGCTTGAGGCCGGCCATCTTGGCCTCCTCCTCCTGGCGCTTGCGCTCCAGCAGCCGGGCCTGCAGCACCCGCATCGCGGCCGCCTTGTTCTGCAGCTGCGACTTCTCGTTCTGGCAGGACGCCACGATGCCGGTCGGGATGTGCGTCAGCCGGACCGCCGAGTCGGTGGTGTTGACGCTCTGCCCACCCGGGCCGGACGACCGGTAGACGTCGACCCGCAGCTCGTTCTCCGGGATCTCGATCGAGTCGGTCTGCTCCACCACCGGCATCACCTCGACACTGGCGAAGCTGGTCTGCCGGCGGCCCTGGTTGTCGAACGGGCTGATCCGCACCAGGCGGTGGGTGCCGGACTCGACGCCGAGCGTGCCGTACGCATACGGCACCTTGACCGTGAAGGTCGCCGACTTGAGGCCGGCCTCCTCCGCGTAGGAGGTGTCGTAGACCTCGGTCGGGTAGCCGTGCCGCTCCGCCCAGCGCATGTACATCCGCATCAGCATCTCGGCGAAGTCGGCCGCGTCCACCCCGCCGGCGCCGGCCCGGATCGACACCAGGGCCTCACGGGAGTCGTACTCCCCGGAGAGGAGGGTGCGAACCTCCATCTCCTCGATCGCCTTGGTCAGCGTGGCCAGCTCCGTGCCGACCTCGGCGACCGAGTCGGCGTCCCCCTCCGCCTCGGCCAGCTCCAGCAGCACACCGGCGTCGTCCAGACGGCCCCGCAGACGCTCCAGCTTGGAGATCTCCCCGGAGATGTACGCCAGACGGCTGTTGACCTCCTGCGCGCGGGCCTGGTCGTCCCAGAGGTCCGGTGCGGAGGCCTGCTCCTCGAGGTCCGCCTTGTCCCGGCGCAGCTTCTCGACGTCCAGGACGTTCTCGATGTTGCGCAGGGTCGCGTCGAGGGACTTCAGTTGCTCGGGAAAGTCGGCAGCGGTCACGACACTCAAGACTACGCCGCCCGGCCAGCAATCTGGCCGGGGCGGTCCGTTCAACCCGTCGGAGCGGCTTTGAGCCAGGTGAGTGCGGCCTTGTGATAGGCGACCGCGAACTCCAGCGCCGCCGCGCCGAACGGGTCGCCGTTCTTCTTCGCCTCCTTGGCCTGCTCCTTGGCCATCGTCATGGCCTCCGAGTGGTACTGATTCGCCGTGGTGTAGAGCGTCTGCAGCTGATCCCCGGAGTGCTGCTGGCCGAAGGCGACCCGCAGGGCCACCGGGTTGCGCAGCGCGTCGCGGCCCGGGGACTCGGCGAGCCAGCGGCTGAAGGCACGTTTCCCGGAAGCGGTGATGGCGTACGGCTGGCTGGACCGGGGCCCCGGCTTACCCAGCCGGACATAACCCATTTCGGCCAGTACGGGTAGTTCGCGGTAGACCTGGCTCCGCGTCATCGACCAGTAGGGCCCGAGGCGGCGTTCGGCAGCCGCCATCAGCTGACCGCCGGTCATCGCCCCCTCATGGAGGAGGCCGAGGAGGGCAGCCGCCGTCGGATTGATTTGGAAGTCGGGCATGCCTTCTAAGCTGCCACTTTGTCGCGCCGCCGTCCAGGATTTAGCCCGATCCGTCCAGTTTGCGCCTCCACAAACGACTGTCCCGCACAGACAGTCCGACAACGAGCGAGCAGATCGGGCGTTTCACCGCGAAAAACTGCGTTGACCAGGTAATATGGCGCAGATAAACGGTCAGACAAACCGTTGCGGGCAGGAAGTCTTGCAAACTTCGCGAAACGACCCGCAAAACGAGACAATCACCCTATCCGCAAATGGCGTCACGACCCGCTCGCGCCATAAAGATCAACTTGAGGCTTTTGTCCATCGTCGCGTTCCGGCGGCCACCCCGGCGGCGGCCGGTCGGGGGTGCGCAGCTTCGCCGGTTACCCTGACCTCCATGACAGACCGCCAGACCGCGCCCGAGACCGTCGAGGAGTCCCGGCTCACCGCCGTGCTGCTCACGGTGGCCGCCCTCGGCTGGGCCAGCGCGATGCTCTGGTCGGCCCGCGCCACCATCACCAGCCGGGCGGACGCCATCATGGAGGTCACCTCCACGGCGTACGCGCTGCCCGGTGCGGTCTCCGCCTGCCTGGCCGCCGGCGCGGCGGTGGCCCTGCTCGCCCTCACCCTGATCAGCGGCCGCCGGCCGCTCGGCGCCACCACCCGCTTCGCCGTCGCCACCGGAGCCGGCCTGCTGGTCGGCCTGGCCGCCGCGGCCACCATGATCACGATCAACACCGCCGGTTCGATGTACGCGATCGTCGGTGGCACCGTGGCCGCCGCCGCCACCATCGGCGGTGCGCTGGCCGGCCTGCGGATGCCGGCCGTCGTCGCCGGAGCCACCGCCGCGTCGGTCGGCGTCTTCCTGATCGGATTCGTGCTCAACCTGTTCCAGGAGCCGGTGCTGGAGATCTTCGGCGCCGGTGACACCGAGTCCTCCGCCAACGCGGCACAGTGGTTCTCCTACAGCCAGGCGGCACTGAGCGGCCTCGCGGCCGGCCTCATCGCGTACATGATGGTCCGCCGCGTCCGGCGCCGCACCGGCGGCGACCTGCGCTGGCCGATGTATGCGCTGGCCGGCGCCGGCCCCGGCATCCTGCTCGTGGTCGCCGAGCTGCTGTCCCGCACCGCCGGCGCCCAGGTGCTCGAACTGGCCGGCAAGGTCAGCGAGCTGGAGCAGGCGGTCCAGCAGATGCTCAGCACCGCCCGCCTCAACAACGGCCTGATCGTCCTCTTCGCCGGCACACTGACCGCGCTGTTCGCGGTCGGCCGCTCGATGACCCCGGCCGACGACGAGGACGAGACGGAGGACACGACCGCCCCGGACTCCCCGGCCGCCGCTCCGTCCTCGGCGTCCGACTGAGGCTTCCGCCCGCCCCGGCCCGGGGCCGTGGATCAGAGCAGTTCGTCCAGCTCGGAGACCGCGTACCACTCCAGCTCGTGATCCTCGGCACCGTCGACGGTGAACTGGGCGTCCGCGTCGCCGGCCAGGGCCTCCTCGACCGCGTCCACGGCGGCCGAGACCGCGTCGGTCGCGTCGGTGCCGTCGACGTGGATGCTGGCCAGCCCGGACAGCCCCGGCAGCGGCACCCGGACGGTGCTCGCCCCCAGCTCGACGTCCTCCCGGACCAGACCGGCCGCCGGTACGTCAGCCGACAGCACCACCCGGCGGCGCGGCGCGGCCGGATCGTGGCGCAACAGCTGGAGGGCGGCCTGGGCGGCACGGGTGAAGGCGACGTACTCCAGCTCCTCCTCGTCACCCTCCGCATACCACTCCCGCAGCCCCGGCGTCACCGCGTGCGCGACAGTGGTCCGATCGCCGAACTGCCCTCCGGCCCGCAGGGCGGCGAGCATCGGCAGCGTGGCCGGGATGTAGACCCGGACCTGGTCGGTGATCGGCACGGTCGTTTCCTCCTGCGTGTGGCACGGTCGGGCGAGCACAGTACACCGTCATCTCGGCCCGGGGACCCACCATTCCACCAGGAGTCTCCGGATCGTGGTGGCGCGGGTGCGGCATGGTTCCCCGGCGGCAAACGGTGGCAAACTGAGGCTGCCGAAAGGAGGGCCGATGCCGGAGCCCCGTTTCCTGCTGCTGTCCGACGTGGCCGCCGAGCTCAACGTCTCGGACTCGCAGGTCTACCACATGGTCCGTGGCGGCGAGTTGCCCGCGATCAAGATCGGCGGGCGCGGCCAGTGGCGTGTCGAGCGCGCCCAGCTGGAGAAATACATCCAGGAGAAGTATGCCGAAACCGCCGCCTGGGTCCGCGACAACCCGCTGACCGAGCGCGATCCGGAATGACCGGCGGGTGGCATTCGCCGCATTTCCCGGATCGATGAGCGGCGGTTGACCGGCCGCCCGGAGACCGAGCAGGATTCAGGCTGTCGAAAGCAAACGGAGGCAAACGCAAGGATTGGCGGTGGCGATGCGGTCGAGGGTCGAGATTGCACCCACCGGGCCCCGGCCGGCGATCCGCCTGCGCCCGGTTCCCCGGTATGAACCCCCCTTCGACGACGAACCGGCGGCTCTGGACTGGCCGTCCCCGGTCGTCCGCGACTGGCCACCCGCCCGGCGCCGCTCCACCCCACCACCGCCGACAGCACCACAGCCCGGGTCACCGTCCGGCCTGCCGCACACCGAGACACCATCGGGTCTGGCGCGGGCCGGGTCGCCGTCGGGCCTAGCGCAGGCCGGCGGGTCGCCGTCAGGGTCGGCGCGGGCCGGATTGCTGTCAGGGCCGGCAGAGGCCGGCGGGTCACCGTCAGGGCCGGCGCCGGACGAGACGCGGTCTGGATTCGCCCGGGCCGGGGCGCCGTCGGACCTGGAGCGGACTGAAGCGCCGTTCCGGCCCGCGCGGGCCGGAGCAGCGTCTGGGCCCGCACGGGCCGGAACAACCTCTGAGCCCACACGGACCGGAACAAGATCTGGGCCCACGCGGACCGGGCCGCCGCCGTTGGTGATGCCGCGTCCGGAGGTTCCGCCCGTCGCCGGGGCGTCCGGCGACGCCCGGCTCGCGGTCCGCCGGTTCGTGCGGATGTGTGTCGAGGTCCTCAACGGATTCCGGCCCGCCGCCCACCTGCGCAGGCTGGCCCTGCCCTCGGAGGCGGCCGATGTGGTCGCACAGGGTCTGGCCGGCGCCCGCCGGGTCACCGAGCTGCGCAAGGCCGCCCATCCGGGCCCACGCCGCCCGGCCCGCCCCGCACCGGTCGCCGTCCTCAAGGTGATGTTGTGCGAGCCCCGCACCGGCGCCGTCGAGGCAGCGGTGACCCTGGTGACCGGCGACCGCACCTGGGCGATGGCCTTCCGCCTGGAGTTGCACCAGCAGACCTGGACCGCCACCACCCTCCTGATCATCTGAGCGCCCGGCCCGGCACCGGGTTCCCCGATCGATTCCCGGGGCGGCCGGCAGCGATCTCAGCGGCGGCCGTCCCGGGCCCGGAGGTGCGACCGCCCGGGACGCGAATGGCGGCAGAGGGCGGGCGGAAACGGCACGCGGACAGCCGACGAGCCGTGGGCAGGACCGGAGCCGGTGGGGACGGGAACGCGGAACGGCCCGCGAGCCGTGGACACGACCGGAACCAGCGGGGACGGAAACGCGGAACGGCCCGCGAGCCGTGGACACGACCGGAACCAGCGGGGACAGGAACGCGGAACGGCCCGCGAGCCGCCGGTGGGACCGGGGTCGCGGGCCGTTCTGAAGTGGTGCCGGGTCAGGCGTTGCCGGGGGCTCCGTGGCAGCGCTTGTACTTCTTGCCCGAGCCGCAGTAGCACGGCGCGTTACGGGACGGGCCGTTCGACTCGGGCTGGTCGGCGGAGTGGCGGCCCCGGGTGCCGGCGCCGGTGTGGGCGGGGCTGGCCGGGACCGGGGAGCCGCCGGGGCCGATCTGGACCGGGCCCTGCTCCTGGCGGATCTGCGGGCGGCCCGCGCCGGCCTCGCCGTCGATGGTGGGGGCGGTGTACTGCAGGTTCTGCGGGCGGCCGGGACCGCCGAGACCCTTCGCGTGCACCTCGACGCCCGAGGTCGGCTCGACCGGCTCGTCGTCCGGCACCGGCTCGGCCTCGCCGTCGATGACCTTGGGCAGGGCGAACGCCTGCGACGGGTCGACGCTGACGGTGGGCGCCTCCTCGACCTGGACCTCCAGGTTGAAGACGAAACCGACCGCCTCCTCCTTGATGCCCTCCATCATCTGGTTGAACATGTCGAAGCCCTCGCGCTGGTACTCGACCACCGGGTCGCGCTGCGCGTAGGCCCGCAGGGAGATGCCCTCCTGCAGGTAGTCCATCTCGTAGAGGTGCTCACGCCACTTACGGTCGATGACCGCGAGCAGCACCTGACGCTCCAGCTCGCGGATCGCCTCGGAGCCGAGCTCCTCCTCGCGGGCCCGGTACGCCTTCAGCGCGTCCTCGGAGAGCAGCTTGATCAGGAAGTCCTGGTCGATGGTGCCCTTCTCGCCGTCGGACGCCTCGGTGGCCTCCTCGACGGTGATCCCGACCGGGTAGAGGCGGCGCAGGTTGACCCAGAGCTGCTCCAGGTCCCAGTCCTCGGCGAAGCCGTCGGCGGTGGCGGCGGTGACGATGTCCGAGATCACGTCCGAGATCATGTTGGTGATCTGGTCGTGCATGTCCTCGCCGTCGAGGACCCGCTTGCGCTCGGCGTAGATCACCGTGCGCTGCTTGTTCATGACCTCGTCGTACTTGAGGACGTTCTTGCGGATCTCCGCGTTCTGCGCCTCGATCTGGGTCTGCGCGTTGCGGATCTGCTTGCTCACCATCTTCGACTCGATGGGAACGTCCTCGGGGATGTTGAAGCGCTCCATCACCGCCTCGACGGCGCCGGCCCGGAACCGCTTCATCAGGTCGTCCTGCAGCGACAGGTAGAACCGGGACTCGCCCGGGTCGCCCTGCCGGCCGGAGCGGCCGCGGAGCTGGTTGTCGATGCGGCGGGAGTCGTGCCGCTCGGTGCCGAGCACGTAGAGGCCACCGGCGGCCTGCACGTCGGCGGCCTCCACCGAGGTGGCCTCCTTGACCTGCGGGAGGATCTCCTCGAGGGCCTTGGCGTACTCCTCGGGGCTCTCCACCGGGTCGAGTCCGCGCTGGTGCAGCTCGGCGGCGGCGGTGAACTCGGCGTTGCCGCCGAGCAGGATGTCCGTACCACGGCCGGCCATGTTGGTGGCGACGGTGACCGCGCCCTTCCGCCCGGCCTGGGCGATGATCGTCGCCTCCTGGGCGTGGTACTTCGCGTTCAGCACGCTGTGCGGGATGCCCTTGCGGCGCAGCAGCTGGGAGAGGATCTCCGAGTTCTCCACGGAGACGGTGCCGACCAGGACCGGCTGGCCGGTGGCGTGCCGCTCGGCGATGTCCTCGATGACGGCGTTGAACTTGGCCCGCTCGGTCTTGTAGATGACGTCCGGGTGGTCCACGCGGATCATCGGCCGGTGGGTCGGGATGGACACCACGCCGACCTTGTAGACGCTGTTGAACTCGCCGGCCTCGGTCTGCGCGGTACCGGTCATGCCGCCGAGCTTGTCGTACAGCCGGAAGTAGTTCTGCAGGGTGACGGTCGCCAGGGTCTGGTTCTCCTGCTTGACCTCCACCCCCTCCTTCGCCTCGATGGCCTGGTGCATGCCCTCGTTGTAGCGGCGGCCGTGCAGGATGCGGCCGGTGAACTCGTCGACGATCAGGACCTCGCCCTCGGGGCTGACGATGTAGTCCTTGTCGCGCTTGTAGAGCTCCTTGGCCTTGATCGCGTTGTTGAGGTAGCCGACGAGCGGGGTGTTCACCGACTCGTACAGGTTGTCGATGCCGATCCGGTCCTCGACCTTGCCGACGCCGCGCTCGGTGATGGCCACGGTGCGCTTGGCGACGTCCACCTCGTAGTCGCCCTCGCCGTCCTTGCCGGGCTGGAGCCGGTTGACGATCTGGGCGAACTCGCCGTACCACCGGGCGGAGTGCTCGGCCGGGCCGGAGATGATCAGCGGGGTCCGCGCCTCGTCGATGAGGATCGAGTCCACCTCGTCGACGATCGCGAAGTTGTGGCCGCGCTGCACCAGCTCGGTCTTCGACCAGGCCATGTTGTCACGCAGGTAGTCGAAGCCGAACTCGTTGTTCGTCCCGTACGTGATGTCGCACTCGTAGGCGGCGCGGTGCTCGGCGGCCGGCCGGTTCGGCAGGATCACGCCGACGGTCAGGCCGAGGAACCCGTGCACCCGGCCGACCCATTCGGCGTCGCGCTGGGCGAGGTAGTCGTTGACCGTGATGATGTGCACGCCCTTGCCGCTCAACGCGTTGAGGTAGGCCGGGAACACACCGGTCAGGGTCTTGCCCTCACCGGTCTTCATCTCCGGGATGTTGCCGAAGTGCAGGGCTGCGCCGCCCATCAGCTGGACGTCGTAGGCACGCTGGCCGAGCACCCGCTTGGCGCCCTCCCGGGCCACCGCGAACGCCTCGGGGAGCAGCGAGTCGAGTGACTCACCCTCCTCGTAGCGTTCCTTGAACTGCTGGGTGCATTCGCGCAACTCGTCGTCGGTGAGATCGACATAGTCGTCCTCGATCGAGTTGACCGCGTCCGCGATCGCCTTGAGCCGTCGCACCATGCGGCCTTCGCCGGCGCGAAGAATCTTTTCCAATATCGACACGGGTCAACGCTCCCCTAGACAGTCTGCCGAACCATCGTAGGCACCTTCGCCCCGGACCTGTGACCCTGGCCTCCGGGGAAACTCGCAAACAGGGCGAAAGACTCCCGGAAGTTCGCTGACAGCGCAGCCTTCGACTTGTTCGAAACGTGTTTGGCGGCCGGGCGCGTCCCGGAGAGGATGGGCCCTGTGGATCAGAACACCGAAGTACGGCCGGAGGACGCGGGTGACGGCGGAATCCACGTCCGGGACGGCGCGATCGTCGACCGGCGCACCGGCGGCGTCCTCGGCCGGATCGGACTGGAACACGGCCTGCTGACCGTCGAGGTGGTGCCGGAGGCCCGCGGGCGCGGGGTGGCGACCGCCGCGGTGCGCGCGTTCAGCCGGGCCGCGCTGACCCGGCGGGACCGGCTGGAGATGCGGATCGGCTGGGAGAACGTGGCGGCCCAGCGGGTCGCCCTGGCCGCCGGCTACACCCGCGAGTCGGTCCGCCGCGGCGATCCGGAGACGCTCGTCTACTCCCGGCTGAGCGGCGACCCGGAGGAGCCCGTCCCACGCCTGCTGCCCGACCTGCCCGGCGGCGAGCTGTCCGACGAGGTGATCGCACTGCGGCCGCTGCGGGCGACGGACATCGACTTCTACCGCCGGCTGCACGGCGATCCGGACGTGATCGCCACCACGGTGCCGCCGGTGCGCAAGAGCGCGGCGGAGATCCAGCGGCGCTGCGCGCGAGTCGAGGCGCACTGGCTGGCCGGCACCCGGGCCGACCTGGTCATCGTCGACCTGGCGAGCGGTGAGCCGGCCGGGGGCATCTGCCTGTTCTACACCGAGCCGGCACTGTCCCAGGCCATGATCGGGTACAGCACGCTCCCGGCGTACCGCGGAAAGGGTCTGACCACCCGGGCCGCGCAGCTGCTGGCGCTCTGGGTCTTCGCGGAGACGGACGTCGTCCGTCTCACCGCGGGCGTGCTGCCGACGAACGTCGGCTCGCAGCGGGTGCTGGAGAAGGCCGGCTTCACCCGCGAGGCGTATCAGCGGCTGCGGCTGCCCGGACCGGACGGCACCCGGCACGACAACCTCTGCTACGTGCTCCTCGCCGAAGACCTGCTCGCGCAGGCCTCCGGCGACGGTGAGCCGGGCCTACATGCCTAGGCTGAGGATGCCGTAGTCGTAACCACGGCGGCGGTAGACGACGCTGGGCCGCCCGCTCTCCTTGTCATGGAACAGGTAGAAGTCGTGGCCGACGAGCTCCATCTGGAAGAGGGCGTCGTCGACGGTCATCGGCTCGGCCGAGTGCTCCTTCTCCCGCACGATGCGCCACGGCTGATCCCCGTCGTGTTCCGTCGGATCCGCGTCGAGGACGGGCTCGGTCAGGGTCGCTGTCCGCCCGTTGGTCATCAGATCGGTGGGGAGGTTCGCGGTCGCGGCGGCCACCGACACCGGTGCGTGCCGTCCACGATGCACCCGGCGCCGGTCGGCGGAGCGGCGCAACCGGGCGTCCAGTTTGTTGATCGCGCAGTCCAGGGCTGCGTAGAAATCCTGCGCCTGGGCCTCGGCCCGAACGACCGGCCCCTTGGTCATGACCGTGATCTCGACACGCTGGCAGGTGTCGGACTGTCGCGGATTGCGTTCGTGGAAGAGCTCCACGTCGGCCCTCATCAGCTTCTGGTCGTAACGTTCGACCTTGCTCAGCTTCTCGGCGACATGCTCTCGATAGTGGTCGGGAACCTCTACGTTGCGGCCCTTGACGACAATGTCCACTCGTGACCTCCCCCAACGTTTGTGCTTGCGGGCGCCGATGCCCGGCGCAACCGCCAACTGGGTGATGAACGCCGCGTCGCGATCAGCCAACGAACGCGGCCTATGAGAGTGAGACGACTCCTTTCCGGTGCGGCGAATACGCTCCCGGTGGCGGGTAAGTTTGTCCGCTTACCCTCGTCACCTAGACGCTAACCTGCCTCTGCCCGCCAGTCACCCCTCGTTCGGGATACCGGAAGGCTGACCTTCGCCTCTATCGGCAGGTCCGGCCCAGGTCACAGGCGAATGCCCGGTCGAGATCTGCGCAACTGTGTCGCTGCGAGCACTGCGGCACCGGTGACCTGCATGTCCGCCTCCTCGAACCGGCGTGCCACCGCGGCCAGTGTGGCCCCGGTGGTGACGATGTCATCCGCCACCACAAGCGTGCCTCGTGATCCGGAGTCGCGCCGCAGATTGCCGATTCGGGGCGTCATTCGCAGCGAATTGACAGCTACGGTAGCCCGTTCGGATGTATCGAGTGACGTTGAGTCAGGGCGGGGAAGGGCACGGAGCGGTTGTACGACGTTCACCCGCCAGCCCGAGTCCTGTAATCGGCGGGCCGCGTGACCCACCAGCCGGGCCATGTGGTCGCCGAACCGTTCCCGCCGGGCCGCCGCGGTGGACGGCACCGGGACGAGGAACACCGGCCGGTCCCGGGGCGCGATCTCGGCGACCGCGCCGGCCAGCAGCACACCGAGCGGCCGGGCCAGCCGGTGCCGGCCCTTCTCCTTGTACGCCAGCAGCGCCCCGCGCAACGCCCCGGCATAGGTCCCCACCGCCACACAGGGCGGGAATCCGATCGGAGGCGGGCTCGGCAGCGCGGTCCGCGGGCGCAGCGACTCCAGCTCCGTCACACAGGCCGCGCACGCCCCACCGGTGAGGCGCACCCGCTCGGCCCCGCATCCCGCGCAGGCTCCCGGCAGCACCAGGTCGGCCAACTCGGCGAGGACCATCGGCTCAGTTCAGGAACAGCGGCGCGGACGGCACCAGACCGTCCCGCTGCTGCCCGGCCGGCCCGGCCAGGTCGGCCGCGGTGATCTCGACGTTGGTGGACAGCGCCTCCCAGGCGTCGGTGCCCGTGGAGTAGAGCACCGAACCGCCGTTCGGCCGGCTGGACGACGGGTTCGCCGGATAGGACGTCACGTAGTCCACCGACCTCTTGCCGATGTCCGACAGCACCGGCAGCTGCAACGCCCCGTCGATCGACACGTTCATGATCGCGACACGGCCGTTGTCGTAGCGCTCGCCGCCCACGGTGAGCCAGCCCTCGCCGCTGAAGTCGACGGCGGTGACCGTCTTGAACGGCGGGTCGAGCTGCTGGGTGCCGGTCAGGGCCAGCCCGTCACCGCTGATGGTGAGCACCGCCCGGTAGAGCCGGCCGCCGACGACGAGGGCCACCCGGTGCCCGTCCGGCGCGACCGTGACCGAGCTGATCTGCCCGCCCTCGCCCGGCCAGGCCACCTGCTGGGCCGGGCCGCCCTGGGCGCGGAACCGCCACAGGTTGCCGCCCGCGATGACCAGCCCGACCGCGCCGTCGACCCGGTTGTCCGGGGTGATCGCCCAGACCGGGTAGCCGATCCCGGCGGGCAGCCCGGTGACCTCCCGCAGCGCGATCGTCTCGCCGCCCGGCGCGCCGCCCACCCGGAGCCGCTCGGACTTGCCGGAGCCGGTGACCAGCGCGGCGTACATCAGCGTCCCGGACATGCTCAGCGCGGCCCGGGAGACGTCCTTGTTGTCGTCGGTGGAGAGCCCGGGGACGGTGTCGAGCGTCCCCCGGTCCGAATCGGGCACCCGCCGCTCGGCCAGCCGGCGGATGGTGCGGTCGTAGATCACGTACCGGTCGGGGGTGCTGACCAGACGGTTCGCCGGGTTGCTGTCCAGGTAGTCGACACCGGAGTAGCGGCGGGGCTCCTGGTGGCCGATCTTCAGGTCCAGGAACTCCGGCAGCAGGCGGCGCAGCGACCACTGCAGCTGGATCCGCAGCCGTTCCATCGCCGCCTCGGCGTCCTTGGTCGGCACGGCCTGCGCGCTCAGCGCGATCTCCAGCTGGTCGTTGCGGATCGCGGGCACGTTGCCCTGCAGTTTCGTCCCGTCCGGCAGGGCCTCGACGGCGTCCTCCAGCCACGTGGCCGGGCCGTTGATCAGCCAGCCCAGGATGATCGTCGGCTCCTGCTCGTCCGGCACGTCACTGAGCAGGTAGCGCACGTCCGGCACCAGGGCGGTGTGCTCGGTGTTCCAGAAGTAGATGGTCCGCTCTTCGTAGAAGTCGTCCAGCGCGGTGTCGGTGAGCAGCAGGAACGGCGGGGCGCTGGTCACGTACAGCCCGTCCCCGGTGACCTCGGCGATGGTCATCTCGTACTGACCCTCGGTGGTCTCGGTGGCCGGGTCCAGCGAGCCGTTCTTGGCCAGCGTGCCGATCAGCTCGTAGTAGATCGTCACCTGGTCCTGGTTGATCAGCGGATCGTCGGTCAGGCGGATCACCCGGGGCTGGGCCGGGGCGTTGAACTCGGTCCGCGCGGACGCCGACATGTACTCCCGGACCCGCTCCAGCGCGCCCTCGGCGTCGCCGGCCGCCGCCCGCAGGTAGTTGTTGACGAACAGCTGACGGTCGCTCGTCGAGTCGCGGGTGACCCGGGCCCGGGAGCTGCCGTCGCCGGAGGAGGTGCCGGTGGACGGGCCGGGCCCCAGCTCGGTCACCCCCGACTGGTCCGGGATGCCGCAGCCACCCAGCAGCAGCACGACCATGGTGACGCCGGCCAGCGAACGACGGAGCATCCTCAGCTCACCTCCGCGGTGCGGTCCCGGGGGATCAGCGGCAGCGGCGCGGCGACCAGCCGGTCACCGGCGCGCACCGGCAGTGTCAGACGGAACTGGGCGCCCTCGCCGGGCGAACCCCAGGCCTCCAGCCAGCCGCCGTGCAGCCGGGCGTCCTCGACGCTGATGGACAGGCCGAGGCCGGTCCCGCCGGTCTGCCGGGCCCGGGACGGGTCGGCCCGCCAGAACCGGTTGAACACCAGGCGCTCCTCGCCCGGTTTCAGCCCGATGCCGTGGTCGCGGACGGTGATCGCCACCGCCGCGCCGTCGGTCGCCATGGTGATCTGCACCGGCCGGGCCTCACCGTGCTCGACCGCGTTGCCGACCAGGTTACGCAGCACCCGCTCGACCCGCCGCGGATCGACCTCGGCGATCACCGGGGTGTCCGGCAGGTTCAGCTCCAGGGTGACCCCGACCCGGTCGGCGAGGCCGGTGAGCCGCTCGGCGACCCGTTCCACTATCGGCACCAGGTCGCTGTGCTCGGCGTCCAGGGCGGCGAACCCGGCGTCGAACCGGCTGATCTCCAGCAGGTCGGTGAGCAGCTCCTCGAACCGGTCCAGCTCGGCCTGCAGCAACTCGGCGCTGCGGGCCACCGCCGGATCGAACTCGTCGCGCTCGGAGAAGATCAGATCCGCCGCCATCCGTACGGTCGTCAACGGCGTCCGCAGCTCGTGCGACACGTCCGAGGTGAACCGCCGTTGCAGGCGCGACATCTCCTCCAGCCGGACGATCTGGCGCTGCAGGTTGGCGGCCATCTGGTTGAACGCGGCGGCCAGCAGGGCCAGGTCGTCCTCGCCGTCGACCTTCATCCGCTGGTCGAGCAGGCCGGCCGAGAGCCGCTGGGCGGTCCGCGCGGCGACCCGGACCGGGGTCACCACCAGCCGGGTGACCAGACCGGCCACCACCCCGAGCAGGATCACCAGGGCCAGGCCGGTGGCCAGCACGGTGGCCCGGATCAGGTTGGCGTCCTGGTCCTCACTGGTCAGCGGAACCATGTAGTACAGCTCGACGTGCCCGAACTTGGTCGGCACCGGGGAGCCGTACACCAGATACTTCGCGGTCTGGCCGTTGATCTCGGCGGTGCGGATCTGCCGGTTCAGGCCACCCCGGTCGCCGGAGACCGCGCTGATCATCTCCGGGGTGATCAGGTCACTGGTGTCGTTCTTCGGGACGGTGACCGCCGCGAGGTCCGGGTGGTGCTCGGCCCGGATCGAGATGATGGCGGTGCCGCGGACCGCGTTCTCCCCGTCGAACAGGTCGTTGACCACGTCGACGAGCGCGCTGGGCAACTCCGGGTCACGGGCCTGCGGGTAGAGGGTGAGCTGCTTGAGGGCGTACTCCACCTTCTTGGCCATGGCGGCCGAGGCGTCCTCCTCGGCCCGGCTCAGCAGGATCTCCGCGCTGCGGTCGGCGATGAAGCCGCCGAACGTGCCGACCAGCAGGCTGGAGGCGAGCAGGGTGAGGGTCACCACCCGCAGTTGCAGCGAGCGGCGCCAGGCCCGGCGGACCGGCGCCGAGTATCGCGTCAGGTGCCGGGCGAGGACACGCCAGTAGCGCCGCACCGGTCGGAGGGCACGGCGCACGGGCATGGGGAGCCAGGAGGGAGCACGCATCTCGCGGCAAGGTTAGCCGCTCCGGCGGCCTAGCCGGTGCCCGCCTTGTAGCCGACACCACGGACCGTCAGGATGATCTCCGGTCGCTCCGGGTCCGGTTCGATCTTGGCGCGCAGCCGCTGGACGTGCACGTTGACCAGACGGGTGTCGGCGGCGTGCCGGTACCCCCAGACCTGCTCCAGCAGCACCTCGCGGGTGAACACCTGACGCGGCTTGCGGGCCAGCGCGACGAGCAGGTCGAACTCCAGCGGGGTGAGCTTGACCTCCTCACCGTCGCGGGAGACGGTGTGCGCCGGCACGTCGATGGTGATCTGGTTGCCGGGCGGGCCGATGGTCAGCATCTCCGGCGCGGCGTCCTCGCCCCGCCGCAGCCGGGCCCGCATCCGGGCCACCAGTTCCTTCGGCTTGAACGGCTTGACCACGTAGTCGTCGGCGCCGGACTCCAGGCCCAGCACCACGT
This sequence comes from Actinoplanes sp. G11-F43, assembly GCF_050589265.1. Lineage (NCBI taxonomy): Bacteria > Bacillati > Actinomycetota > Actinomycetes > Micromonosporales > Micromonosporaceae > Actinoplanes > Actinoplanes sp. G11-F43. Next base: position 289,243 of record NZ_JBNZCE010000015.1, read on the forward strand.
CGACGGTGTCGCTCTTGGCGGTCAGCATGACGATCGGGATCCCCGACTCGGCCCGGATCGCCCGCGCCACGTCGATGCCGCTCATCCCCGGCAGCATCAGGTCGAGCAGGACGATGTCCGGCCGGTTCTCCCGGAAGGCGGCCAGGGCGCGTTCACCGTCCGCCACGAACGAAGGCAGGAAACCCTCACTGCGCAGGACGATGCCGAGCATCTCGGCCAAAGCGGGATCGTCGTCGACGACCAGTACCCGGGCTCTCATGCGGTCCAATATTGCACTGTCATACCCGTCCTCGGGTTACCTGGGGGCCGATCTTGTCGGGGAGCCTACCCCCGAACAGCGGAAACAGCCCCCGCCGAGGGACGGGAGAACGGGCGGCCCCGGTCCGGGACCGCCCGTGGCGCGTAGCGCAGGATCACGCGCCGGGCCGGTCGAACTCCCCGGAACGGACGCCGGCGATGAAACCGGCCCAGTCTCCGTTGCCGAAGGTCAGCACCGGGCCGGTGACGTCCTTCGAGTCACGCACCAGCACCGCTGCCGGCACCTCGGCGACTTCGACACAGTGCCCGGCAGCGCCACTGCGACTGCTCTTGCGCCAGGTCAGCATGGTGTCCTGCATGATCGTCTCCTTCACGTGGAATGCACTTCCATTGAAACCACGGGGAGCGGATCACCGAGGCAGACGTTCCCTCGTCTCAGCGATGACCGTTCGGCTGTCTTCTGGCGACAAAGAGCGTTCCTGCAGGTCATCGAAGGCGTCTTGATAAACGTCGATCTCCTCCGGCTTCACCCTGAAGAGGCCGCCGGTCAGCCCTTCGATGTGCACCACCGGATTGCGGGTGCCGGCCGCGAACTCCAGCACCATGAACGACTCGCTCAGCCCGGCGTGCGCGCCCGCCTCGAACGGCAGGACGGTCAGCTCCACACCGGGCCGGCTGCTCGCCTCGAACAGCCGGCCGAGCTGCCGGCGCTGCACGTCCGGGCCGCCGATCTGGCGCAGCAGCACCCCCTCGTCGAGGACGATCCGCAGGATCGGCGGGGGCACCCGGGTCAGCGTCGACTGCCGGGCCATCCGCAGGGCGAGCCGGCGCTGGATGATCGCCGAGTCGTCGATGTCGGCGCCGGTCTCGATCACCGCGCGGGCGTACTCGTCGGTCTGCAGCAGCCCGGGGACGATCTGGGTCTCCCACTCCGAGATCCGCACCGCCTCGGCCTCCAGCGCGAGGTATTCGTCGTACGGATCCGGCACCGACGACCGGTACGGCGTCCACCAGGCCCGGGCCCTGCCTCGCCGGGCCAGGTCGCGCAGCCGCCCGCGGTCCTCGACCGCGACGCCGTAGAGGGTGAGCAGCCGGTCCAGGTCGGGCTCGGTGATCCCGGTGTGCGCCGTCTCGATCCGGCTGAGTTTCGACTCCGACCAGCCGAGAGCCGTCGCCACGTCGACCGCGCGGCGCTCACCGCGGAGCCGGCGCAGTTCGCCCCCGAGCTCCCGGCGTGCTGTCGACGTCGGCCTCGCCACGAGGCCCACCCTATCGACGCGGCGGGCCCTCATTGCAAGTTGCACAGGTGCCGATGCACTTGCAAGGCCTCGACCGGTGGAATCCATCAAAACAAGGGAACCCGCGATGGTGTACGCCCGGGGATAGCGAACGGGGCGACAGGCCTGAGCCCGCCGCCCCGTTCATCCCCCCGGTTTGGTACCGCGCGCGTCCGTGGGACCCCCCGATCACCAATGACGCTGCGTGCTCTTAGATTCACACTCCGCAACCACTATGTCAAGCAATTTCCAGAAATTTCGGATCTTTGCCTTCGATCCGCACCGCTCGAAGGACCCTCGCCCACCACCTGACGGACAGCACCCACCGGCATCGGGCGCCCCACCATTGACGGCAGCCGGCGGAAAGCACCCGGGTGCACCGTTCGAGAAATCGGCGAAGTCCACTGAATACACACTGTGGACACCACTGTTTCCGCAGCTCAGAAGGGCTTCGCAGAAAAGACTCCGCCGGGCCGGCCCGATTCGGGCCGGCCCGGCGGAAGCCGTTTTCGAAAATGGCGCGGATTCCCCGCGACTACGACGCGGCCCCGGGCACCGACGCCACGAACACCCGCCCGGTGCCGGCCACCTTGATCGCCCCGGCACCGGCCGGCACGTAGGCCGCCGTCCCGGGCGCCAGCTCGACCGGTGTGCCGTCCTCACTCTGCCCGGCGAAGACCGTCCCGGCCGCGCACAGCACGATCCGCGGCCCGCCGGCCGGCACCTCGATCGGCGGGCGGGTGCCGTCCAGCTCGATCCGGTGCAGCGCGAAGTCCGGCACCGGGACGTGCCACGTGTCCACCCCGGGGGCCACCGGGACGGCCGGCAGCAGCGGCTCGTCCAGCACCTCGAACCGCAGCACCCGCAACAGCTCGTCCACGTCCACCCGCTTCGGGGTGAGGCCGCCGCGGAGCACGTTGTCGCTGGCCGCCATCAGCTCCACGCCGAGCCCGTCCAGGTAGGCGTGCAGGTTGCCGGCCGGCATCCAGATCGCCTCGCCGGGCGCCAGCCGGACCAGGTTGAGCAGCAGCGCCACCAGCACGCCGGGGTCGCCCGGGTAGTGCGCGGCCAGCCGGACCGCGAGCTGGTGCGACTCGTCGCCGGGCAGCGCGGCGGTCACCACCTCGGCGATCAGCGCGTCCCGGTCCTCGGCCGGCCAGGTGAGCAGCAGGCGGACCGCCGCGCCGATGTCGCCGGCCCGCAGCACGTCCACCACCGGGTCCAGACGGGGCAGCCCGAATCCGGCGATCACGGTGGCGGCGGTGGCCGGGTCCCGGAAGCCGCAGAGCGCCTCGAACGGGGTGAGCGCCACCAGCATCTCCGGCTTGTGGTGGGCGTCGGTGTAGTTCTTCGGCAGGGCCGGGTCGGCCTCCTGCCGGGCGTAGGCGTCCCGGGCGTACTCGGCGTCCGGGTGGGCCTGCAGGGACAGCGGGGCGCCGGCGGCCAGGACCTTCATCAGGTACGGCAGGCGGGGCCCGAAGGTCTTCGCGGTGGCCGGGCCGAGTTGACCGTCCGGGTCGTCGGCGATCAGCCGGGTCAGCTCGACCGGGCCGTCCGGACCGGGCACGGTGGACGGGTCGCCGGGATGCGCCCCGAGCCACAGCTCCGCCTCCGGCCCCTCGGCGGGGGTGGGGCGGCCTTGGAGTTCGGCGATCGCGGTCCGCGACCCCCAGGCGTACGGCCGGATGACTCCGGTCAGCGGATACACGGTCATACCCGGCAAATTATCAGGCGATCATGCACCAGCCGGTTTCGCCGCCGAACCGGGCGGAAAAAGGCGCCGGAGATCACCGGCGCCTCTCCCCCGGTCCTACTGAAGGCCGTCCGGCAGCGGGTTGGACAGTTCCTTCATCTCGCTGATCGCCGGCACCGCCATCGGGTCCAGGCCGTGCGCCAGCGCCAGGTAGAGCGACGCGTAGTCGGGCACCGCGACCAGCGAGGCCAGCCGCTCCAGCGTCGAGCCGCCCTCCGCGGTCAGCACGTCGCAACGCACCCCGCGCCGCTCGGCGAGCGTCTGCACCGCGTCGGCCCGGCGCTCCTCCACGGCCACCGGCTCGTCCGCGTCGTCCTCCGGATTGAGACCACCGTCACGGAAGACCACCAGCCGCAGCCGGGTCGGCTTCTGCTCGTCCTCCTCCGGGTCGGCGAAGATGTCCCGGGTGCCCTCGGCCAGACCGCCGAAGACGCCGTCCAGCAGGCCCACCCGGCCCCGGCCGGCCTCGCCCAGGGCGCCGGCCATCACCGGATAGCGCGCGTTCGAGGCCAGGGTGTCGGCGAAGCGCCGGGCGGCCACCGTCGCCAGCGGGGACGACCCCCAGACGATCGGCACCGATCCGGCCAGCCCGAGGGCCAGCTCCTTCGCCGGGTTGACGAACGAGTCGGCGCCCGGCCGGCAGCGCTCGGCGTCGGCGTCGAGCCGGGTGGCGGTCTCGGCGACGTCCGCCTCGGCCAGTTTCGCGATGCCCAGCGCCCGGCCGGCGAAGAGCACCGGGATGGTCAGGCCCCAGAGCGTGGCCCGGGCCGGGGCCCGGCGGGGCACCCCGATGAACGGGGCGCGGGCCCGCTCGGCCAGCGCCTCCAGCTCGGAGCCGGGGTTGCCGATGGCGACCAGCCGGGCGCCGCGACGGTGCGCGGCCTCGGCCGCGGCCAGCGCCTCCGGGCTGCGGCCGGACGCGGAGACCGCGATCACCACGTCGGCCGCGCCGACCCAGCCGGGCACGCCGGCGCTGCGGTGGCCGATGATCGGCACCGGGCAGCGCGGACCGGCGACCGTGGACAGGATGCTGCCGGTCAGGCCGGCGGTGCCGATGCCGGCCACCACCACGGCGCGCGGGCGGCCCTCGTCGGCCAGCATGCTCAGGTCGACCTCGGCGGACAGCGCCGCCGACTCGCGCACCTGGGCGCCGGCCGAGGCGGTGGCCCGCAGCATGCCGCCCGGGTCGTTGCCGAGCATCGACTTCTCGTCGTTGAGCAACGACTCGTCGGCGACGCGGTGGCCGTTGACCCCGGGGGATCCGCTCAGTGGGCTGACCATCAGTTCTTCTCCTCCTCCGCGTCCGCGGAACCCATCGCCGTGGGCTCCCCGGGCGTGGCGCCCCCGGTCGCCGGCTCCCGGGCCTCGTCCAGGAGCAGGATCGGGATGTCGTCCCGGACCTCGAAGATCCGGCCGCACTCGGTGCACGTCAGCGTCTGCGCGCCGGCGTCGTAATCGAGGGGCGCGTGATGCGTGTCCGGGCAGGCCAGAATCTCCAGCAACTGCTGATCGAGCGCCACCGACGTACTCCTAATCGCCGCGAGAACTTGGGTCGTGGCGATCCTATCCGCGAACGATCGCGAGCACCTCGTCCCGCAGTTTCGCCATGCGGTCGGGGTCCGGGGCCTCCACGTTGAGACGCAGCAGCGGCTCCGTGTTGGACGCCCGCAGATTGAACCAGGCACCGTCGCCGACCTGGAAGGTCATGCCGTCCAGATCGTCCACCGCGGCGTCCGGGAACGCGGCCCGCACCTCGGCGATCTTCGCGCCCGCGTCGGCCACCGTGGAATTGATCTCACCGGAGGCGGTGTACCGCTCGTACTCGGCGGCGAACTCGGACAGCGGCAGATCCTGGCCACCGAACGCGGCCAGCACGTGCATCGCGGCGAGCATGCCGGTGTCGGCGAACCAGAAGTCGCGGAAGTAGTAGTGCGCCGAGTGCTCGCCGCCGAAGACCGCGTTGGTGGCGGCCATCTCGGCCTTGATGAACGAGTGGCCGACCCGGCTGCGGACCGGCTTCCCGCCGTTCTCGGTGATGATCTCCGGCACCGCGGCCGAGGTGATCAGGTTGTGGATGATCGTGCTGCCCGGGAATTTGGCCAGCTCACGGGCGGCGACCAGCGCGGTGATCGCGGACGGCGAGACCGGGTCACCCTTCTCGTCGATCACGAAGCAGCGGTCGGCGTCGCCGTCGAAGGCGAGCCCGATGTCGGCGCCCTGCTCCCGGACCGCCTGCTGCAGATCGACCAGGTTCTTCGGGTCGAGCGGGTTGGCCTCGTGGTTGGGGAACGATCCGTCCAGCTCGAAGAAGAGCGGCACGATGGTCAGCGGCAGGGCCGGCAGCACCTGGTCACCGAGCACGGCCGGGACGGTGTAGCCGCCCATGCCGTTGCCGGCGTCCACGATGACCTTGAGCGGGCGGATGCCGGAGAGGTCGACGAGCGAGCGCAGGTGGGCCGCGTAGTCGGCGAGCAGGTCCCGGGTCTCCACCCGGGACGGGCCGTCGGCCTCCGCGTTCAGGTCGGCGAGCAGCTGCTGGGCGCGCTGCCGGACGATGACCAGGCCGCTGTCCTGGCCGACCGGGCGGGCGCCGCCACGGCAGAGCTTGATCCCGTTGTACTGCGCGGGGTTGTGGCTGGCGGTGAACATCGCGCCGGGCAGGTTCAGCGAGCCGGAGGCGTAGTAGAGCTGGTCGGTCGAGGCGAGACCGATGTTGATCACCGCGCAGCCGGCCGCGTTGACCCCGCGGGCGAACGCGGCGACCAGGCCGGGCCCGGACTCGCGCATGTCGTGGCCGATCACGATCTGGTCCGGCTCGTCGCCGGACTCCCGCAACATCTCGACGAACGCCGTGCCGATCGCCCGGGCCACCGTCTCGTTGAACTGGTCCGGGACGGTCCCCCGCACGTCGTACGCCTTGATGATCTGCGACAGATCAGACACTGCTCACCCCTCAGGAAAAGTCCCCTTTGGCCCGAGGGTATCGGAGCACCTCGCGCCCCACGGTTTTAACCGCGCGGCCGGGCGGTTAACTCAGAAGATCGCGACAGGCACGGTCCGCGGCCCGCGTCGTCTCGGGCAGCCGGTAGCGCGGAGCCAGCCGCAACGTGAGCGCGCAGGCCCGCTCCAGGCCGATCCGGTGCCCCACCGAGACGAAGACCGGTTTGACCCCCGATTGGGTACGCACCACCGCGCCGACCGTCTCCCCCGCGTCGATCAGCGCCGACCGTGCGCCGCGCGGCTCGCCGACCGGATCCCAGTCTCCCACCAGCCGGGTCTTCCCGACGCCGAACGACGGCAGGTCGGTGAGCACGCCCAGATGGGCGGCGAGGCCGAAGCGGCGCGGGTGGGCCAGCCCGTGCCCGTCGCAGATCAGCACCTCGGGCCGGACGGTCAGCCGGTCCAGCGCGTCCATCAGCGCGGGCACCTCGCGGAAGGCGAACAGGCCCGGCACGTACGGGAAAGCGGGCCGGCCCTTGACCACGGCGGTGTCGGCGATCGTGAGGTCGGCGGTGTTGAGCACCACCACCGCGGCGGCCAGCCGCTGATCGTCCGGGGAGTAGGCGACGTCCAGCCCGGCGACGGTGGCGGGGGCTTCGGGCCCGGGTTCGTCGATCACCCGGGACCGCAGGCGGTCCTGCTCGGCGAGGGCTTCTTCTTCGGTACGGGGCCAGGGCTGCACGGATCGAAGAGTAGGGACTGTTGTCACCTGGCGTGACGCGGGTCACGATGGGGCCAGGAGGTGCTGCCGGTGAACCCGTGGCTTGCCCTGACTCCCGGAGACGATCCCGCCGAACGGATCCGGCAGATCGGCCGCGCCCATGAGCGGTTCCTGGCCGGCGAGCCGCACCCGGACCGGATGCGCACGGTGGTCGCCGACTCGTGGGCGCGGTCCGCCGCGTTCATCGGCGCCGACCACACCGCCCCGATCGACCTGGCCGACGACGACCTGGAGGCGTACCGGTCGGCGCACCCGCTGGCCCGGGTCATGCCGATCTTCCGGGATCTGCTCGGCGGGCTGGCCGAGGACGGCGACCACATGATGGCGGTCTGCGACGAGCACGGCCGGCTGCTCTGGGTGGAGGGCCACCCGGCCACCCTGCGTGGGGCCGCCTCGATGAACTTCGTGCCCGGCGCCCGCTGGGACGAGGCGCACGCCGGGACGAACGCGCCGGGCACCGCGCTCGCCGTCGACCACGCGCTGCAGATCTTCGCGACCGAGCATTTCAGCCACCCGGTGCAGCGGTGGACCTGCGCGGCGGCGCCGGTGCACGACCCGGGCACCGGCCGCCTGCTCGGGGCGATCGACGTGACCGGCGGCGATCACCTGGCCAACCCGCACAGCCTGGCCCTGGTGCGGGCCACCGCGCTGGCGGCGGAGGCGTACCTGCGCACGGTCGAACCGGTCGCCCGCGGACCGCATGTCGCGGCGCTCGGCCGGGACGAGGCACGCCTCGCGGTGGACGGCCGGCAGGTGCGGCTCGGCCGCCGGCACTCCGAGCTGCTGGCCCTGCTCACCGTGCATCCGGAGGGGCGCACCGGCGATCAGCTGGGTGTCGAGCTGTACGGCGACGACGTCAACCCGGTGACGATCCGGGCCGAACTGTCCCGCCTGCGCCGCTTCCTCGGCCCGGAGCTGCTCGACTCGCGGCCCTATCGGCTGCGCACCGCGCTGGAGACCGATTTCGGCACGGTGCTGCGGCTGCTGGACGGCGGGCGGGTCACCGAGGCGCTGGCCGCCTACGCCGGCCCGCTGCTGCCCGCCTCGGACGCGCCGGGCATCGTCCGGCTGCGCCGCTCGCTGGATCACCGGCTGCGCACCGCGCTCCTGATCTCCGGTGACCGGCGGCTGTTGCAGACCTGGCTGAACAGCCCGTGGGGTGGCGACGACCTGGACCTGTGGGAGGCGTACGCGACGCTGGCCCCGGCCGACTCGGTCGCCGCCCGCCGGGTGGCCACCCTGACCCACGAATACGCGTGCAACGTTGCTGCAACGTGCACGTAACTAAGGTCCCGCCGAAAAGGGAGGCGAGACCTGTGACCATTTACACCCCGCCCGGTTCCGACGGCGCGATCGTCAGCTACCAGTCCCGCTACGACCACTACATCGGCGGCGAGTACGTCCCGCCGGTCAAGGGCCGATATTTCACCAACCCGTCCCCGGTGACCGGTCAGGTCTTCACCGAGGTCGCCCGGGGCACCGCCGAGGACGTGGAGAAGGCCCTGGACGCCGCGCACGCCGCCGCCCCCGGCTGGGGCCGCACCTCGCCCGCCGAACGCGCGAACATCCTCAACCGGATCGCCGACCGGATGGAACAGAACCTGGAGAAGCTGGCCGTCGCCGAGGCGTGGGAGAACGGCAAACCGGTCCGGGAGACACTCGCGGCCGACATCCCGCTCGCCATCGACCACTTCCGGTACTTCGCCGGCGCCATCCGGGCCCAGGAGGGCAGCGCCGGTGAGCTGGACGAGGACACCGTCGCCTACCACTTCCACGAGCCGCTCGGCGTGGTCGCGCAGATCATCCCGTGGAACTTCCCGATCCTGATGGCGGTCTGGAAACTCGCCCCGGCGCTGGCCGCCGGCAACGCGGTGGTGCTCAAGCCGGCCGAGCAGACGCCGGCGTCGATCCACTACCTGATGTCGCTGATCGGCGACCTGATCCCGGCCGGGGTGCTGAACATCGTCAACGGCTTCGGGGTGGAGGCGGGCAAGCCGCTGGCCAGCTCGAACCGGGTGGCCAAGGTGGCGTTCACCGGCGAGACCACCACCGGCCGGCTGATCATGCAGTACGCCTCGGAGAACCTGATCCCGGTCACCCTGGAACTCGGCGGCAAGAGCCCGAACATCTTCTTCGAGGACGTGTCCCGGGCCGACGACGACTTCTTCGACAAGGCCCTGGAGGGCTTCGCGATGTTCGCCCTCAACCAGGGCGAGGTGTGCACCTGCCCGTCCCGGGCGCTGATCCAGCAGAGCCACTACTCGGACTTCCTGGCCGCCGGGGTGAAGCGGGTGGAGAACCTGAAGCAGGGCAACCCGCTGGACACCGACACCCAGGTCGGCGCGCAGGCCTCCAACGACCAGCTGGAGAAGATCCTGTCGTACCTCGACATCGGCCGGCAGGAGGGCGCGCGGGCCCTGGCCGGCGGCGCCAAGGCGGAGATGCCCGGTGATCTGGCCGGCGGCTACTACGTGCAGCCGACGATCTTCGAGGGCCGCAACGGCATGCGGATCTTCCAGGAGGAGATCTTCGGGCCGGTGGTCGCGGTCACCCCGTTCGGTGACTTCGACGACGCGATCAAAATCGCCAACCACACGTTGTACGGGCTGGGCGCCGGCGTCTGGACGCGGGACGGCAACCAGGCGTACCGCGCCGGGCGGGCGATCAAGGCCGGCCGGGTGTGGACCAACTGCTACCACCTCTACCCGGCACACGCCGCGTTCGGTGGTTACAAGCAGTCCGGCATCGGCCGGGAGAACCACCGGATGATGCTCGACCACTACCAGCAGACCAAGAATTTGCTGGTCAGCTACTCCCCGAAGGCGATGGGCTTCTTCTAGGCCATGACTGATCTCGATTGCCATGCCCTCCCGGCCCTCGCTTCGCTGCGGTGCGGTCGGCCATGGCGGTGACCAGGGTCGATGTGACTCCCGCGGCCGCCGATCTGATGCGGCAGCTGCGGGAGCGGCACGGGCCGTTGATGTTCCACCAGTCCGGCGGCTGCTGTGACGGCAGTTCGCCGATGTGCTACCTGGAGGGTGAGTTCCGTACCGGGCAGTCGGACGTGCTCTTGCAGTCTCTGGCGATCGAGGGGGTGCCGGAGCCCATCACGTTCTGGATGTCGGCCGCGCAGTTCGAACTCTGGAAGCACACGCACCTGACGGTGGACGTGGTCCCCGGCCGCGGCTCCGGCTTCTCGCTGGAGGCGCCCGAGGGCGTTCGATTCCTCATCCGTTCACGCCTGCTCACCTCATCTGAGCTGGCCGAACTCGGGTAGACCGGGTGGGGGCCGCGCGGCCCCCACCCGGTTAGACCTTTCGGACATTTACCCTCATGAGCCCACCCTATCGGCCGATCACGATCCGTGACGGCCAGACTGGGACTGGTCCGCCGGCACTATCGTCGGCGGTTCGTCACCGACCTGGGGAGGTCTTGTGTCTGGGCTGTCGCACACCCGGAGAGCCGTCGCGGTCAGCGCTCTGCTGCTGCTCATGACGAGTCTCGTCGGCCAGGCGACCGCCGCCACGATCACCGCCCAGCCGGCACCGGGAGCCGGGGTGACCGCGCCGCACTCGCTGATGCCCAGCGCTCCCGCACCATCCCCGTCCGGACGCGAGGGCCGGACCGAGAGCACCCGGGTGGACAAGCCGATCAAGCTGGTCAAGCCGAAGGGCCGGACCGGGCCGGCCGGCAGCGTGCTGCTCACCGGCAACAAGGGGGTCGCCCTCACCTTCGACGACGGGCCCGACCCCACCAACACGCCGAAGCTGCTCAAGATGCTCGCCAAGGAGCAGGTGAAGGCGACGTTCTGCCTGGTCGGCACCCAGGCGCGGCGGCATCCGGACCTGGTCGAGGCGATCGCCAAGGATGGGCACAGCTTCTGCAACCACTCCTGGAACCACGACCTCAAGCTCGGTAAACGGCCGAAGAGTGCGATCCGCGCCGACCTGGCCCGCACCAACGCCGCGATCCGCGCCGTCGTCCCGGACGCGAAGATCCGCTACATGCGGGCGCCGGGCGGCAACTTCACCCCGTCACTGGTGAAGGTCTCCGCCGAGCTGGGCATGCACTCGATCTACTGGAAGGTCGACCCGCGTGACTGGGAGCACAAGACCGGCGAGTCGTCGGCCGATCATCGCAAGCGCATCGTCCGGATCGTGAAGAAGCACACCAGGCCCGGCGCGATCATCCTCTCCCACGACTACAACCAGCCGGACACCATCGCGGCGTACCGCACCCTGCTGCCCTGGCTCCGGCACCGGTTCGACCTGGTCGCCCTGACCTGAACACGCGTGTGGTGATTCGTGGCTCGATGCGAGCCACGAATGGCCACCCGATCGGGGATCGCCGGCCGGGAGGTCAGTGCGGCGGCGGAATCACCCTCAGATGGCCCCGGCGGCCGGTCTGGTGGCCCTGGTGGTGATCCGTCTCGTCCGGCCGGGGTGGGGCGGGACGGGCGGCCTCACGGACGGCCTCGGCGAGAGCCACCAGGTCGTCGGGGGTGGGGGGTGGCGGCGCGAAGTCGCCGTCGTGACGCACGAGCTCCCAGCCCCGGGGGGCGGTCAGGCTGCGGGCATGCGTCTCGCACAGGTCGTACGTGTGCGGTTCGGCGAACGCGGCGAGCGGGCCGACCACCGCCGTCGAATCGCCATAGACGTAGGTCAGGGTGGCGACCGCCTGTCGGGGACAGCCGTTCCGGGAGCAGCGCCGTGGTGACCTCACGGCGGCAACTTATCTCCCCGTTCGCGATTCTGGGTCGTGTTGGCCCCGCGACACGCCGACGCATACCGCGTCACGATTCGGCGATGGTCGTTAGACACGCCACCACGTTGGGGCGAATTAACGGCACGGACACACGATGAGAACGGGCTGACCACGTCTGTCGCCCGGGTGGGGATACGCTGGCGGCGTGACCACCAGCCCCGAACGCCGCCGGACGGACGCCAAGGCGACGCGTAAACCCGGCCCCGGTCATCCCGCGCGCCGCGACCGGCACGGCCGTGGGCTGCGCGGCCGCCTGGTGCCCGCGACCGTGCCGCTGGCCCGCACCAAGGCGGAGATCTTCGACGACCTGGTGCTGGACACCGTCGAGAGCCTGGAGCGCCGCTATGCCAAGGAGCTGGCCGGCGTGGAGTTCGCGGTGGAGGACGTGCCACCGGAGCTGAACGTCTACGACTCGGACGTGCTCGAGGACGGCGAGGTGCCCCTGGCCCGGCTGCTGCCGGGACGACCGGGACGGCACGAGCTGCCGCCGCGGATCGTGCTCTACCGGCGCCCGCTGGAGTTCCGGGCGATGGATCGGGAGGACCTCGCCGACCTCGTCCACGACGTGATCATCGAGCAGGTTGCCAACCTGCTCGGGGTGGATCCGGACGAGCTGGCCTGACCCCTCAGGCCACCCGCCGCTTCAGCTTGCGACGTTCACGTTCGGACAGTCCACCCCAGATCCCGAAACGTTCGTCGTGCCCGAGCGCGTATTCCAGACACTCGGCTTTCACATCGCAGCGGCCGCAGATGCGCTTCGCCTCGCGCGTCGAACCACCCTTTTCAGGGAAGAAAGCTTCGGGATCGGTCTGCGAACACAGCGCCCTTTCCTGCCACTCGGGCGCGTCCCCGAGCAGGTCTACCCCTTCAACCTGCGCTTCCATCGGCGTGCCTCCATTTTTCCGCGCCGGCAAAAGCCAGCGCTGACCCCCCACGCACGCGGCGTGTTTTTGTGGGTTCGACGCCTTTGTGGCACATCGTCCCCACAACCCCACCAAAATTACACGCGTGTAAGACGTGCGTCGTCAAGCCGAACCTGCTAAATGGGCCCGTTTCCGCACCACTGGCGACAGCGACGGACAGGCCTGTTGCAGCCCTATCTGTCCAAGCCGTCGGAAGGTGACGCGAAAGCGGACCTGCACGTCCAATTTAACCCGTTTTGTAACCTGGGGGCAGGGGGTCCCCCGGACCGGGTAGACCGAATGGATCATGCCCAGCCCGAAGGAACCTCAATCACCGGATCAAAGGATTTCTCATCACCGTCGCCCGTAGACCGTCGTCCGCTCCACAGCGGGCCGCCCGGCGCTCGCCGCCAATTCCTTCAACTCGGCGACCGTCCGGGCCGAACCGTGCTCGGAGCCGGCCATCCGCGAGATGGTCTCCTCCATGAGCGTGCCGCCCAGATCGTTACAACCGCTGTTCAGCATGATCCGGGTGCCCTCGTCGCCGAGTTTCACCCATGAGCACTGAATGTTGTCCACCCGGCCGTGCAGCAGAACCCGCGCCATCGCGTGCACCACCCGGTTCTCCCTCCAGGTCGGACCCGGGCGAGCGATGCCGGCCAGATAGATCGGGGCGTTGGTGTGCACGAACGGCAGCGCCACGAACTCGGTCAGGCCACCGGTCCGGTCCTGGATGCCGGCCAGCACCCGGAAGTGACCCAGCCACTGCCGGGGGTGGTCAACGTGGCCGTACATCATGGTCGAACTGGACCGGATGCCGACCTCGTGCGCGGTGGTGACCACGTCGACCCAGGTCGAGGTGGGCAGCTTGCCCTTGGTCAGCACCCAGCGCACGTCGTCGTCGAGGATCTCGGCCGCGGTGCCCGGGATGGTGCCCAGCCCCGCCTCCCGCAGACCGGTCAGCCACTCCCGCAGCGACACCCCGGCCTTCGCCGAGGCGGTGACGATCTCCATCGGCGAGTACGCGTGGACGTGCATCCCCGGCACCCGCTCCTTCACCGCGCGGACCAGATCGGCGTACGCGGTGACCGGCATCTTGGGATCGATGCCGCCCTGCATGCAGACCTCGGACGCGCCGTCCCGCCAGGCCTCCTCGGCCCGGTCGGCGACCTGCTCGACCGACAGCCGGTACGCGTCGGCGTCCTTCTCCCGCTGGGCGAACGCGCAGAACCGGCACCCCACGTAACAGACGTTGGAGAAGTTGATGTTGCGGTTCACCACGTACGTGATGTCGTTGCCATTGACGTGTTTCCGCAGGTCGTCGGCGATTTTGGCGAGTTCGTCGAGGGCCGGGCCGTCGGCGTTGAACAACGCCATCGCCTTGTCCTCGTTCTTCTCCAGGAGAAGGGCCGCCGGATCCTCGGCGGCCAGCTTGAGCGCGGCCACCACGTCGGCGGGCATGCTCGCCGGAGCGCTCTTCACGTGTGCGGCGACCTCGTCCCAGTCACCGTAGACATGATCGAAGTCGGACCGCCGGTCCTCGGAACGGCCGTCGGTGTCGATGCTCCTGAACAGGTCGACCCGGCCGCCGCCGAACGCGTCGTCCGGCTCCTGCCAGGGCAGGCCGGCCGGCTTGGTGCCCTCACGGGCCAGACCGTCCTCAGTGGCGAGCGCGGCCACGTGGGTCTTGATCCGCGGGTCGAGCCAGCCCTCGTCGCCCCGGCGGACATACTCCGGATAGATGGTCAGACGCTCCCGGAGCTGGAATCCGGACTTTTCTGACTTTTCAGCGAGTAGGTCGATCTGCGGCCACGGGCGCTCCGGGTTCACGTGGTCCGGCGTCACCGGGGACACCCCGCCCCAGTCGTCGATCCCGGCCCGCAACAGCAGTGGGAACTCGTCGTCGATCAGGTTCGGCGGGGCCTGGATCCGGGCCCTCGGCCCCATGATGATCCGCGCCACCGCCACCGTCGCGGCCAGCTCACGCAGCTCCGCGTCGGGCATCCCGCGCATCGCGGTGTCCGGCTTGGCCCGGAAGTTCTGGACGATCACCTCCTGGATGTGCCCGAACTCGCGGGCCGCCCGGCGGATCGCGAACAGCGACTCGGCCCGCTCGGTGACCGTCTCGCCGATGCCGATCAGGATGCCGGTGGTGAACGGCACACCCACCCGGCCGGCGTCGTCGAGCACCCGCAGCCGGACCGCGGGCTCCTTGTCCGGCGAGCCGAAGTGCGGGCCGCCCTTCTCCGACCAGAGCCGGGTGGCGGTGGTCTCCAGCATCATGCCCATGCTCGGCGCGACCGGCTTGAGCCGCTGCAGCTCGGCCCAGGACATCACGCCGGGGTTGAGGTGCGGCAGCAGGCCGGTCTCCTCCAGCACCGCGATGGCACAGGCCCGCACATAGTCCAGGGTCGAGTCGTAACCCCGCTCGTCCAGCCACTGCCGGGCGGCCGGCCAGCGCTCCTCGGGCCGGTCGCCGAGGGTGAAGAGCGCCTCCTTGCAGCCCTGGGCGGCACCCTGCCGGGCGATCTCCAGGACCTCGTCGCGCTCCAGGAAGGCGGCCGGCAACTTGTGTGGCACGGTCGCGAAAGTGCAGTAGTGACACCGGTCCTGACAGAGCCGGGTCAGCGGGATGAAGACCTTCCGCGAGTACGTCACCACGCCTGGGCGCCCCGCCTCGCGCAGGCCCGCGTCACGGACGCCTCCGGCGATCGCCAGGAGATCGTCGAACTGGTCGCCGGTGGCCGCCAGGAGCGCGGTCGCCTCGTCCACGTCGATCGCTTTGCCGTCGGCGGCGCGGCGCAATGCGCGGCGGATGCTCGCCTCGGTCGGTACGGGTTCCACGTTGACCTCTGCCACGAAAGCAGCCTAGGCCGGAAACCTGCCGCCCGCCCCTACGGTTCCCGGCCCGGCGAGTGTCATGAAACACCCCCGGGCCGGGAACAAGATCACTGGCGGGGCGGGTCCTGGCCGGCCGGGCCGAATCCGGGGCGCTCCGGCGGAAGGACCGTGGTGCTGTCCGCCGGAGCGGGCGGCACGACCTGGGTCGCGGCCGGCGGTTCCGGGGTCGTCGGCGGCACCACCTGGGTCGCGGCGGGTGCTTCCGGCGGCGGCTGCGGCTGGCCCCAGACCGGCGGCACCGGCGGATACGCCCCGTACGGCGCCTGCTGGGCCTGGAACGGCTGGGTGGCCACCGGGGGCGCGTAGGGCTGGCCGGATCCCGGCGCGGCGCCCGGCTGGAACTGGGCGTACCCCGGGGGAACCGTGCCGTACTGCGGCTGCCCGTAGGGCTGGCCGTACACCCCGGGCTGCGGTTTCGGCTTCGGCACGGCGTACAGGCCGAGGTAGATCTGCACCACCGCGTAGGCCGGCACGGCCAGCACCGCCAGCCAGGCGACCCGGGTCAGCAGCGCGGTGAAGGCCAGCGCGGCGTTCTGCGCGGCGAGCCCGCTCACCCCGAACAACAGGCCGAAGATCACCCCGAAGAAGGACGCCACCGCGTACTCGGCGAGCGCGACCAGGGTGACCAGCCGGGCCTTCGGATGCCGCGGCAGCACCCAGTGCGCCAGCAGCACCGCGGCGATCGGGAAGAGCACCGTCTCCAGGTTCACGAAGGAGCCGAAGCCGTACCGGGTCTGGGTGGCGAAGTCCCGGCCCATCAGGTCGATGACGGCCGCGAACAGGAACACCGCCGGCGCGCCGGCCAGCGCGTAGACGGCCAGGTCGCGCAGGGGGCGCAGGAAGTGCCCGATGGGTTTCGCGGCGGCCGGTTCCGGCTGCGGTGGTGTGGTCACGGTTGCTCCAGGTGCGGTGATCGAGGTCGGCCCAGAGTAAACCGAGACCCGCCACCCGGGGTGGTGACGCGGGTGCGCGAGGATGAGGGAATGCGGATCGTGGTCCTGACCGGGGGCATCGGCGGTGCCCGTTTCCTACTCGGCGTGCGAGCGCACGCCCGCGCCATCGGCGCCGACGTGACGGCGATCGTCAATGTCGGCGACGACGTGCGCATGCACGGCCTGCAGATCTGTCCCGACCTGGACAGCGTGATGTACACGCTGGGCGGCGCCGCCGACCCGGAGCGCGGCTGGGGCCGGGTCGGCGAGACCTGGGTGGTCAAGGAGGAGCTGGCGAAGTACGGCGTGGAGCCCTCGTGGTTCGGCCTCGGTGACAAGGACACCGCCACCCACCTGGTGCGCACCACCATGCTGAACGCCGGATACCCCCTCTCCGCGGTCACCGCGGCCCTGTGCGAGCGCTGGCAGCCGGGCATCACCATGCTGCCGGCCACCGACGACCGCCTGGAGACCCACGTGGTCGCCGACGTCGAGGGCGAGCGGAAGGCGATCCACTTCCAGGAGTGGTGGGTGCGCTACCGCGGTGACGTCCCGACCCACCGGTTCGTCTTCCGGGGCGCCGAGTCGGCGAAACCGGCGGCCGGTGTGCTGGACGCGATCGCCGGCGCCGACGTGGTCCTGATCGCCCCGAGCAATCCGGTGGTCAGCATCGCCCCGATCCTGGCCGTGCCGGCGCTGCGGGAGGCGGTGACGTCCGGCCCGGCCCCGGTGATCGGGGTGTCGCCGATCATCGGGGGCGCACCGGTCCGCGGGATGGCCGACAAATGCCTGGCCACCCTGGACGTCGAGGTGAGCGCGGCGGCGGTCGGCCGGATGTACGGCCCGCGCGCCGACGGCGGCCTGCTGGACGGCTGGCTGGTCGACACGTCCGACGAGGGCGCGCAGGTCCCGGGCGTACGCACCCGGGCCGTGCCGTTGTGGATGAAGGACGAGAGCCTGTCCGCGCGGATGGTGGCCGACGCCCTGGAGCTGGCCCGATGACGCTGGAGATCCGGCCGGTGCACGGCATCGGCGACGTCACCGCGGGCGACGACCTGGCCGAACTGATCACCCGGGCCGCGCCGTGGCTGGCCGACGGCGACGTGCTGGTGGTCACCAGCAAGATCGTGTCCAAGGCGGAGGGCCGCCTGGTCGAGGTGCCCGCCGACGGCCCGGAGCGCGAGGAGGCCCGGCAGCGGGTGCTGGCCGATGAGACGGCCCGGGTGGTGGCCCGCCGCGGCCCCACCACGATCGTGCAGACCCACCACGGGTTCGTGATGGCCGCCGCCGGCATCGACGCCTCGAACGTCGACAAGACCCATCTGGTGCTGCTCCCGGCCGACCCGGACGCCTCCGCCCGCGCGCTGCGCGCCGGCCTCGCCGCCCGCGGCCTGACCGTCGCGGTGATCATCTCGGACACCATGGGCCGGGCCTGGCGCAACGGCCTGACCGACGTGGCCCTGGGCGCCGCCGGCATCGGCGCGCTGCTCGATCATCGGGGGCAGGTCGACCCGTACGGCAACGAGCTGAGCCTCACCCAGATGGCCGTGGTGGACGAGCTGTCCGCCGCCGCCGAGCTGGTCAAGGGCAAGACCGGCCGGGTACCGGTCGCGGTGGTCCGTGGTTACCGCCACGACGGCGGCGACGGCGACGGTCCCGGCGTGTCGGTCCTCATCCGCGACGCGGAAAGCGACATGTTCGGATTGGGTACGGCCGAGGCGCACGCCGCCGGTCTCCGGTCCGCGGCCGGTCTCGCCGACACGATGGCGCTCACCCCCACCGATCCGGCAGTCGTCCGGGCGGCCACCGCTGATCACCCCGGCGCCGTCGTCACCGCTGGAACTGTGCGGCTGACCCCGGCCACGGCCGCGCCCGCCGATCTGATCCGGCTCGGCGCCGACGCCCACCGCCTGCGCGCCGCCCTGGCCGCCGAAGGCGTCCCCACCACCATCGCGATCGACGACAGCGGCGCGACCCTCACCTTCGGAGGCCCGGCGTGACCGCCCTGTACGAGAACACCGTCGACGTGCTCACCACGTGGACCGCCACCTCCGACGACGCCGAACTGGCCCGCCGGCGGACGCTCAGCCTGCTGGCCGACGGCCCGGCCGCGATGACCCGGGCACACCGGGCCGGTCATGTCACGGCCAGCGCCCTGATCCTCGGCGGCGACCGGCGGATCCTGCTCTGCCTGCACGGCCGGCTCGACATGTGGATGCAACTCGGCGGCCACTGCGAGGACGGCGACCCCACCCTCGCCGCGGCGGCGCTGCGGGAAGCCACCGAGGAGTCCGGCATCCCGGGCCTGATCCTCGACCCCACCCCGATCGACATCGACATCCACGACGTCCGCTGCGGCGCTGGCGACGGTGGCCCCGCCGAGCCATCAGTCCACTATGACGTCCGATTCCTCCTACATGCCCCGGCCGGCAGCATCGAGCAGATCAGTGAAGAGTCCACAGATCTAGCGTGGTTCCACCCGGAAGCTCTACCGTCTCCCCTGGCCACCGGCACGATCCAGCAGATCGCTCCGGCCCTGGCCCGGCTACCGTGACCCGCTGACCCGTTCTCCCGTGGTGCGGCGTCCCCGCGGTAGCGCCGCGACACGGTGAGAGACGGAGCGATGCGCGACACCCCGAGGCGACTGAGGCGAGCCACCGCCGCCCTGGCCACCCTGCTGGTCCTGGCCGCGTGCGCCGACCCCGGGATCTCCCCGGCGGGCCCGGTGCGGGCGGCACCCGCCGACCTGGCCGCTCCCTGCCTGACGAGCAGCCTGAAAGCCACCGTGACCCTTCAGCCGGCCGCGACGGACTCCACCGTTCGTGTGGCCCTGGTCGCCCTGACCAACACGGCCACCGAGCCGTGCACCCTGAACGGCTGGCTGACGATCAGCCTGGTGAACGCGGCCGAGGACGTCGTCCCGGTGCCCACCATCAGATTGGACCAGCCCCGTCAGCCGTCGACGTTCCAGGTGGAGGCCGGGGGTTCGGCGTACACCGGCCTGAAGTGGATCTCCTGCGAGAAGACTGCGCCGAAGTGTGCGGTCGGGGCGAACCTCCGGTACAGCCTCGGCCTGAAGCCGGAGGGTCCGGTCGCCGCCCTGAAGGACTTCCCGCCGCCGCGCCGCTCCCGCCTGGCGATGACGGAACTCCGGATCGGCGTGCTGACCCCGGCCCCGGAGCAGGCCCTCACCTGGTGACGGCGCGTGCCTTCGCCTCGGCAGGCCGGGCCGACCGCGAACGTCCTTCCTCGGCAGATCGTGGGGATTCACTACCGTTTGAGTCTTCTTCTTGGCCGTGGCCCGCGCGCGGTCGGTTCTCCCCGCGCGGTCGATTCCCGCGCGGGTGTCCGCTCCGGCACCCACTTTGGCCGATCTTGGTGGATTTACCACCGTTTCAAGCCTTCTTCTCAGCTGCTGGCCCGCTCGCGGTCAATTCCTCGCGTGAGTGTCCGCCTTCCAGCCCCGCCCTGGCCGATCTTGGCGGATTTACCACCGTTTCGGGTCATCCCCTCAGCCGCTGGCCCGCTCGCGGTCAATTCCCCGCGTGAGTGTCCGCCCTCCGGCTCCACCCTGGCCAATCTTGGAGGATTTACCACCGTTTTCGGTGGTAAATCCGCCAAGATCGCTGCTGAGCGGGTCGCCCGCGCGGGGGATTGACCGCAAGTGATCAGGCAGTCGAGAGCAAGACTCTTTCGAGTCTTCTTCTTGGTGGAAGGGCCGGGTGTTGCGCCAAGTCCTCGGCTGGGTGACTGGGCTCCGCCCGGTGCGGGCACACCGTGGCCGGCCGTGCGCGGGTATGGACGCCCTGGGCCAGGTGGGGCGTCATCACGGCCCTCCGGCCGTGTTCCCACGTCGGTGTACTCGGCCTGACCAGCGCATACGAACCGTGAGCGTGTGCATCGGCCGGACCCGGCCGCCGGCGCTGACGGCTGACGGCTGACCGCTGACGGCTGACGGCTGACGGCTGACGGCTGACGGCTGACGGCCAGCGGCTGACGAGGGCGTAACCAACGCTCATTCTGCCCACGACGCGGGATAGAACGTTCCTTCTAGCAATGCGAAGCGAGATAGAACGTTCTTTCCAGCTTTGCGAGGCAAGACAGAACGTTCGTTCTAGCTCTGCGAAGCAGGACAGAACGTTCGTTCTAGCTCTGCGAAGCAGGACAGAACGTTCGCTCCAGCTTTGCGAAGCAGGACAGAACGTTCGCTCCAGCTTTGCGAAGCAGGACAGAACGTTCGCTCCAGCTTTGCGAAGCAGGACAGAACGTTCGTTCTTTCTGGAGGAGGGGCGCGCAGGCGGTCATGCTGCGCCGCATATCACGCTTAAAGCCCTAAAACGCCCGCTGGCGCCGGGGAGAACGTTCGTTCTGCTTTTGGTTTGCGAGATAGAACGTTCTGTCTTGACACGGGATGAGGGGAGCCGCCATCGTTGGACAAGACAGAACGTTCGTTCTACCTACCGAGGATGGCCATGACCACCGTTGCCGCACCCGGCATCTCCAACACGGCGGCCGCACTGCGGCGGCTCTACTTCGCCCGCTTCGGCTTCGCGATCACCTGGGCCGTCGTGATGTTCGCGATCGCCCGGGACGCCAGTCCGCTGGTCGTCGCGCTCTTCGTGCTCTACCCGCTCGTCGACGTGGCCGCGGCGGTCGTCGACCTGCGCGCGTCCCGGGCCACCGGGTCGCCGGTGCTGCTGTACGTCAACATCGCGGTCAGCTCGCTCGCCGCGATCGGACTGGGTGTGGCCGGCGCCTCCGGGGTTCCGGCGATGCTGCGGGTCTGGGGTGCCTGGGCGATCGTGGCCGGCCTGGTGCAGCTGATCGTCGCCGTTCCCCGGCGGGCGATGGGCGGCCAGTGGCCGATGATCTTCAGTGGTGGCATCTCGGTGTTCGCCGGCGCGTCGTTCGTGACGGCCGCCTCCGCGGCGGAGCCGATGCTGGCCAACGCGGTCGGTTACGCCGTACCGGGCGCGATCTTCTTCCTCGTCGCGGCCATCCGGCTCGGCCGCGCCGCGAAGGGCGCCTGAGATGACCGGCCGGGGGACGGATCACACGTACGACGTCGTCGTCATCGGTGCCGGAGCGGTCGGTGAGAACGTCGCCGACCGGGTGGTACGGGGTGGTCTGACCGTCGCCGTGATCGAGCGGGACCTGGTCGGCGGGGAATGCTCCTACTGGGCGTGCATGCCGACGAAGGCGCTGTTGCGCAGCGGCTCCGCACTGCGGGCGGCCCGCCGGCTGCCCGGCGCCCGGGAGGCGGTCACCGGCGGGTTGGACGCGGCGGCAGTGCTGGCCCGCCGGGACGGCTTCGCCTCGCACTGGACCGACGACGGTCAGGTGTCCTGGCTGGAGTCGGCCGGCATCACCCTGCACCGCGGCCGGGGCCGGATCACCGCCGACCGGGTCGTCGAGGTGACCGGCCCGGACGGCACGGTGACCACGCTGACCGCACGGCACGCGGTGGTCGTCGCGACCGGCAGCGGGGCACTGATCCCGGACGTTCCCGGACTTCGTGAGGCCGCCCCGTGGACCAGCCGGGACGCGGCCTCGGCACAGCGCGTGCCCGCCCGGCTGGCCGTGATCGGTGGTGGTGTGGTGGCGACCGAGATGGCGACCGCGTTCGCGAGCCTCGGATCCACGGTGACGGTGCTGGCCCGGGACGGGGTGCTGCCACGGGCGGAACCGTTCGCCGGCGAGCGGGTCACCGCCGCGCTGCGGGAGGCCGGGGTGACCGTCCGGGACGGCGCCGCGGCCGCCTCGGTGAGCCGGGACGCTGACGGCACCGTGCACGTCACGCTCACCGATGGCGGCACGGTCGAGGCCGACGAGTTGCTGGTCGCCGTCGGGCGTACGCCTGACACGTACCAGATCGGGTTGGAGATCGCCGGTCTTGAACCTGGTGACTGGCTCGCCGTGGACGACACCATGCGCATCGTCGGAGCGGCCGGTGGCTGGCTCTACGCGGCCGGCGATGTGAACCGGCGCGCGCTGCTCACCCACCAGGGCAAGTATCAGGCGCGGGCGGCCGGTGACGTCATCGTGGCCCGGGCGAACGGCGAGGACGTCCAGGACCAGCCGTGGGGCCGGCACGCCGCCACCGCCGACCGGACCGCCGTGCCGCAGGTCGTCTTCACCGATCCCGAGGTCGCGTCGGTCGGGCTGACCGCGGCCGAGGCCGAGGCCGCCGGGCTGCGGATCCGGGTCGTCGACTACGACCTGGGCGCGGTGGCGGGTTCCGCCCTGCACGCCGACGACTACCGGGGGCAGGCCCGGATGGTGGTCGACGAGGACCGGCGGGTGATCGCCGGCGTCACCCTGGTCGGCCCGGACGTCGCGGAACTGATCCACGCCGCGACGGTCGCGGTCGCCGGTGAGGTCCCGATCGACCGGCTGTGGCACGCGGTTCCCGCCTACCTCACCGTCAGCGAGATCTGGCTGCGCCTGCTTGAGGCGTACGGCCGCTGAAGTCGCCGTTTCCGCTCCACCCCACGATTGAGGAGAACCGTCATGCCCACCAAGATCACGCTGATCATCGACGATCCGGCCGACCCGGAGACCTTCGAGATGGCGTACGCCGGGGCGCTCGCCGCCGCGATCACACTCCCGAAGCTGCGCCGCACCGAGTCCGCCAAGGTGTGGCCGAAGGAGGACGGTACGGCCACCCCGGCGTACCGGACCCTCGATCTGTACTTCGACAGCTACGCGGACGCCTCCGCGGCTGTCACCACCCCGGCCGCCGGCGCCCTCTTCGGTGGGCTGGTGGAGACCGGGGTGCCGTTCAAGGGGCTGTTCTCGGACATCGAACAGGTGTGACGCCCCGGGGCGCCGGCTGTCGGATCGAAGTCAGGATCCGGTCGGCCGGCGCTCGCCGTGCACCCGGATCAGGCCCTCGACGCCATCCCGGAAAGTCTGCGCCACCAGCTTCGGCTCGAAGAGACAGCCGGCCGCCATGGCACCGTCTCGCAGCATCACGAAGTGGCGGGCGGCGGCCTCCGAGGAGTCGTCGGCGACCTCGGCCAGCAGCGGGGTGAGCGTCTCCAGGAACCACTGCCGGTGCGCGATGATCTGGACGTGCACCGGGTTGCCGGGATTCGGGTACTCGGCGGCGGCGTTCAGGAAGGCACAGCCCCGGAAGCCCGGTGACTGGATGTTCGCGACGATCGCACCGGCGATCGCGAGCAGCGCCTCGGATGGTGACGGGGCGGCGGTCACGGCTGACTCGATCGCGCCCCGCTCCAGCCGGTGGACCTCGCGCAGATAGGACAGCACGAGGTCCTCTTTGCTGGGGAAATGCCGGTAGAAGGTGGCCCGGGTCACCTTCGCGTCGGCGATGATCCGGTCGACTCCGATCGCGTGGATCCCCTCGGTGTAGAAGATCCGCATCGCCGTCTCGAGCAGCCGCTGTCGCGCCGCTGAGGAGCGGGCGCCGATTTCGCCGTCAGTCACGGGACAATGGTAAACGAACAGAACGTTCGTTCTTGTGTCGGCGCGGGGGTCGCCCGCGCGCGACAGCGAAGGAAGACAGAACGTTCGTTCTACGGCAGATCCCGCACCTACACGTAGCCGTGCTGCCCCAGCTCCTTCAAATGATCGACGAGCTGTTTGACCTCCTGCGCCCGCTCCCGCGGACAGACCAGAACCGCGTCCGGCGTGTCCACGATGACCAGGTCCCGGACGCCCATCGCCGCGACCAGCCGCCCCGACGACGGGACCACCACCAGACCTTCCGTCTCGCGGAGCAGGACCGTGTGCTTCTCGGCACCGGTGTCGTGCCCGACCACCACGTTCCCGGCCTGGTCCGCGGTCAGCACCTCACCCAGCGTGTGGAAGTCGCCGACATCGTTCCAGCCGAAATCGCCGGGGACGGTGCCCACCCGGCCGACCGAGGCGGCGCCTTCCATCACGGCGTAGTCCACCGAGATCTTCGGGAGGGTGGGCCAGACGTCGCCCATCACCTCCTCCTGCTCGGCGGTCCCCCACGCGGCGGCGATCCGGCTGACCCCGGCGGCGAGCTGTGGCTGCTGGCGGTGCAACTCGGCGAGGAAGGCGTCGACACGCCAGACGAACATGCCGGCGTTCCACAGGTAGGTGCCGGACTTCACGTAGCTCTCGGCCACGTCGTACGTCGGCTTCTCCTTGAATTCCTCCACCTTGACCACCGGGCCGTCACCGACGGCGGCGCCGCACTGGAGGTAGCCGTATCCGGTCTCGGGCCGGGTGGGGGTGATGCCGAGGGTCATCAGCAGGCCCTGGCTCGCGCCTTCCATGGCCTGCCGGATGACGCCGGCGAACGCCTCCTTGTCGGCGATCAGGTGGTCGCTCGCGAACGATCCCATGATGGCGCCGGGGTCGCGCCGGGCGATGACGGCGGCGGCGAGGGCGATGGCCGCGCACGAGTCCCGGGGTGACGGCTCGATGAGGACGTTCTCGTCGGGGACTGCGGAGAGTTGCCGGGAGACGGCGGCGGCGTGGGCCACACCGGTCACCACGAAGACCCGATCGGGTGATGTCAGCGTGTCCAGCCGGTCGACCGTGGCCTGCAACAACGACGCCTCGGTACCGGTCAGGGGGTGCAGGAACTTGGGATGACCGGCGCGGGACAGTGGCCACAGACGGGTTCCGGTGCCACCCGCCAGCACCACTCCGTACAACACAGCCTGTTCGTCGCTCATGCGCGGAGAGTTTAGTAGATGATCAAGCGGCGACCCGATTCCACGTTGTTACATGTACCTCCGCGCTTGACGCCCAGGTGAACTCTTTGGCACGATCCGCGCCCGCTTTGGCGAGCGTTCCGCGGCGCTGCTCGTCGTGCAGCAGATCGGCCAGATCCTCGGCGATCCGCTCCGGCGCTTCCGTCGTATATGCGACAGCGTCGCCACCGACTTCGGGCAGGGAGAGCCGCGGCGTGGTCAGCACCGGGGTGCCGCAGGCCATCGCCTCCAGGATCGGCAGCCCGAAGCCCTCACCGAACGACGGGTAGCAGGCGACGAGTGCGCCGCCGAGGAAGCCGGGCAGGTCCGCGTACCGCAGATAGCCGGGCCGCAGCAGCCGCAGGTGGGGTGGGACCTCGGCCACCGCACGGTCGATGTCGTCGTCGTGGCCCTGACCGCCGGCCAGCACCAGCGCGGGCGGGTGCGGCCAGTCGGCGACGGCGCGGGCCCAGCCACGGATCAGGTTGGGCACGTTCTTCCGGGGCTCCTTGGCGCCGAGGAAGGCGACATAGCCGGTGTCGCCGAGGCCGAGCCGGGCGCGGACCCGGGCCTTCTCGTCGGCGGTCGGCGAGTGGAACGCGGTCTGGTCGACGCCGTGGTAGGCCACGTCGATGCGGGTCGGGTCGGCGTCCAGCAGCCGGATCAGCTCGTCGCGGGTGGCCTTGCTGGGCACGATCACCCGGGCGGCCCGGCGCAGCGACGTCTTGATCGCGCTGCGGAAGAAGGTCCGCTTGGTGTTGTCGTAGTGCTCCGGCTCGGTGAAGAAGGTGGCATCGTGAACCGTGACGGTCACCGGGCAGCCGGTCCGCAGCGGGCAGGTGTAGAACGGCGAGTGCAGCACATCCGCGTTGACCTGCTGGGCGAGCAGCGGCAGACCGGTTTGCTCCCAGGCGAGACGGGCCGGCCGGTGCACGATCGCCGCGGGGCCGGGGATCACCTCAGCACTCGGAAGCATGCGGCGGTAACGCTCCGCATCGGCCCGCTGGGAAACGACGGCGAGGTCGACGCGGTCGGGGCTCAGCTGCCCGAGGGCGCCGAGCAGCCCGTCGACATATCTGCCGACACCGCCCCGGTCTGCGGGGACACTGGTGGCGTCGACAAGCACTCGCGGGGGGCGACCGGGGGTCACGAGGCATCTCCTTGGCGTCTCTGACGTACCGATGCGGTGGTACTCACCTACCTGTACGGCGATGGAACCACCGTCGGTTCGAGGGTACGCCGGGATCGCTTCGGCGAGGTGTCCGCGACACCGCCGATCATTGCGGTCCTGTCACGGCCATTACTGTGTGTGATCCGCCTATGGTGTGAGGCGATGAAGACGACGATTCCGCAGGTGTTCACTTCGGCGGTCCGGCGGGATCCGGCCGCACCGCTGCTGACCTGGTATGACGATGCCACCGGGGACCGCACCGAGCTGTCCGGGATCACTCTCGACAACTGGGTGCAGAAGACCGCGAATCTGCTGGTCGACGGGGTCGGCCTGGGCCACGGCGACGCGGTGGCGCTGTTGCTGCCCCCGCACTGGCAGACCGCGGCGCTGCTGCTCGGGGTCTCGGCCGCCGGGCTGGCCGCCGACCTGGACGGCGATCCGCAGCCGGTGGAGGCGCTCTTCACCACCCCGGACCGGGTGGACGCCGCCACCAACTGGCCGACCATGGACCGGTACGCGACCGGCCTGCTGCCCCTGGCGATGCCGCTGCGTACGGTGCCGGACGGCTACACCGACTATGTGGCCGAGGTCCGCAACTTCGGTGACCACTTCCGGGGCGCGCCGGTCGACCCGGCCGACCGGGCACTGGCCGGGCCGGTCGAGTTGAGCCACGCCGACGTGGTGGCCGCGGCCCACGACCGGGCCGCCGAGTTGGGGATCACGGCCGGCGCCCGGGTGCTGATCGACACCGCCGGCTACCCGGATCCGGCCGACTGGCTGCTGGCCCCGCTGGCGGCCGGCGCCTCGATCGTGCTCTGCGCCAACCTGGACGCCGCGAAGGTCGAGGCCCGGGCGGCCACCGAGAAGGTCACGCTGACGCTGGTGTGACCCGTTCGGCGTACAGGTCGGCGAAAGCGGTCAGCGACTCCGGGTTGGCCAGGGCGCCGGTCGCGGCCGCGGTGTCGACCGGGGTGCCGGTGAGGATGCGTTTCACCGGCACCTCCAGTTTCTTGCCGGAGAGGGTGCGCGGGACCGCCCGGACCTGGTGGGCGGCGTCCGGGACGTGCCGTGGGGAGAGGGCCGCGCGCAGTTCCCGGGCGATCCGGGTGCGCAGTTCGCCGTCCAGTTCGTGACCGTCGGCCAGGACGACGAAGAGCAGCAGTTCGCCGTTCGGGTCGCCGGGGGTGTCCAGGTGCACCACGAGCGAGTCGGTGATCTCCGGCAGGCTCTCCACCACGGCGTAGAACTCGGCGGTGCCCAGGCGTACGCCGCCGCGGTTGAGGGTCGCGTCGGACCGTCCGGTGATCACGCAGCTGCCGTCCGCCTCGACGGTGATCCAGTCGCCGTGCCGCCAGACCCCGGGGAAGACGTCGAAGTACGCCTCCCGCAGCCGGCTGCCGTCGGTGTCGTTCCAGAATCCGACGGGCATGCTCGGCATCGGTGCGCTGATCACCAGCTCACCGAGGCGGCCGACGACCGGGGTGCCGGATCCGTCGTACGCCTCCACCTTGGCTCCGAGGATCCGGCTGGTGATCACCCCGGCCCGGATCGGCAGCAGTGGCACCCCGCCGACGAAGCCGGTGCACACGTCGGTGCCGCCGGACAGTGACATCAGCCGTACGTCCGGGTCGACCGCCTCGTACACCCAGGTCCAGCCTTCGGCGGGCAGCGGCGCCCCGGTCGATCCGATGCCCCGCAGGCGCTTGCCGGGGGTGAGCCCGGCTTTGCGGCAGGCCATCAGGAACGGCGCGGAGGTGCCGAAGTAGGTGATTCCGGCGGTGTCGGCCAGGTCCCAGAGGGTGTTCAGCGTGGGCCAGCCGGGGTCGCCGTCGAAGAGCACGATGGTGGCGCCCACGGCCGGGCCGCTGGCCAGGTAGTTCCACATCATCCAGCCGGTGGTGGTGAACCAGAGGAAGCGGTCGCCGGGGCCGAGGTCGTGGTGCAGGGCCAGGATCTTGAGGTGTTCCAGCAGGATTCCGCCGTGCCCGTGGACGATCGGTTTGGGCAGGCCGGTGGTGCCGGAGCTGTAGAGCACGTAGAGCGGATGGTCGAACGGCACCGCGGTGAACTCCAGCGGGTCGTCGCCGGTCAGGTCGTCCCAGTCGCCGCCGTCCGGGTCGAGGTAACCGATGGTGACGACGTGTTCGATCGAGCCGATCGCGTCCCGGATCGCGGTGATCTCGGAGCGCCGGTCGACGTCCTTGGCGCCGTAGCGGTAGCCGTCCACCGCGACCAGCACCTTCGGCTCGATCTGGCTCCATCTGTCGATCACGCTGCGGGCGCCGAACTCCGGCGCGCACGACGAGAACACCGCGCCCAGGCTGGCGGTGGCCAGCATCAGCACGTAGGTCTCCGGAATGTTCGGCGCGTAGGCGGCCACCCGGTCCCCCCGCCCGACCCCGCGGGCCTTCAGCCCGGCACGCGCCCTCCGGACGTCTTCCCGCAGCTGCCGGGCGGTCACGGTGCGGGCTTCCCGCGATTGGGAGTACGCCAGGATCACCGCGTCGTCGTCCTCGAACCCAGGCAGGCGCAGCACGTTCTCCGCGTAGTTGAGCGTGGCCCCGGGGAACCAGCGGGTCCCGGGCATCGCCGCCGAGTCCAGCACGGCGGTGGCCGGCTCGTGCCCCACCACCTGGAAGAAGTCCCAGATCGACTGCCAGAAGGCGGACAGGTCGGTGACCGACCACTCCCACAGTGCGGCGTAGTCGGCGAACGCCAGCCCGTGTTCGGACTCCAGCCAGGTCAGATAGCGCCCGATCCGGGAGGTGTCCCGGATGTTCACCGGCGGCTCCCACAACAATGTGCCCGCCGTCACCCCACCTGTCGTCATCACCACACCTTAACGGTGTCTCAGTCGCCCGCCCGGTGCTCGGATCGTGCCCTCTGGATGGCCGCGCGCCGGGCCAGCCGGTGATCGCGGCGGATCATCGCCTCGGTGAACCGGCGCTTGTCCTCGTCCTCCTCGGGCAGCACCGGCGGCACCCCGCGCGGGTTGCCGGCCACGTCCACCGCCACGAACACCAGGTAGGCGGTGGCCACCGGGGTCGGTGCCGGGCCGACCGCGTCCCAGCGCTCGGCGGCCAGCTTCACCCCGACCTCCATCGAGCTGGTCCCGGTCCAGTTCACCTGGGCGTACGCGTGCACCAGATCGCCCACCCGGACCGGCTCCAGGAAGACGATCTCGTCGATCGCGGCGGTCACCGCGGTCCCGCCGCTGTGCCGGGCCGCCGCCGCGCCGGCCACGTCATCCACGAACTTCATCAGTACGCCACCGTGCACGGTCCCGTAGAGATTCACGTCGACCGCGGTCATGATCCGGCTGAGAGTGACCCGCGACAATGCGGTCAGGCGGCCGGGATGCAGTTCTTCCATGGTCGTACGGTATTCGTGCCAGTCGTCCGTGGCCGGTACCGGTTCGTTTGCCGCCGAGCGGTAGCGTTCCGGATCATGCGTCACCTCAGGTCGATCTTCTATGCACTCGTGCTGGCACCCTCCATCTGGGTGCTCATCGGCGTCGGTTTCACCAACGACCTGAGCAGCCGCGGCCGGGACTTCTTCTCCGTCGAGTCGATCAGCGGACTGCTGCTGGTGATCTTCGCCGGCATCCTGTTCACGATCCTCGCGCTCTTCCCGATCTCCCCGGCCGGCCCGGCCCTGGCCGGCGCGGCCTTCCTCGGCGTGACCATCTGGGCGTGGAACTCCCCCGCCGAGTACGCCGCCCTCTGGGCCCCCGAGGTCGCGAAAGAGGGCTTCGACCTGAGCCGGCCCGGCTACGGCCTGGCCGCGCTGCTGGCGTTCCCACTGCTGTGCACCGCGCTGAGTGCCCGGCGCTGGGCCCGCTACGAGCCCCCGGTCCTGCCGATCATCGGTGAGATCGGCCGGTTCAGCGGTTCCGCCAAGGCGCCCGGCATCCCGGTGGCCATCGAGCAGACCACGATCATCCGCACCGACGCGCCGGTCGCCACCCGGAACACCCCGGCCGCCGACCGCACCGTCGCCATCAACTCCCCGGCACCGGCCGACCGCACCGTGGCGATCAACTCCGCCTCGCCGGCCGACCGTACGGTGGCCATCAACTCCGCGCCGCCCGCCGACCGGACGGTGGCGATCAACGCGGACCGCACCGCACCGCTCGGAACGGGCGCCCCGGCCGCCGACCGCACCACGGTCCTCGGCTCCGGCGCGCCCGCCCCCGTGGCGCCGCGCCCGGCCGCCTCCCTGCCGCCCGCGCCTGCCCCGGCCGCGGCACTTCCGGCCGCCCCGGCCCCCGCCACGCCGCAGCCCGCCACGCCGCAATCCGCCGTGCAGCAATCCGCCGTGTCCCGGGCCGCCGCGGATCGGACCGTGGCCATGCCGAGCGTCGACCGCACGCCCGCCGCACCGGCCACCCCCGCCGCACCGATCAAGCCGGTGGTGCCGGCCGCGCCCGCGGTGCCCGCGTCGCCGGTCACGGCCACGAAACCCGCCGCGCCCGCGGTACCCGTTATGCCCGCCGCGCCCGCGGTACCCGTTATGCCCGCCGCGCCTGCGGTGCCCGCTGTGCCCGCTGTGCCCACGGTGCCCGCCAAGGCTTCCGCGTCCGTCAAGCCGCCGGTCACCGCCTCGGCGTCCGTCAAGCCGGTCCCGCCCGCCCAGCCCCAGCTCCCCTCGGTTCCCCAGCAGCGCCAGCCGCAGACGCTCCAGCAGGCCGGCCCGGCACGCCCGGCCCAGCCCGCCCAGCCCGTCCAGCAGGCTCCGTCGGCGAAGAACCGGCAGCAGGCCGGCCTGGCGCAGAGCCTCCAGCAGGCCGGCCTGGCGCAGGGTCTGCGACTGTCCAACGCACCGCAGCCGGCGAAGCCCGACGAGGCGGAGCCCACCACCTACGTCAAGCCCCCGGCCCCGAAGGACTCCTGACCCAGGGGTGGCCGGAACGGCTCAGTTCAGGGTCCACTTCTGGTTGGCGCCGGTGGTGCAGGTCCAGATCTGCAGGCGGGTGCCGTCGGCGGAGGTGTTCCCGGCCACGTCCAGGCACTTGCCGGAGCATTGGTCGACCAGCCGCTGCGATCCGTCCACAGTCCACTTCTGCGAGCTGCCGGTGTGGCAGTCCCACAGGTGGGCGACGGTTCCGTCGGCGTTACCGGGTCCGCTGACGTCGAGGCACTTGCCGAGTGACCGCAGGGTCCCGTCACCGGGCCGGCTCCACTGCTGGGCGGCGGTGCCGTTGCAGGTGTAGAGCTGGACGGCGGTGCCGTTGGCCGCGTTCGCCCCGGCCACGTCGGCGCATTCGCCGGCCAGGCCGGTGACGGTTCCGGCGGGTGCCGGGCTTCCGGTTCCGGACCAGGTGAAGGTCGCGGTGGTACGGGCCGGCAGGGTGTACACGAAGGACTGTGTCCCCCAGTTCACCCGCACCGACTGGCCACGTCGCGTACCGTCGCCCGCGTTGTCTCATCACCCGGTTTCACCGCGAGGAGGATACGACCTCACGCCGGCGCCAGCGCACCGCCGAACCGTAGAGATACATCGCGGCGAGCACGCCCGGCCCACAGCGGACGGCGAGCACCCCGGCCAGGCTGGGCCCACCCCAGGAATCGGAGTAGGTCGACGGATCGGCCACGTCGATCAGGAACGGCTGGGCCACCGCCCGCGCGATGAAAAACGCCGCTACGACGATCCCGAGCACCTTGAGCAGCACCTTCATAACCTCGACGGTAGGAAGGCGGTCATCCGGCCGCATCGGGAAGATCCCCGATGCGGCCCGTAATACCCGCGCCGAACCTGCCGATAAGGGTGCTGCAAAGGCCGAACCAATCGAGGGGGATCGCCGTGGGATCGTTCGGACTCCGATCGTTGAGCATCCGTGCCGCGCTGCTCGCCTCCGCGGGCATCGCCCTGCTGGTGGCCCTGGTCGTCGGCACGGTCGGCATCCTGCGGACCCAGTCGACCGCGGACGCGACCAAGGATCTCTACGACCGCTCCCTGATCCCGCTCGCGGTGGTCAAGGACATGCAGCAGCAGATCTGGCACGGCCGCTGGGCCAGCCTCTCCCAGCTCACCAACGACGACGCCGCGAAGGCCAAGGCCTACGGCGAGGAGTCGGCCAAGCACTACGACCTGGTGACCACCCGCCTCGCCGAGTACACCGCGCTGCCGCTCAGCGCCGACCAGCGGGCCTCGATCAGCACTTTCCAGGCGAGCTGGGGCGAGTACCTGGAGCTGCGCAAGCAGTCGACGGCGCTGAAGAACGCCGGGCGGCTCGTGGAGTGGCAGCAGTTCCGCAGCGAGAAGCTGGGCCCGGCGGTCGCCGAGGCCGTCGAGCAGCTCGAAGCCCTGGCCGCCAGCTCGGCGGCGGACGCCGCCGCGAAGGCCGCCGACGCGCAGCAGGCGGCCGGCCGGGCCCGCCTGACCATCGGCGGGGTGCTGCTCGCCGGAGTGCTGCTGGCCGGCGGGTTCGCCCTGATGATGGCGCGGGTGCTGAACCAGCGGATCACCGCCCTGCGGGAGGTCGTCTCGGCGATGGCCGCCGGTGACCTGACCGAACGGCTGGAGGACAACGCGGCCAACGAGATCGGCGAGATGTCCCGATCGGTGCACCAGGCCGTCGGCCAGATCCGGCACACCATGCGGACCGTCTCCGACATCAGCACCGGGCTGGCGTCCCGGTCCGGCGAGCTGAGCGGCGCCAGCCAGGACCTGAGCCGCAGCACCGACGAGGCGTCCCAGCAGGTCGGCACGATCGACACCGCGGCCAACGAGGTGAACGCCGGGGTGCAGGCGGTCGCCAGCGGCGCCGAGGAGATGGGCGCGGCGATCCGGGAGATCGCTCAGAGCGCCGCCGAGGCCGCCCTGGTCGCGGCACAGGCGGTCGAGGTGGCCGGGGAGGCCAAACAGACCATGGTGCAGCTCGACGCGTCGTCCGCACAGATCGACTCGGTGGTCAAGACGATCACCGCGATCGCCGAGCAGACCAACCTGCTGGCCCTGAACGCCACCATCGAGGCGGCCCGCGCCGGGGAGACCGGCAAGGGTTTCGCGGTGGTCGCCGGCGAGGTCAAGGACCTGGCCCAGGAGACCGCGAAGGCGACCGAGGAGATCAGCACCCGGATGGCGCAGATCCAGACCGACACCCGGCTGGCGGTCGAGTCGATCTCCGGCATCGGCGAGATCATCGGCCGGATCAACGACTTCCAGAACACCATCGCCTCGGCGGTCGAGGAGCAGAGCGCCACCACCCAGAACATGACCGGCGACCTGAACCGGGCGGCCGGCGGCAGCGCCGAGATCAGCGGCGGCCTGGCCCGGGTGGTCGAGGTGACCGGCGCGACCCGGGACGCGGCGATGGCCACCTCGGTCTCGGCCGACGACCTGCGCGACAACTCCCAGCGCCTCCGCGACCTGGTGTCCCGCTACCGCCTGTAGGGGTGCGGGGGGATTTCCGGGAACGCCGATGTGACGGTACCGTACCGCCCTACCGTCGAGTAACATGTGCGCGTTCGTACCGGCGTCCTTCGATCCCCTGAGGAAATGATGGCCAGCGACTGGTTCACCTTCCGCCGATGACCATCCGGACTGTTCTCTTCGTGCGGAACTCGGCCGGCAGCGGCCCGGGGCGGCTGCCCGGCTGGCTGGCCGAGGAGGGGCTGCGCACGCACGTGGTCGAGGGCGACCGGATTCCGGCGGCTCCGGGGGCGTACGGCGGAATCGTGTTGCTGGGTGGGGGTTTCCTCCCGGACGCGGACGACGATCATCCGTGGCTGGCCGCCGAGCGGGAGCTGGCCCGGGCCTGCGTCGCCGGCGGCGTGCCGCTGCTGGGTGTCTGCCTGGGCGCGCAACTGCTGGCCGCGGCGCTGGGCGGCACGGTCACCGGCGATCACGGCGAGCCGGAGCGGGGCGCGTGTGAGGTGACGCTGCTGCCGGAGGCGGCCGGGGATCCACTGTTCGGCGCGCTGCCCGGCCGGTTCCCGGTGCTGCAGAACCATCGGGACCAGATCACCGGGCTGCCGGCGGGCGCGGTGCGGCTGGCGGAGAGCCCGGCCTGCCCGGTGCAGGCGTTCCGGGCCGGCGCCCGAGCGTGGGGTGTGCAGTTCCACCCGGAGGCGGGCACCGACCGGCTGGCCCACTGGGACGAGGCGGCGCTGGCCGGTGCGGGCGTGGATCCGGCCGGGCTGCGGGCGGCGGCGGAACCGCACGAGCGGCGGCTGACCGCGGCGGCCCGTTCCCTCACCGCGGCGTTCGCGGCGCAGGTCAGAGTCCACTGACCTCAATTCCCGTCACATCGTGGAGAGCGGGGTTCCGAACCGGCCACGACGGAGAGCGGCACCTGGCCCGACGTGACGATCGGAATCATCGCCGCGCTATCCATCGAGGGGCCGACTCGACGGTCTGCTGGAGGGCGTGGGCGTACGCGTACGCGGAGATCTCCCGCTCGTCGCCGTCGACCTGGACCATCCGGGTCCGCCGGAATCGGGCGATGCCGAAGAAGGCGTGGATCCCCTGGATCGATCCCCGCGGCGGACGCGGATCGTCACGCCAGGGCGCGTTGCGATCGAATTCAGATATGCCCATACCGCCGATGGTTCGAGATCTCCGGCCCGGACGGCCGAGCAAGGGCCGATCACCTGACGGCAAGAACGACAGATCGGCGAATCCGCCCCCACCCGGGCCACCGACCACGCACCCTCGGAGACGCCCTGAGCTGGCAATCCGGAGATGACCCCGAGGCACACATCCCGCAAGTGGCCACGGAACCCGATATAGGCCGGTTTTGGCTGATCCATAGCGTCGTGCCCCCACGACGGACACCGTGTGCGACGCGAAATTCGAACGCATCGCAGATCATAAATCCCGCTGTGCCCAGCGAAGATCCGGACCAGGAGGAGAGGACGTACGCGTGACCGCCAGATCCGACCGTCGGCATCCGCATTCGACTCGGGAGGCGGGTGACGCGCGATGCCAGGACGGCTGATCGTCACGCGCGGACTACCCGCGGCGGGCAAGACCACCCGAGCCTTACGCTGGGTCGCCGAGGACCCGGAGCGCCGGGCCCGGGTCGGCACCGACCAGATCGCCGCGATGCTGCACCCACAGGTCCTGGCCGGTGACGACGCCGGCTACACGATGCACTACGCCCGGCGCGAGCAACTGGTGGTCAACGCGGCGATCGAGGCCCTGCTGCGATCCGGCATCGACGTGGTCTGCGACGACACCTTTCTGGCCCAGCACTATCTGGACGAAGCCCGGGACCTGGCCGAACGCTGCGGGGCGGACCTGGTGATCTGGGACATGATCGACGTGGACGTCGAGGTGTGCATCGCCCGGGACAAGCAGCGCGGGCGGGCCGGCGGCCGGTCGATCGGCGAACAGACCATCCGCAACAAGCACCGCATCTACCGGGAGAACGCACCACTGGTCTCGGTGTGCGCCGACGGTTGACGCGACCCGTGCGATTATGGGGCCGCACGGGAGACCACCGTCATCGATCGAACCGGCGGACCGCAACGGTATGCATCCGGAACCCATCACCTTCGCCGTGCTCGGCCCGTTGCGCGGGTGGCACGGCGACACCGAGATCGACCCCGGGCCACCCAAGCAGCAGGCGCTGCTGTCCCTGCTCCTGCTGCGGTCCGGGCACCCGGTCCCGCTGCACGAGATCCTCGACGTCCTGTGGGGAGAGAACCCACCGGACACCGCGCTGACCGTCGTGTACCGGCACGTCGGCGCACTCCGCCGGCTGCTGGAGCCGGAACTGCCGGCCCGCGGGTCGTCCCGCTGGCTGACCCGCGGGGCCGGCGGCTACCGGCTGGACGTCGCCGCCGACGACCTGACCCGGTTCCGTGATCTGCGGCAGCAGGCGGCCGGCGCTGCCGAAAAGGGCCGGCCGGACACCGCCGCCGAACTGCTCACCCGGGCGCTGGCCCGGTGGCGCGGCCCGGTCGGCACCGGGTTGCCCGCCGAGATCCGGTCCCATCCGGTCTTCGCCACCGTGGACAACGAGCGACTGACCGCGATCAAGACCGCCGCCGAGTACGCCTCCACCGCCGGCCCCGAAATCGCCGCCCGGGTGCTGGAGCTGGTCCGGCAGGCCGCCACCGGGCACCCGCTGGACGAAGCCCTGCAGGCCCGGCTGATGCTCCTGCTCGCCGGCACCGGGCACCAGGCCGAGGCGCTGCGGGTGTACCAGTCGGTGCGTACCGCGCTCGCCGACGAGCTGGGCCTCGACCCGGGCGCCGAGCTGCGGGCCGCCCACCGGCGGGTGCTCCAGCCGGACTCCGTGCCACCCGCCGCGCCCGGCCCGGCCCCGGCGGCACCGATGACCCGCCCGGCACAGCTGCCGGCCGGGCTCAGCGTGTTCGCCGGACGGCACCACGAACTCGACCGGCTCCGGGAACTGAGCGACGGCCCGGCCCCGGCCACCCTGGTCACCATCGGCGGCATGGCCGGAGTCGGCAAGACCACACTCGGGGTGCAGTGGGCCCACCGGATCGCCGATCGATACCCGGACGGGCAGCTGCATCTCGACCTACGGGGCTTCCACCCGGACGGGGTGCTCACCTCGGCCGGGGCGTTACGCGTACTGCTGGAGGCTCTGGGCACGCCACCCGGCGGCGTCCCGTCCGGCCTGGACGCCCGGTCCGCGCTGTTCCGCAGCCTGCTCGCCGACCGCCGGGTGCTGATCCTGCTCGACAACGCCCGGGACAGCGCCCACGTCCTGCCGCTGCTGCCCGGCGCGCCCGGCTGCCTGACCGTGGTCACCAGCCGGCACCAGCTCTACGACCTGGCCGTCTCGCACGGCGCCACCGCCGTCTCCCTGGACCCGCTGCCCGCCGGGGAGGCGACCGCCCTGCTCAGCCGGCGGATCGGCGGCGGCCGGACCGAACGGGAGCCGGAAGCCGCCGCCGAGATCGTCGAACTGTGCGGCCGGCTCCCGCTGACCCTCGCCATGGTCAGTGCCCGGGCCGCGATGAACCCCGGCTTCACACTGTCCGCGATCGCCGCCGAACTGCGCCGCGACCGGGACGGCCCGGACCCGTTCAGCGGTTTCACCGGCGAGACCGAACGCTCCGACGCCCGGTCCGTCTTCGACTGGTCGTACCGGGTGCTCAGCCCCGAAGCGGCCCGGCTGTTCCGGCTGCTGGCCCTGCACCCGGGGCCGGACTGTTCGCGGACCACCGCCGAGGTGCTGGCCGGCACGCCCGGCGCCGAACTGCGCCGCTCGCTCACCGAACTGCTGCGCGCCAGCCTGATCACCGAACCGGCGCCGGGCCGGTACGGCTGTCATGACCTGCTCCGGGCGTACGGCGCCGCATTGGCCCGCAGTGCCCCCGACACCGGCCCGGCCCGGTCCCGGGCCCTCGACCACTACCTGCACAGCGCCCACGCCGCCCTGAGCCTGCTGTACGGCGACCGGGCCCCGTTCCGGCTCGACCCGGCCGTCGACGGCGCCAGCCCGCTCACCTTCACCGGTCCCGCCGACGCCGCCGCGTGGATCGACACCGAACTCCAGGTCCTGCTCGCGGTGGTGGAACGCCCCGGCGACGGCGACACCGGCCGGCAGCGCTGGCAGCTGGCCGTCCTGCTCGACCCGCACCTGGACCGGACCGGCCGCTGGGCCGCCCAGCGCCGGATCCAGACCGCGGCCCGCACCGCGGCACTGCGCCTCGGCGACAAGCACGCGCTGGCCTGCACCGAGCGGGCGCTCGGGTTCGCCGAGGGCCGATCGGACCGCTACCCCGAGGCGGACCGGCACCTCGACCACGCGGTGGCCCTGTTCACCGAGATCGGCGACCAGGGCGGCCAGGCCCGGACCCACCGGCTGATCGCCTTCCTGGCCAACCGGCGCGGCGAACACCACCGGGCCCTGGACCACTACCGGGTCGCGGCCGAGCTGTACCTGAGCATCGGGCAGGTCACCGGCCGGGCCGCCGTGCACAACGAGGCCGGGTGGACGTACATCCTGCTCGGCGACTACGCGAAGGCCCTGGACGAGTGCCGTCCCGCGATCGACCACCACCGGGCGGCCGGCGACCTGAACGGCGAGGCGGCCGCCTGGGACAGCCTGGGCTACGCCCAGCACCATCTGGGCGCCTACGACGAGGCCCGCGAGTCCTTCGGCAACGCGCTGCGCATCTATCGCGAGGTGTACGACCGCTACCTGGAGGCCGACACCCTGTCCCACCTGGGCGACACCGAACAGGCGGCGGGCCACCCGGCAGCCGCGTCCGCAGCCTGGCAACAGGCCCTGACCATCCTCGACGACCTCGCCCACCCGGACGCCACCGCCCTCCGCACCAAGCTGACCACCCTCGACAGGTCGCTTTGAGCCCTCCGAGGGTTCTGCTGAGTATGGTATCGCCAACGAAACCATCTTCAGCAGTAGTATCCATGGCGAAACAATTGTCCGCTCGGCACGGGAGACATCGTGGTCGCGTTCGTCGGCAGAGAGCGACAGCTCGCCACGCTCAACGCCCTACTGGCAGACGTCGGGCCCGCCGACGGCGATCCGTCCCCGGGTCAGTGCCTTCTCATCCGGGGTCGGCGCCGTATCGGCAAGTCCAGCCTGGTGGAGGCATTCGTGGATCGCGCGAACGTACCCGCGGTCTTCTTCACCGCGGCCGGGGCGTCCACCGACATCGAACTGGAGGCGTTCACCGAGGCGGTCCGATCATCCACGCTGCCCGAGCGTGCGGTGTTCGACGACGCGGCCCCCGGCAACTGGAGCGCCGCCCTGCGTCAGCTCGCCGGCGTTCTGCCCGACGACCAGCCGAGTGTCGTGGTGATCGACGAGGTGCCCTATCTGGTCGATCGAGTGGACGCCTTCGAGGGGATCCTGCAACGCTCCTGGGACCGCGAGCTGAGCCGCAAACCCGTCCTGCTCGTGCTGATCGGATCCGACCTGTCGATGATGGAGGCGCTCGGCTCCTACGGCAGGCCGTTCCACCAGCGCGGCAAGGAGATGGTCCTCGGCCCGCTGAACCCGGCGGAGGTCGGTGCGATGCTCCGGCTGGACCCGGCCGAGGCCTTCGACGCGGCCCTGGTGACCGGAGGCCTCCCGCTGATCTGCGCCGGCTGGCGACCGGGTGCCGATCTCTGGGAGTTCCTCGCCGCCGAACTCGCCAATCCGGTCTCACCGCTCCTGGTGTCGGCCGAGAGGTCCCTGGCAGCGGAGTTCCCCGATGCCGCGATGGGCCGGACGGTCCTGTCAGCGATCGGGAGCGGCGAACGGACGTTCACGAACATCGGCCGGGCCGCCGGGGGCATCTCCCACTCGACGTTGACGCGAGCCACGCAGGTCCTCGTCGACAAGCGTATCGTCGCGGCGGAGTTGCCGATCTCCACCAGCACCTCGAAGGAACGGCGCTATCGGGTCACCGATCCGTACCTGCGTTTCTGGCTGACCTTCGTGGCACCCCACCTGGCCGAGATCGAACGCCTGCGGGGCGATCTCACCCTGGAACGCGTCAAGAGGGGCTGGACCGGGTGGCGTGGGCGGGCGGTGGAACCACTGCTCAGGGAATCCCTGGCCCGGCTCCTCCCGGACGGAGTACTGCCCGCCGCACCGGTGATCGGTTCCTACTGGACGCGATCCAACAGCATCGAGATCGACATCATCGGCGCCGACCGCGAACCCGTGGCGAAGCGCCTGCTCTTCATCGGCTCGATCAAATGGCTGGAGTCCGCGGCCTTCGACGACCACGATCTGGTGGCCTTGCAGAGACACCGCGCGACCATCATCGACGACCCGGTTCCCCTGGTCGCCGTGAGCCGCAGCGGCGTGTCGGCCGATGGCCTGAGCGCGACCTACGGCCCCGCCGAACTCCTTCAGGCCTGGCAGCCCCGTAGGTAGCGGACCGGGGCCGGCTCCGAAGAGGCGGCCCCGTCCCGGGATGCGAAACTCGTCAGCTCTTCAGGAGCTGGCGGGCCATCACGATGCGCTGGACCTGGTTGGTGCCCTCGTAGATCTGGGTGATCTTGGCGTCTCGCATCATGCGCTCGACCGGGTAGTCGCGGGTGTAGCCGTACCCGCCCAGGATCTGGACCGCGTCGGTGGTGATCTCCATGGCGGCGTCCGAGGCGAAGCACTTCGCGGCCGCGCCGAAATAGGTCAGGTCGGCGTCGCCGCGCTCGCTCTTGCCGGCCGCGGCGTAGGTGAGCTGCCGGGCCGCCTCCAGCTTCATGCCCATGTCGGCGAGCATGAACTGCAGGCCCTGGAAGTCGGCGATCGGCTTGCCGAACTGCTTGCGCTCCTTGGCGTAGGACAGCGCGTAGTCCAGCGCCCCCTGCGCGATGCCGAGCGCCTGGGCGGCGATGGTGACCCGGGTGTGGTCGAGGGTCTTCATCGCGGTGGCGAAGCCGGTGCCCTCGTCGCCGATCATCCGGTCGGCGGGGATGCGCACATTGTCGAAGTAGACCTCGCGGGTCGGGGAGCCCTTGATGCCGAGTTTCTTCTCCGGCGCGCCGAAGCTGACTCCGGGGTCGCTCTTCTCCACCACGAACGCGGAGATGCCGCGGGAGCGGGCGGCCGGGTCGGTGACGGCGAAGACCGTGTAGAACTCGGAGACGCCGGCGTTGGTGATCCAGCGCTTGACCCCGTTGAGCACCCAGTGGTCGCCGTCGCGGACCGCGCGGGTGGTCATCGAGGCGGCGTCGGAACCGGCCTCCGGCTCGGACAGGCAGTAGGAGAACATGCCCTCACCGGCCGCCACCTTCGGCAGGTACCGCTGTTTGAGGTCGTCGGAGGCGGACAGGATGAGCGGCATGGTGCCGAGCTTGTTGACCGCCGGGATCAGTGAGGACGAGGCGCACGCGCGGGCGACCTCCTCGATCACGATCGCGGTGGCGAGGGCGTCCGCGCCGGCCCCGCCGTACTCCACGGGGATGTGTGGGGCGTGGAAGTCGGCGGAGCGCAGGGCGTCGTACGACGCCTTGGGGAAGTCCCCGGTCTCGTCGGCCTCGGCGGCGTGCGGGGCGACCCGCGCGTCGCAGATCTCGCGCACGGCGGCGCGGATCGTCTCGTGGTCCTCCGGAAGACGGTAGACGTCGAAGTCAGCCATGCCCTTAACCTTCCCTAAGCCGGTCCCGGGGCTATGTTACCGGCGCGTAGCGTGGGCAAGGCAACAGTGCCCCGTGTGCCGAATATCGCCGCCCGATCAGGGGCATGCTGGGAAACCGCCGGGTTCGGGGTCGTTTCCACAGATCTCCACCCGGTTGAGACTGTTCTAATGAGGTGTCATAGCGGCATGCTCTAACTACAGAGAGCGGCTGGTCTAGGAGGTTCTGTGGCGCAGGCTGACGAGCCCGATCACCTTGACGAACAACTGTCTCGCATCGACGCCTCCATAGCGGACCTGAAGATCCGTGACATGGCGGCGGCCGCCGAGCGGACCACGATCGCGAGCAAGCTTCAGGCCGCCATGTTCCAGCGCGACATCATCGCGCACGCGCACGCCCAGAAGCAGCAGAAGGGCGCCAAGAGCAAGCGGACCACCCGCCGCAGACCACCCGCCGACTACCCGCCGCCACCGCCGCCCGGCACCCCGCACGTGGCCCGCGCCGACCAGGACGAGGATCCGGACGCCCGCCTGCTGGTGGACGAGCCGCCACCCCGGGAGGAGAGAGCGGCTCGGGCCGAGCGGATCGAGCGGCCGGCCCCACCACCGCCGCCACCCCCGCCGCGCCGGCCGCCGCTGGCCACCATGGACCACCCGGCCGAGGCGTCCACCCAGTCGGTGCAGAACATCCTGCTCGCCCTGGGCGCCCTGCTGCTCGGGGTGTCCGCGGTGGTCTTCGCCGGGGTGGCGGTCTCCAACCCGTTCGGCCGCGCGCTGATCCTGGCCCTGGTCACCGGCATCGCCCTGTCGGTGGCGCCCGGAGTGGCCCGTCGCGGGCTCTCCTCGACCGGTGAGACGATCGCGGCGATCGGGCTGATCCTGCTGCCGATGACGCTGTACGCGCTGCACGGCAGCCCACTGGTCGGCGGCGACGTGCCGATCTCGATCTACCTGGGTGTCACCTTCGCGATCACCGCGGTGGCCGCGTTCGCCTACGCCGGCGCCACCCGGCTGGCCGCTCCCCGGTACGCGACGGTCATCGCCACCCAGCCGGTCGCGCCGTTGCTGGCGTACCCGCTGATCCAGAGCCCGGCCGGCTGGGGCGTCGCGCTGACCGCCGTCGCCCTGCTGGATCTGCTGCTCCTGACCACGGTGATCCGGGCCGGGCGCCTGGTGCCGCGCTGGCCGCTGGGCCGGCCGGGCGCCGCCGACCGGGAGGCCGAGGACCCGCACCGCCCGGAGTCGCATCCGGAGGAGCCGGACCTGGTCATCTCCGGGATGCGCCGGTCCCGGAGCCGCTGGTCGCCGAGCCGGATCTTCCCCGGGCCACGGCCGGAGGGCGCCCCGGCGGCCGGTTCGGTGCCACTGGCCCCGCCGGCCACCCCGCCGTCCGCCGACTGGCTGCGGGAGCTGACCTTCGCCCTGCTCTGTTTCGCGTGCGCGGGCGCGCTGCTGTATTCCTCGGTGGCGCTGCTGCAGGCCCAGGTGGTGGCGGACGCGCTGCGCTCCGGCCTGATCCTGGTGGCGGCCGCGCTGACCGGGGTGGCCGCGGCCCGGCTGCTGCGCAACCCGTTCGCGGTCAACGTGGCCGGCGCCGTCCTCACCCTCGCGGTGATCGGGACGACCGCCCGGATCGCCGGGGTGATCGCGCCGAACTGGAGTGTGGTGGCGGCCGCCGCGACGGTCGCCCTGGCCGGCGCCGCGGTCGGCATGCTGCCGGACGAGACACGCCGCGGCCCGCAGTGGGCGTCGACCGCCGCGCTGGCCCTGATCGGCCTGGTGGTCGGGGTGGACGCGCTGCGGGCGGCGATCGCCCCGGTGGCCGCGGCCCGGCCGATCTGGGACGCGGACACCACGGCGTACGCGCAGAGGCTCGCCGAGGCGGTCGGCCCGAGTGGCTGGCTGCTGGCGTTCAGTGCCCTGCTGATGACGATCGGCGCGGCTCTCGCGCTGCCCGCCTCGTTCCGCCGCGAGGGCGCCGTGGTGGGCATCGCGGTGACCGCCCTGGCCGTTCCGGCGTCGCTGGGCCTGCCCTGGTCGGAGGCCCCGTGGCCGCTGGTGCTGGCGGCGATCGGCCTGGGCGCGGCGGGTCTGTGGGCGGACACCCGGCGGGTCGCGGTCACCCATGTGGCGGCGGCCGGGGTGGTCGGGGTCTTCGGCGCCTGCGCGGCGCTGAGCGCGTCCTGGCTGACCGCCGCGGTGCTGACCGCGCTGGCCGGCGCCGGGGTGATGGTCGCGGTCGCGGCCCGGCAGATCCCGGTGCGGCTGTTCGCCTGGATGGTCGGTGACTGGGCGGCGGGTGCCGCCGCACTGGCCGTGCCGGGCGCCGCGGTGACCGCGGCGCTGGCCGTCTCGGACCCGGGTGGCGGCCCGCCGCCGAACGCGGGTTCCACCGTCCCGGCCCTGGCCGCCGGGTTCCTCGCGGTGGCCGCCACGCTCAGCTACGCGGCCGTCTTCCAGGTGGCCCGCCGGGAGATCAGTCTGCCGCTGACCGTCGGGACCGGGCTGGGCGCGGTGGCGATGGCCCTGGCCGCGCTGTTCGCCCCGGGCGCCACCGCGCCGGACGTCTGGGTCGGCGCGCTGCTGCTCGGCGCGGCCGGTCTGCTCTTCTTCGCCAAGTCGATCGACAACCGGGGCCGCACCGACCGGGTGCTGGACGGCCCGGACATCGCCGCCGCGGCGGCCACCGTGGCGATCTGCGGTGCGCTGGCGCGGGTCGCCGCGCTCGCCTTCCCGGCCGCGCCGCTGGCCGTGGCCGCGGTGATGGTGCTGCTGGTGGGCATGGGCGTGATGGTGTTGCCGGACGACTGGCGGCCGGGCCCGGCCCGTGGTCTGGGCATCGCCGCCCTGCTGGTCGGCGCGATCGCCGGCTGGCAGGCGCTGGTCGGCGGGGTGAAGGTGCTGTCGCTGCCCGGCCCGTTGTGGGCGGCCGACCTGAGCGCCTATCCGGCCACCGCTCCGGAGGGCGCCTGGCA
The DNA here is from genome assembly GCF_050589265.1 of Actinoplanes sp. G11-F43. NCBI lineage: Bacteria > Bacillati > Actinomycetota > Actinomycetes > Micromonosporales > Micromonosporaceae > Actinoplanes > Actinoplanes sp. G11-F43. The sequence goes on from NZ_JBNZCE010000015.1 coordinate 333,613, forward strand.
GGCGCCGTTCGCCCTGGTCGCGATCGCGATCACGGCCGCGATCGCGATGCCCCGGCCGTGGGCGCCGTACGCCTCGGGGCTGGCCGCCGCGCTGGCCACCATCGCCGTGCCCTTCGCGTTCGGTCTGCCCTGGTGGTCCTCGCTGATCGTGGGGACCGCCGTCGCGGTGGCCTTTGCCCTGGCCGCGGTGGCGTCGAACGAGGCGCACGCGGCGCGGGCCCGGGCCGGGGTCGCCGCCGTGGTGCTGTTGCACGCCACCTCGGCCGCGCTGGCCCGCCCCTGGTCGACCGCGCTGGCCCTGCTGGTCGTGGTGCTGCTGGGAGTGCTGGTGGCGGCGATGGCCCGGATCCCGACCCGGGCCCCGGCCACCTCGTTCGAGGACGGCGACATCGCCGAGCGGCCGCGCGAGCGGGTCCTGCCCCGGCACCGGGCGCAGATCGGCGGTGCGGCCACCGGCGCGGTGCTGCTGGCCCTGCCGGGATTCCTGGCCTCGGTGGCCGCCGATCAGGGGCACGGCATCCAGGTGGTGCTGACCGCCGCGCTGGCCGGTTCCACGCTGGGCCTGGCACTGTTGGCGGCCCTCGGCCGGTTCCTGCCGCAGTACCTCCCCTGGGCCACCATCGGGGTGGTTCTCGGCGCCTCGGTCACCGCGCTGGCCTGTGTGCCGACCGACTATCCGACGGCTCTCTACGCGGCCGCCGCGGCCCTGGTCGGGGTGCTGGCCGAGATGCTGCGCGCGGCGGTTCCGGCGCCCCTGGCGGAGCCGGCCGAGCCGTTGTTCGACGACAGCCCGGCGGGCAGCCGTTATATGCGGCTGCGCCGGTCCGGCTGGGCGGAGCGCTGGCTCGCCGACCCGGCCACCGGCGCCGTGATGCTGGCCCTGCTGCCCACCCTGCTGGCCCTGTTCTCGCTGGCCCCGGCCCTGCGGGCGGCCCTGATCGACCCGCTCGGCCAGCTCTCCGCGATCTGGCAGGGGCCGATCGCGGAGCTGGCCGACCCGGCCGCCGGCAACGTCGACGGCACCAGTGCCCTGGCGGCCGTCCTGCTCACCGGGGCGGCCGCGCTGGCCGCTGTCGGGTTCGGCGGGCGGGCCTGGGAGGCGGTACCGGTGATCCTGCCGGGTGTCGCGCTGACCCTACTGATCGTCCCGATCGCGCTCGATGCCCCGTTCCCGGCGGCCACCGGGTCGGCGCTGATGGTCTTCACCATCGCGATGCTGGGCCTGGCGCTGACCCCGCCGCCGGTGGCGGTCCGGGCGCCGATCCTGCGGATCACCAGGGGTGCGGTCTTCGCGATCGGCCTGCTCGCCGGTGCGGCGGGCCTGGCCGGGAGCCTGGCCCAGGAGCCGCTCACCCTGGCCACGCTGGGTTGCGCGGTCGGTGTCGGGCTGGTCGCGGCGATCAACGGCCGGTCCCAGCTGGCCCGCCTGCTGGGCTGGTTGTTCGCGGCGCTGATGGGCCAGATGTTCGTGCTGGCGGTGACGGTCTCGGCCGGGCTGGAGCGGCACTGGGCGGCGTTCGGGGTGCTGGCCGTCGGCGCGGCGCTGCTCTCGCTGGAGACGGTGCTGCCCCGGCTCGGTCTGGCGCAGTACCGGCCCGAGGCGGTCACCGTGGAGTGGTGCGGTTACGCGTCGGCGGCGATCGCCGCCGCGCTGGCCTTCGACTCCCCCGCCCATCTGGCCGCGCTGCTGGCGGCCTGGGGTGCGGTGCTGGGCCTGACCGCGTCCCGGCCGGATCGCAGCCCGAGTCAGCGGCGCACGCTGTTCTGGGTGGCGGTCGGGTTCGAGATCGTCGGCTGGTGGCTGTTCATCTCGCTGGCCGAGGTGGGGCTGCCGGAGGCGTACACGCTGCCGTTCGCGGCTCTGGCCCTGGCCGTCGGGGTGGTGGAGGCGCATCACCGGCCGGAGCTGAGCAGTTGGGCGGCGTACGGCCCGGCCCTGCTCGCCGCGTTCGTGCCGACGATCGGGATCGTGCTGGCCGGCAACGGCGGCGATCTGCGGGCGGTGCTGCTCCTGCTCGGCGCGGTGGTCACGCTGCTGATCGGGTCGCGGACCCGGCAGCAGGCGCCGGTGGTGGTCGGCACGATCGCCACCGTGGTCGCGGCGCTGGCGTTCGTGTTCACCCTGGGTGGTCCGTGGCTGATGCTGATCCCGGTCGGGGTGGTGCTGCTCTTCCTCGGCGCGTCGAGTGAGAACCGGCGGCGCACGACCGAGTTCCGTGAGGTCCTCTCCAAGATGCGCTGACGGTGGGGTCCTCCGGCGCGCTGCACGCCGGAGGACCCCACGAGAACCGAAACGGTCGGCGCTGCGTCCTTACCCTGCGTGGGAGTGGAGATGGGCGGGGACGACGCGGCACTGCGCCGGATCGCGGCCGGGGACCGGGCCGTCTTCCAGGCGTTCTACCGCGCGCACTCGCCGTGGCTGTCGGTGCGCCTGCGCCGCCGCTGCCCCGATCCGGAGCTGGCCGCCGAGCTGCTCCAGGAGACGTTCCTGGCGGTGTGGCGGGTGGCCGGCGGATACCGGGGTGGCGCGGACGCGGCCGGCTGGCTGTGGTCGATCGCGCTCAGCCGCCTGATCGACTCCCAGCGCCGGGCCGCGGTCCGCCCGCGCACCGTCGTGGCGGCCGGTGACGAGGTGCCCGGGCGGCATCCGTCGGCCGAGGACGAGGCGCTCACCCGGGTCTGGGACTCCGCGGTAGTCGAGGCGTTGCAGCAGCTCTCCCCCGAATTGCGGGCCGTGTTGCGGGCGACGGTGCTGGACGGTCTGAGCGTCCGGGAGACCGCCGTCCTGCTGGGCGTGCCGGAGGGAACCGTGAAGACCCGCGCGATGCGGGCCCGGCGTCAGTTGCGGGAGGCACTCTCATGACCGGATTCCATGTCGCCGACGGTGATCTGCGGGCGTGGGCCGAGGACCGGCTCGGCGAACCGGCGGCCTGGTCGGTGGAGGCCCATCTGGACTCCTGCCGGGATTGCCGGTCGCGGGTGCCGGCGACTCCGGCGGTACCGGGCGCGCCGACGGTTCTGCCGGTGCAGGGCCGGGTGCGCCGGCCCACTCCGGCGCGCCGGGTGCGGCTGCTGCTGGGGGCCGGTCCGCAGGCCCGGCTGGCCTGGTTCTCCGCGGTGGCGGTGACCGTCGCGCTCACCCTGCTGGTGGCGACGCAGCCGGCCGGCACAGTGCCGCACTGGATGCTGCTGCTGGTGGCTCCGCTGTTGCCGGTGCTCGGGACGGCCGTCTCCTACGGGCGGCACACCGATCCGTTGTACGAGATGGTCGCCTCCAGCGCGTACGGCGGTCTCCGGATCATCCTGTGGCGCACCTTGTCGGTTCTGGCCGTCTCGTTGCCGGTGACGGGCGCCGGTGGGCTGGTCTCCGGTCTGGGGGTGCCGGCGGTCTGGCTGCTGCCGGCGCTGGCGCTGACCGCGACGACGCTGGCGCTGGCCTCGCCGGTGGGCCCGGTGCCGGCCGCCTCGGTGGTGGCCGGGTGCTGGTTCCTGCTGGTCACCGCGACACTGTGGAGCCGGGAGAGCGGTGCCCAGCTGGTCGGCTGGACGGCGTCCCCGGCCTGGCTGACGGTGCTGGTCGCGGCGGCTGTGGTGATGTTCGTGCGGAAGACGCGGGAGGCACGCCGGTGACGGTCGCGGTCGAGGAAATCCGGATCAGTTACGGCCGCCGGGTCGCCCTGGACGGGCTGACCTTGACGCTGGACACCGGTGTGCACGGGCTGCTCGGCCCGAACGGGGCGGGCAAGACCACCCTGATGCGGGTGCTTGCCACGGTGACCCGCCCGGACAGCGGCGGGGTGCGGTTGCTCGGATCGACGATCAACGACGACAAGACCCTTCGTTCGGTACGCCGTCAGCTCGGCTATCTGCCACAGACCTTCGGTTTCTACCCGCGATTCACGGTGCGCGAGTTCGTGGAGTACTTCGCCTGGCTGAAGGAGATGCCGGCCGGCCGGATCCCGGTGGCGGTGGACCGGGCGCTGGAGCGGGTCGGGCTGCTGGACCGTGCCGACGACCGGATGCGTTCGCTGTCCGGGGGGATGCTGCGCCGGGCCGGGATCGCGCAGGCGATCGTCAACGATCCGCGGCTGCTGCTGCTGGACGAGCCGACGGCGGGGCTGGACCCGGAGCAGCGGCTGGAGTTCCGGGCTCTGCTGCGGGAGCTCGGCGTGGACGCGTGTGTGCTGGTCAGTACACACCTGGTGGAGGACGTCGCGGTGGCGTGCGAGCGGGTCGGCCTGGTCGACGGGGGCAGGCTGGTCTTCACCGGCACACCGGAGCGACTGGCCGCGGCCGGCGGCGACGGTGATGCCGGTGACTCCGCCATCGAACGCGGGTACACCGCTGTGCTGCGGGCGGCCCGGTGACCGGCCGGATCCTCTGGACCGAGCTGCGCCGGGGCACACCACCGCTGGCCTTCCTGCTCACCATGGCGGCGATGACCTGGATGCTGCTGGTGCACCAGGACGGGTGGGTCGGCCAGTGGACCGGGCTGGCCACGTACCTCCGGGTGTCGCTCTTGATCCTCGGTCCGCTCTTCGTCGCCGCCGGGGCGTGGCAGGCCGGCCGGGAGCGCCGCCGGCAACTGGCGGAGTTGCTGTCGTCCCTGCCCCGGCCGGTGTGGCAGCCGATGGTGACCGCCTGGGCCGCGGTGACCGTGGCCGGGCTGGCCGGGCTGGTGCCGCCGCTGGCGGTCGCGGCCGTGCTGACCGGTGTGCGGGCCACCTGGACCGGGACCGGCTGGTGGTGGATCGTGGTGACCGCCGTGGTCGCGCTGGGCACCGCGTCGGCACTCGGTGTGCTGGTGGGCCGGCTGTTGCCGATGCGGGTGGTGGCTCCGGTGGCCGGGGTGGTGACCTATGTGGCGCTGGGTGTGCCGATGTATCTGGACGGCACCCGATGGTCGGCCGCCTCCCCGGTGCTCCCCTACGCCCGGCCCGCGGACGTCTGGCCGGCCGGGTTCCACGCCTGGCAGGTCGGCTGGCTGATCGCGCTGGCCGTGCTGATGCTGACGCTGGCGGCCCGGAACTGGCGGTCCGCCGTGGTGCCGGGTGTGCTGGCCTCGGCTCTGCTGGTGGTGCCGCCGCCGTCCGAGCCGGGCACCGACGCCGGGGCGACCGCTCTGGTCTGCACCTCGGCCGGCCCGGAGATCTGTGTGATCAGGGCTCACGCGTTCATGCTCCCGGCGGTGGCCGCCGCGCTGGCACCGGGGATGAACCGGCTGGCGGGAGTGCCTGGCGCGCCGACCCGGGCGGTGCAGGAGCCGGCCCGCGATCCCGGGGCTCTGGAGTTCTCCCTCCTCGGTCAGGCGACATTGAGCGGCCGCCTCGCCAGGCCCGACTGGATCGTGAGCAATTTCGGACAGATCTTCAACGAGGGCCGCTGCCCCGATCAGACCTTCGACACCACCTGGCAGGTGACCGGTGACGCCATCGCCTGGCTGGAGGGGCGGCCCACCGGGAAACCGGTGACCCGGACCGAGGCCGCCCAGAAACAGTGGGTCGGCGAGGTGCTGGCCGCGTCCCGCGCCTGCGATCCGGCCGGGCTGCTGCGCAACACCCTCGGCTGCATCGGGCTGATCGCCGGGGCCGCCGCCCTGATCGGGGCCCGGCTGGCCTGGCTGCCGGCGTTCGGCTACATCTGCGCGGTCTACGCCGCCCGGCCGCCCCGCACCGGCGGGCCGGCCGAGATCTGGGCGTGGCCGGTCCAGCCGTCCACCGCCCCACTCGCCTGGATCCCGGCGCTCGCCGTCTTCACGGCCGGCGCCGGGTACTACATCCTGCGGGGATCACGGGGGGCGAAGAATTAGCCCATCAGCTTCCCGCGCAGCGCCGCGTCCTTCTCGGCCACCATCTTCTCCAGGCCGGCCTGGAAGTCGGTCATCCGCTGGCGCAGCCCGGCATCCGCGGCGCCGAGGATCCGCACCGCGAGCAGCCCGGCGTTACGCGCCCCGCCGATCGACACCGTCGCCACCGGCACCCCGGCCGGCATCTGCACGATCGACAGCAGCGAGTCCATCCCGTCCAGGTGCTTCAGCGGCACCGGGACACCGATCACCGGCAGCGGGGTCAGCGCGGCCACCATGCCCGGCAGGTGGGCGGCGCCACCGGCCCCGGCGATGATCGCCTGGATGCCCCGGCCGGCCGCCGACTCGGCGTAGTCGACCATCTTGCGCACCGTCCGGTGCGCGGAGACCACCCCGACCTCGAACGGCACCTCGAACTCGGCGAGCGCGACAGCCGCCGCCTCCATGGTGGGCCAGTCCGAGTCGCTGCCCATGATGATGCCGACGCGCGGGGACATCAAACGCCTTCCTGAAGCCACTTCGCGGCGCGCGCGGCTCGCGCCCGCACCTGTTCCAGATCGTCGCCGAGCACCGTCACGTGCCCGATCTTGCGGCCCGGCCGGACCTGCTTGCCGTACAGGTGGACCCGGGCGTCCGGCACCTCGGCGAACAGGTGGTGCAGCCGCTCGTCGATGCTGATGCCACCGGGCTCGCCACCCAGCACGTTCGCCATCACCACGACCGGCGCGGCCAGCGCGGTCGACCCCATCGGATAGTCCAGCACGGCCCGCAGGTGCTGCTCGAACTGCGAGGTCCGGGCCCCCTCGATGGTCCAGTGGCCGGAGTTGTGCGGGCGCATGGCCAGCTCGTTCACCACGATGCCGTCGGCGGTCTCGAACAGTTCGACCGCCAGCAGGCCGACCACACCGAGCTCGTTGGCCAGATCGATGGCGAGCTGCTGCACCTCCAGGGCCAGCTCGTCGGAGAGCCCCGGGGCCGGGGCGATCACCTCGACGCAGATGCCGTCCCGCTGCACCGTCTCCACCACCGGGTAGGCCGCGACCTGCCCGAACGGGGACCGGGCGACGAGTGCGGCCAGCTCCCGGCGGAGCCCGACCTTCTCCTCGACGATCAGCGGGACACCCGTCGACACCAGATCGTCGGCGGCCTCACGGGAGCCGACCATCCAGACGCCGCGCCCGTCGTACCCACCTCGGGTGGCCTTGGCCACGACGGGCCAGGAACCGGCCGCGAAGGTCTCGATCTCCGCCCCGGTGGTGACCCGCGCCCAGCGCGGAACCGGAGCCCCCGACGACGCCAGGCGCTCCCGCATCAGGCCCTTGTCCTGTGCGAAGACCAGCGCCTTCGACCCCGGGAAGATCTTCACACCCTCGGCTTCGAGCGCCTCGATGTGCTCGGTCGGCACATGCTCGTGGTCGAAGGTGACGGCGTCGCAACCTTTCGCGAACTCACGCAGAGCCGCGAGATCGGTGTGCGTGCCGATCGGGACGTCCGCCGCGACCAGCGCGGCACTGTCATCGGGCTTCTCACTGAGCACACGCAGTGACTGGCCGAGGGAAATGGCGGCCTGGTGGGTCATCCGGGCCAGCTGGCCGCCCCCCACCATGCCGACTACGGGCAGACCGGTTCGGTTATCCATCGCCAGGCCAGCCTAGCGACGCCCCAGTTCAACCCCAAAATCCAGGTCCGCCGGTACGGTCACCGGACGGTCGCAGACAAACCCCCGGCAGACGTACGCCGTGGCCGCGCCGTCCCGCAGAGGCCGATCGGCCAGCAGTGGAACCCCACTGCGATCCGGCTCCCCCACCACGATCACCGATCCGCCGGGCGCCCGCCGGTACACCTCGGCCACCAGCGGATCCGCCGGATCGGTGGTGGCTACCGCGATCTCGAACGGACCGGCCAGCGCCGCCTCGGCCACCGTCGACGCGTACCCGGAGAACCGTGGATGCCCACTGATCAGCGGCCCCAGAGTGGCCAGCGCGGTGTCGGCCGCCTCCCGGTAGGAGGTCTCCCCGGACAGCGCCGCGTACGAGATCAACGCCGCGCAGATCGCCGAAGCCCCCGACGGGGTGGCGTTGTCGGTCGGGTCGGCGGGCCGGGTGAGCAGCTTCTCCGCGTCGTCGGCGGTGTCGTAGAACCCACCGTCGGCGGTCCGGAACCGGGCCAGCGCCACATCCAGCAGCTGCCGGGCCAGGTCCAGCCAGCGCGCCCCGGCGGTCACCTGGTGCACGGCGAGGAACCCCTCGGCCACACACCCGTAGTCCTCCAGCACCCCGGCGGGCTCGCCCACCACACCGTCCCGGGAGACCCGCCGCAGCCGGCCGTCGACCAGGTGCCGCCCGGCCAGCGTCTCGGCCAGCGCGACCGCCGCGTCCCGGGTCGTCTTGTCCCCGGTGAGCAGGCCGTGCTCGGCCAGTGCGGTGATCGCCAGCCCGTTCCAGGAGGCCACCACCTTGTCGTCGCGGGCCGGCTGCGGGCGCGAGTCCCGGGCGGCCAGCAGCCGTCGCCGGACGTCCCGCCAGCGTTCGACCAGTACCGGATCCGCCTCGTCGATGTCCCGGCCCAGCACCAGGACGCTCTTCCCGTGTTCGAAGGTGCCCTCGGCGGTGACCCGGAACAGGTCGGCGGCCCACGCGCCGTCCTCGTCGCCGAGCACCTCGGTCAGCTGCCCGGGTGTCCACGCGTAGGTGGAGCCCTCCACCCCTTCGGCGTCGGCGTCCAGTGCGGAGGCCAGGCCGCCCTCCGGGGTGCCGAGATCACGCAGCAGGAAGGCGGCCGTCTCATCAGCGATGCGGCGGGCGAACGCGTCCCCGGTGAGACGCCACGATTGGGTGTACGACCGGAGCAGCAACGCGTTGTCGTACAGCATCTTCTCGAAGTGCGGAACCGTCCACGTGGCGTCCACCGAGTAGCGGGCGAACCCACCGGCCAGCTGGTCGTAGATGCCACCCCGGCCCATCCGCTCGGTGGCGTGCCGGACGATCTCCAGCGCCTCCGCCGACCCGGTCCGCTCGTGGTGCCGCAGCAGGAACAGCAGGTTCATGTGCGGCGGAAACTTGGGCGCCCCACCGAACCCGCCGTTGGTGTCGTCCTGCTCCCCGGCCAGCCCGGTGGCCGCGGTCGCGAGCAGCTCCGCCGAGATCGGCGCCGTCGGCCCACCCACCAGCTGCGCCCCGCCGACCGCCTGCACCACCGCGGCCCCCTGCGCGATCACGTCCGCGCGCTGGTCCCGCCAGGCGGTGGTGACCGAGGTGAGCAGCCGCGCGAAGTCCCCTTTGGGAAAGTAGGTGCCACAGAAGAACGGCGCCCCGTCCGGCGTGGCGAACACCGTCATCGGCCACCCACCCTGCCCGGTCATCGCCTGGGTGGCGGTCATGTAGACGGCGTCGACGTCCGGCCGCTCCTCCCGATCCACCTTGACCGCCACGAACGCGCTGTTCAGCTGAGCCGCGATCCCGTCGTCCTCGAACGACTCATGAGCCATCACATGACACCAGTGGCAGGCGGCGTACCCCACACTGATCAGCACGGGCACGTCCCGCCGTCGAGCCTCCTCGAACGCCTCCGCACCCCAGGGCCACCAGTCCACCGGGTTGTCCTTGTGCTGCAGAAGGTAGGGCGAGGTCGCCCGAGCAAGACGATTGGCCATGCCCAAACCCTCTCACGACACTAGGTCGTGCACGACCCGCGGCGCGGGCTCTACGGCACCGGGACGAGCGGGCTGCGCGCCATCCTCGACGGGGCTTTCGTCGACGACCTGATCCGCCGGGTCCTGCTCAGTAGTAGGAGTCGAGATCTCCGGTGAGGTCGGGGACGCCACCTTGCGGGTACGGGATGCCGAACTCCTGGAAGAACACGTGCGCGAGCAGTTCGGTGTGGTGGTGGTAGACCATCGCGGCCCGGGGTGACGGGAAGGACTCCGGGCGTTCGTCCAGGTTGGCCAGTGCCTGACGTAGATAACCCATCGACCGCTCCCACTGGCCGGGATACCGCTCGGCGTGCTGGAACCGTTCCAGGCCGGTGGCGGCCACGGCACCGCGGATCCGGGCGGTGACGGCTTCCGTGTAGGCCGGGACGTCGGCGGCCGCCAGTCGCGCCGCCGGCTCGTTGACCCCGGTCACCGCACCGTCCGGCCCGATCTCGAAGAGCGCCACTCCGGTCTCGCCGGCGGCCGCGATCGCCTCGCCGGTGTACCCCGAGGTCGCATAGAACAGCGGGCTGCCGGTCGCCGAGTCGCGCAACTGCCGCACCGCTGCCGCGTCGACCGGCAGGGCCGCCATCCGCACCCGGGCCACCGCGTCCTTCGCGAGGATGTCTCCGGCCTCGACCCCGGTCGCGGTGAAGCCGAGGGATTCGAGGTGGGTCCGGGCGATCTCCTCGGCGCTTCGCCAGGCCGCGGAGGTCACCGCCGGCGTGGGAGCGGTGGCCGGCATCGGCGGGACGCTCCCGGTTTCCGGGATCCGCTTGATGTACGCGCCCGCCCCGCCCTCCAGAACCGCCTCCTCGACGGCCCCACCGACGAAAACCTTCATCGTGAACAGCGTCTCGTCCGGCGCCTCCAGCGTGACCGCCCAGCCCGGCTCCGGATGGGCGGCCGTCCGCGACACGCCCCGGTCCACCTCGCCGTCGGCGACGATCGTCTCCCCTTCGCGCCGGTCGACCAGGACCCATTTCCGGAGGGTGCGCATGGCGACAGCCGGTTCGGCGTCGTCCCGGCCCCAGGCGGCGGCGACCGCCATGTCGGTGACCTCGTCGGCGACCGCGTCGAGGATGAGTTCGGCGTGGTCGCCGGGTTCCAGGGCGGCCAGCAGCCGCTCCCCCACCAGAGGGCTGACGCCTTCGGCGCCCCGACGGGCGAGATAGCTCCGGTACGCCCAGGCGGTCCGCGCGTCCTCACGAAGAAGTTCAGCGGTCCCCGCGTCCTCATGAAGGAATTCAGCGGTCCCCGCGTCCTGGGAAGGAGGGTCAGCGGATCGGAGGCCGGCGGAGCCGGTGGCGGCCGGGACGGCGATCGGTGACGCCGTTTCGGCCCGGCGCCGTTTCGCTCCACGGATCTGGACCCAGGTGAGGAGCAGGAACACGAGCGCCACCAGGCCGTACCCCCGGGCCACGTCCGCCCGCCTGTCCTCGCCGATCAGCATGTCGATCGCCGCGAAGGAGCAGATCAGGCCGAGGAAGCCGGTGGTCAGCACCCGGCCGGGCGGTCCGGACTGGAGCGGGAACCGGGTTCGCCGCAGGTGCCACCACCGGATCAGCGCCACCCCGCCGCCCCCGAAGATCAGCAGGTCCAGCAGCCGGGAGACCGGGTGGGTGATGTTGCCGGCGAGCTGGTGGGACAGGGCGAGGACGAGGAAGAACAGGCCGAAGATCAGACGCCCGGCACCGGTGTTCGGTTGCGGCGTGGTGGGCGTACTCAATGGGGTCCTTCCGGGGAGGCGTCTAGCGATCTTGAAGGAGCCTCGTCCGGCCGGGCCGGGCGGGGTGCCCGGAAGGGATGAGTGAAACCGGCGGTCCGGAGCCGTCCTGGTTAGCCTGCGGGGGTGAAGCTCAAGATGCCGGGACGGGTCAAATGGTTGGCGATCGCCGCGGTGGCGGTGGTGGTCGTGCTGGTGATGGGCAATCGGGACCGCTCCGAGGAGCCGGCGGCGGTGGGCCCGCTCGACGAGGTGGCGAAGACCACCTGCGACGGGTTCGCTGAGGACTATCCGGATGCGAAGTCCCGGACCGCCCGGCTGGCGCTCGCCGATCGCACCGCCACCGCGTCGTCCCGGACCGACAACGAGGCGGTCGAGGACCGGGCCGGTGGGCTGGGCCGGACCGCCGGTGACGACACCGAGTGGAAGGCAGCCGCCGAGGCGCTGCTCAAGGCCTGCCGGGACTCCGGGTGGGTGGAGGGCTGACCCCGGTCAGGAGACCTCGTCGGTACGCAACTGGGTGACGTTGGCCGGGGCGGTCCGGGCCAGTTGGGACAGCGCCTGCACGATCTTGTCGGCGGGCATCGGCTTGCAGAAGTGGTAGCCCTGCGCGTTCGGGCAGCCCAGCGCGATCAGGGCGGCCCGCTGTTCGATCGTCTCGATGCCCTCGGCCACCACCCGCACGCCGAGCCGGGCGCCCAGTTCGACCGCCCCGCGGACCACCGCGCCGGCCGCCGCCGAGTCGATCATCTCGATCACGAAGGACCGGTCGATCTTGATCTCGTCGACCGGCATCCGGGTGACCGACGACAGCGACGAGAACCCGGTGCCGAAGTCGTCCAGCGACACCTGCACCCCGGAGGCGCGCAACCGGGCCAGCACCTCGTCGACGATCTCCTGCTCGCTGACCGCCACCGACTCGGTGATCTCCAGGACCAGGCGGGACGCGGGGGTACGGTGCCGGCGGAGCGCTTCGGTGACCTGCGCCGGGAAGGTCGGGTCGGTGAGACTGCGAGCCGACACGTTGACCGAGACCGGCACCTCGATCCCGCTGGCCGTCCAGTCCGCGGCCGAGGCCAGGGCCAGGTCCAGGACCCGCCTGGTGAACGGGATCAGCAGCTCGCTGCGCTCCACCGCGGGCAGGAACTCGGCCGGTGACAGGTGCCCGCGCCGCGGGTGCCGCCAGCGGACCAGCGCCTCCACCCCGGTCGGCTCGGCGGTGATCAGGTCGACGGCCGGTTGCAGGTGCAGCAGGATCTGGTCGTCGGCGGCGAACGCGTCCTGCAGGTCGGCGAGCAGGGCCAGCCGGTCGGTGCTGCTGGCGTCCCGGCCGCTGTCGTACGTCCCGACGGTGGTGCCCAGCTCCCTGGCCCCGCCGACGGCCAGTGCGGCCCGGCGCAGCAGCTCGTCCACCTCGGACTCGCCGGCCGGGCAGACCGCCACGCCGACGGTCACCTCGATGGAGAGCCGGACCCCGGCCACCTCCATCGGCAGCCGGAGCTGTTCGACGATCTCGCGGGCCCGGCGCAGGGCGGTCGGCAGTGGACTGGGCTCGCCGTGCTGCCAGGCCGCCGAGTCGGTGAGGGTGGCCACCGGCACCAGCAGGGCGAACTCGTCGTCGCCGGTCCGCGCGACCAGCTCCCCGCCACGGGCCAGGCCGGTGAGCCGGCCGCCGATCAGCCGCAGCACCTCGTCGCCGGCGGCGTGCCCGAGCGTGCTGTTCACCTCGCGGAAGCCGACCACGTCGAGCAGGAGCAGGGCGACGTGCTGGCCGCGGTCCAGGGAGCGCAGCAGCGGGTCGCCCTCGGAGCCCAGCGCGGACCGGTTGATCAGCCCGGTGAGCGGATCGTGCACCCGGTCGTGGGCGGCGGCCGAGTCCAGGTCGGCGATGCGCTGGTGGGTGGCGGCGTCGCGCAGGGCGGTGGCCAGGGCCTCGCCGTACGCCGCGATGGCCGCCTCGTCCCGGGGGACCGGCAGACCGGGTTCGCCGAGCCAGACGGTGAGTTCGCCGACCGGCCGGCCGGCCACCGTCATGCCGCGGGTGATCGCCGGGCCGGAGCGGGTGCCGGTGACGCCCTCCAGGCCGGGGCCGTCCTGGGCGTAGCGCCGGCGGCCGTGCCCGGTGCGGACCTCCAGCTCGACCCGGCGGGCGCCGAAGACGTCCAGGGCGCCGAGCATCCCGGCGCGGGCCACCTCGGCCTCACTGGTGCCGGGCAGCCGGGCGGTGGCGGCCGCGAAGGCCTCCCACATCCGGCGTTCCTCGGCGGCGCGCAGGTGGAAGCGGTAGGTGCGGTGCAGCAGCCACAGCACCGGGCCGAAGGCGAGCAGCCAGAGCGGTTCCCGGACCAGGGCGTAGACGGCCAGCACACCGACGATGACGTTGCCGATCGACATCGGCAGTTTGGCGTAGAGCACCCGGGCGGCGATCTGACCGGGCTGGGCGTCGCGGTGCAGCATCAGGGTGAGCACGACGAGCCCGAACGTGATCGCGAGGTAGGTGCCGGCGCCGGCGGCGAGGGCCAGCGGGAGCCGGGCGCTGTGCACCGGGACGTCCCCGGCCAGCATCGAGGTGACCAGGGCGGCGCCGGCCACGCCGAGTGTCATCGAGGCGACCAGGTGCACTATCTCGGCGGCGTTGCGCAGCCCGGTGAGCCAGGCCAGCAGCAGCCAGGCGGCGCCGGTGCCGGCCAGGGTGGCGGCGGGCAGCCAGCCGGCCGGGGCGACCACGAACCCGACCACCACCGCGGCCTCGGCCCAGCTGACCGAGATCGCGTCCGGCCCGAGCCGGAACCGGAGCCCGGCGAGCTGGGCGATGGCGGCGAGGACCGCGGCGACGCAGACGCCGTCGACCGGGGAGAGCGGGCGGCCGGTCACCTCGGGCACCGGCTGGAGGGCGCCGAGGACCACCGCGGCGGCCGCGGCGATCACCACGGCGACGGTGAGGATCCGGACCGGCCGGGGACTCTTCACCCAGCCGTTGAGGGAAGTCACGAGGCCGCCCGACCGTGCACGACCCGGTGCACATCTGTCTGCACGTGCATCTCAGTCACGGAGAGTTTGCGCCGGACAGTGTGCATGTCGGCGCCCCCTTCCGCGCAGGGTCCAGGGATTGAGCAGTCCCCGGCGGAAGGCTAAATCAATCGCGATGAACGCAACAGGGCTTGACGGGGCCGAGACGGACACACTCGTCGTTCCGAGTGCCAAACCACCCGGGAGGGGCGGGGGCGGAAACGGTCACGCCCGCTCCGGGCCACCGCCCGCCGCGGATCCGGTCTGCTCCTCGCGCACGCCCGCCACCTCGGCATCCTCTGCCTGCGTGGCGACCGCCGATCGATCGGCCTCGACCTCGGCGGGCGCGGCAGCGGCGGAGGAACCGGAACCGTCACCGGTCCGGGCGATCTCCGCCACACGCTCACGCTGGCCGACAACCTCGAAACTGTCGGGAAGCCGACGAATGCGCTTGTTCATGTTGCGGATCAACAGAACCGTAGCTATGCACATCAGGATGATGAGGAACAACCCCATCGGGCCGGCCAGGCCGCCCGATCGGGTGTCGCCGAAGTTGTTGACCGCGATGAACTCCACGCCTCGAGAGTAACCGCTCAGTGGGCGTCGACCTTCTCCCGGATGCCCGCGAACAGGTCGGACTCCGGAATCGGGCTGTCCACCAGTGAACGGGCCAGCTCGAAGTCCTCGGTGGGCCACACCTTCTGCTGCATCTCCAGCGGGATGTGGAACCAGAACCCGTCCGGGTCGACCTGGGTGGCGTGCGCGCGCAGGGCGTCGTCGCGGATCTCGAAATACTCACCGCACTCGACCCGCGTGGTGATCTTGTCGCCCCGGTCCTGCCGGTCCGACCACTTCTCCAGCCACTCCGCATACGGCGACTCCAGCCCCGCCGCCAGCATCCCCTCGTGCAGCGCGAGCATCCGCGCCCGGGTCCAGCCGGAGTTGTAGTACAGCTTCAGCGGCTGCCACGGCTCGCCCAGCTCCGGGTAGAGCTCCGGGTCACCGGCCGCGTCGAAGGCGACCGCCGAGATCTTGTGACACATGATGTGGTCGGGGTGCGGGTAGCCACCGTTCTCGTCATAGGTGGTCATGACGTGCGGCCGGAACTCGCGGATCAGCTTGATCAGCGGTTTGGCCGCCTCCTGCGGGTCCTGGAGCCCGAAACAGCCCTCCGGCAGCGGCGGCAGCGGGTCACCCTCGGGCAGCCCGGAGTCGACGAACCCGAGCCAGGCCTGCTCGACACCGAGGATCTCGCGCGCCCGGTCCATCTCGGCGCGGCGGATGTTGGTGATGTCGGCGAGCACCTCGGGCCGGTCCATCTTGGGGTTGAGGACGCTGCCGCGCTCCCCACCGGTACAGGTCGCGACCAGCACCTGGACGCCCTCGGCGACATACTTCGCCATGGTGGCGGCACCCTTGCTCGACTCGTCGTCGGGGTGCGCGTGCACGGTCATCAGACGCAACTGCTCGGCCATGGTGTTGTTGAGATCCTCTCGACCAGGCCTGCGATGAGCGGGCCGGGATCGGCTGCGAAGATGGAACCCTGCCATTCTTGCCGATCCCACTGACAAGAACTGCACGAGAGGTGGTCAGGTGAGCGAGACGCACGCCACAACGCCGGTCTTCCCGCCCGGTCGCTACGGCTGGCGCCGTGACGGTGGCCGCCGCCGGTTGATCCCGATCGTCTACACGATCGTGTTCGCTCTGGCGCTGGGCGGGATCACCTGGGGCTACTGGGCACGCTACGGCGGCACCGACTACACCGCCGACATCATCGGCTGGGAGGTCACCTCCGACCGGGAGATGGCCATCGAGTTCCGGGTGCGGGTCCCCGAGGACGGCGCGGCCATGTGCATGCTGCGGGCCCGGGACTACGACGGCTTCGAGGTGGGCCGCCGGGCGGTCACCGTGCCGGCCCCGGACGGCGGCGGTTCGGTGGAGGTCCGGGAGACGGTGCCGACCAACGCGCGCGGCGCGGTGGGCGACGTGATGGGCTGCCGGGACGCCGCCGCGGGTGAGGCGGCCGAGTGATGGACCGCCGGGACGCCGCCGCGCGGTAAGGCGACAGAGTTTCGTCTTCCGGCCGGACTGCATACCGCTGGTAAGCTTGGTGATTCGCTGCGTTCAACACCCCACTTCTCAGTGGTGTGTTTCCGCCCCATATGCAGCGTCATTTGCCCAGTTCCAGCAAGGAGACCGACCGTGTCCAGTTCCGAGGCGCCGAAGACCTGGCTCTCCCAGGACGCTCACGACCGGCTACAGGCCGAGCTCGACGAGTTGATCGCCAACCGGCCGGCTGTGGCGGCGGAGATCAACGAACGGCGCGAGGAAGGCGACCTCCGCGAGAACGGGGGCTATCACGCCGCCCGGGAGGAGCAGAGCCGGCAGGAGGGCCGGATCCTCTACTTGAAGGAGTTCCTGCGCAACTCGGAGATCGGCGAGGTCCAGGCCTCGGACACGATCACCGCGGGTTCGGTCGTGACGATCTACTTCGACGACGACCAGGGCGACACCGAGACCTTCCTGCTGGGCTCCCGGGAGATCTCCTCCACCACCAAGTTCACCGTCTACAGCCCCGAGTCGGCGCTGGGCCAGGCCATCCTCGGCGCCCGCCCCGGCCAGACCGTGACCTACACCGCCCCGAGCGGTGCCGACATCAAGGTCACCGTGGTCGAGTTCGGCCCCTTCGAGGGCTGACGATCGGAACGTGAGCCCGCGGCGTCACCGGCCGCGGGCTCCTCTGTCAGGGTGTCGTGTCGGCCAGCAACGCCACCCGATAGCCGGCGTCGCGCAACGCGCCGATCAGCGCCGACGAGTGCGCCGGCCCGCGCGTCTCCACCGACAGCGCCACCTCCACCTCGCCGAAACTCAGCCGCGGGCTCTGCCGCGAGTGGTTGACGTCCACGATGTTGGCCCGCTGTTCGGCGATCCGGCCCAGCACCCGGGTCAGCTCCCCCGGCCGGTCCACGCAGCGCACCGCCAGGCGCAGGAACCGGCCGGCCGACGCCAGCCCGTGCTCGATCACCCGCAGCAGAAGCATCGGGTCGATGTTGCCGCCGGACAGCACCGCCACCGCGGGCCCGCCGGACGGCACGTAGGCGCCGGTCAGCAGCGCCGCCGCGGCCGCCGCACCGGCCGGCTCGACCACCGTCTTGTGCCGCTCCAGCAGCACCAGCAGGGCCGCCGACAGGTCCTCGTCGTGGACCGTGACGACCTCGTCGACAAGCTTCTCCACATGCGCGAAGGTGAGATCACCGGGGCGCAGCACGGCGATCCCGTCGGCGATCGTGGCGCACGACTCCAGCTTGCGGGGCGCCCCGGCGGCGAGCGACGGCGGGTACGCCGCCGCACCGGCCGCCTGCACGCCGACCACCCGGATGTCCGGCCGCAGCGCCTTCGCCGCCACCGCGATCCCGGAGATCAGGCCACCGCCACCGACCGCCGTCACGATCGTGGACGCCTCCGGGCACTGCTCCAGGATCTCCAGCGCGACGGTGCCCTGCCCGGCGATCACGTCGGCGTGGTCGAACGGGTGGATCAGCACCGCCCCGGTGGTACGCGCGAACTCGTGCGCCGCCTCCAGCGCGTCGTCGACGCTGGTCCCGGCGTACTCGACGGCCGCGCCGTACCCCTTGGTGGCGGTGACCTTCGGCAGCGGCGCGCCCTCCGGCATGAACACCGTGGCCCGCGCGCCGACCAGCCCGGCGGCGAGCGCCACACCCTGCGCGTGGTTGCCGGCGCTGGCCGCGACCACGCCGCGGTCGCGTTCCTCGGCGGAGAGCCGGGAGATCCGGGTGTACGCCCCCCGCACCTTGTACGACCCGGCCCGCTGCTGGTTCTCACACTTGAGCCAGACCGGCACGCCGGTGATCTCGCTGAGCGGCCGGGACGGGATCAGCGGCGTCTGCTTGACCACCCCGGCCAGCAGCTCCCGGGCGGCCTCGACGTCGGCGAGGGTGAGCAGGTCGAGCGGGGTACCGGCGGTCATGGACACCTATCGTGCCATCGCTGCCTCACACCAGTGCGTGTCGCTGCCAGGGATTGGCGACCTCGAATTGGCCGGCCACCGCGAGCAGCAGCAACTCCGATCCGGGCGGCCCGACCAGCTGCACCGCGAGGGGCAGCCCGTCCGGCCGGAACCCGACCGGCACCACGATCGCGGGCAGTCCGGCGAAGTTCCACGGCGCGCCGTACGGTGCGTAAGCGGCGTTGATCGTCATGTTCCTGCGCCAGGAGCCGGTGGAGTACTGATCAGCCGGCGGCGGAGCGCTCGCCAGCGCCGGGGTGAGCAGCAGATCGATCGACTTGTCGGCGAAGAACTGGATGGACCGCTCCCGCCACGCCGCCCGCTGGGTCTGCCGGACCAGCCCGGCCCGCAACGCCGCCCGCCCGAGCCGGATGTGCTGCCGGGTCCGCGGCTGGAGGCGCTCGAACGGCAGGCCCTCGGAGTTCACCGCCGCACCGGCGAACCACGTCGCGAGCACACCCAGCGCCACCCCGGTCGAGTAGACCGGATCCGCCTTGACCGTGTCGTGCCCGGCGTCGACCAGCAGTTTCGACGCGGTGGCGACCGCCGAGACGTTCGGCGCGTCCGGCCGCACCCCGGCCACCGGGGACCGCAGCGAGACGCCGACCCGCAGTTTCGCCGGCTCCACCAGTTTCGCCGGGGTCTGCCCGGCCAGCACCGAGAAGCCCAGCGCGGCGTCGGCCACCGTGGTGGCCAGCATGCCGTTCTCCACCAGGCCGAACCAGTCCTTGTCACCGAAGTCGACAGGCACCACGCCCCGGCCGGGTTTCAGCCCGACCAGACCGCAGCAGGCGGCCGGGATCCGGATCGAGCCGAGGCCGTCGTTGCCCTGCGCGATCGGTACGAGCCCGGACGCCACCGCCGCGGCCGCCCCACCGGACGAGCCGCCCGGGGTCCGCTCCAGATCCCACGGGTTGCGGGTCGGCCCGTCCGCGTCGTCGGTGAGCGCCCAGAGGCCCATCTCCGGCATCCGGGTGACCCCGACCACCACCGCGCCCGCCCCGCGCAGCCGGCGGACCACCTCGTGGTCCTGCTCGGCCACCTCGGGGGTGCGGGCCGCGGCCGAGCCGTGCCAGGTCGGCAGCCCGGCGACCGCGGTGTTCTCCTTGACCGCCACCGGCACCCCGGCCAGCGGAAGGTTCGCCAGGTCCTCCTGGTCGTCGACCTTCTCCGCCTCGCGGATCGCCTCGACGTCACGGACCACCCGGAACGCGCCGAGCGCCGGATCGGAGATGCCGATCTGCTCCAGATGGTCGGCGACGACCTGGGTGGCGTTCGTGTCACCGCGGCGTACCGCGCGGGCGATCTGTTTGGCGGTCGCTCCCACCCAGGTCGTCGTGTCCATCGCGCAGAATCTCCAGCGTCGGGCTATGAACCGAGCGCCTGCTCGAGGTCGGCGAGCAGATCGTCAACGGTTTCGATGCCGACAGACAGTCGCACGAGATCGGCGGGAACTTCAAGCGCTGAGCCCGCAGCCGACAGATGTGTCATCTGGCCCGGGTGCTCGATCAGCGATTCCACCCCACCGAGCGACTCGGCGAGCACGAAGAGCTTCGCCCGGTTGCAGATGGCCACCGCCTGCTCGGGGCCGCCCGCGGCACGGAACGAGACCATCCCGCCGAAGCGGCTCATCTGCTTGGCCGCCACCTCGTGACCGGGGTGCGTCTCCAGGCCCGGGTAGAGCACGCTCGCCACCGCCGGGTGCTCGCTCAGGTAGCCGACGATCCGCTCGGCGTTGTCACAGTGCCGGTCCATGCGTACCCCAAGGGTCTTGATCCCCCGGAGGGTCAGCCAGGCGTCGAACGGACCGTTCACCGCGCCCATCGCGTTCTGGTGGAAGGCCAGCTCGTCGCCGAGCCCGGCGTCCGCGGTGACCAGCGCGCCACCGACCACGTCCGAGTGACCCCCCAGGTACTTCGTCGTCGAATGGATCACCACGTCGGCGCCCAGGGTCAACGGCTGCTGGAGGTACGGGGACGCGAAGGTGTTGTCCACCGCGAGCATCGCGTCGTACTCGTGGGCCAGAGCGGCCAGCTGCGCGATGTCGTTGACGTTGAGCAGCGGGTTGGTCGGCGTCTCGGACCAGATCAGCCGGGTGTGGCCGGGACGGAACGCGGCCCGCACGGCGTCGATGTCGTCCAGCGGGGCGGCCGTCCAGTCCAGGCCCCACTTCTCGGCGACCTTGCTGAACAGGCGGAAGGTGCCGCCGTACGCGTCGTTCGGGATCACCACGTGATCACCGGGGCGGCACACCGTACGCAGCAGGGTGTCCTCGGCCGCCAGGCCGCTCGCGAAGGCCAGACCGCGCCGGCCGCCCTCGATCGCCGCCAGGCACTCCTGGAGGGCGTCGCGGGTCGGGTTGCCGGAACGGCTGTACTCGTAACCCAGGCGGGGGGCGCCGACGGCGTCCTGGGCGTAGGTGCTCGTCTGGTAGATCGGCGGCACCACGGCGCCGGTCCGCGGATCCGGCTCCTGGCCGGCGTGGATGGCGAGGGTGTCGAACCCATAGTTGTTAGCCGTCATGTTGCGCAAGGCTAGTCTCACGTGATGGCGGACTGCGTGTTCTGCGGCATCGTGGCGGGATCGATCCCGGCTTTCCTGGTCGCGTCCGCGCCCGCCGGGGTGGCGTTCCTGGACATCCGCCCGGTCTTCAAGGGTCATGTGCTGGTGGTCCCGCGCACTCACGTGGTGGAGCTCCCTCTCCTGAGCGCCGAGCTTTTGCCGGATTATTTCCGATTCGTCCAGATGATCTCCGCCGCGGTTCCGGCCGCTCTGGGCGCGAAAGGGACATTCGTCGCGATGAACAACATCGTCTCGCAGTCCGTCCCGCACCTGCACACCCACGTCGTGCCCCGCACCAAGGGCGACGGCCTGCGCGGCTTCTTCTGGCCGCGTCGCAAGTACGACAGCGACGACGAGGCCGCGTCGTTCGCCGACACCATTGGTAAGGAATACCTCCGCCTCAGCGTTACAGACAGCGGACGAAGGGAGTGACCGTGTTCCTGCGGTACAAGAAGCTCGACCTGCCCACCGCCGAGACCGCGCTGCCCGGCCGGGACGCCGAGCTGTGGGTCGCCGACCGGCACACCGTGCTCGGCACACCGATGAAGGGCCCCTGGCCGGCCGGCCTGGAGGTCGCGGTCTTCGGGATGGGCTGTTTCTGGGGGGTGGAGCGCATCTTCTGGCAGCTGCCGGGCGTCTACTCCACCTCCGCCGGATACGCCGGCGGCTTCACGAGGAACCCCACCTACGAGGAGACGTGCTTCGGCACCACCGGGCACGCCGAGGTGGTCCAGGTCGTCTACGACCCGGCGAAGATCAGCTACGAGGACCTGCTGAAGGCGTTCTGGGAGAACCACGACCCGACGCAGCACATGCGCCAGGGCAACGACGTGGGCACCCAGTACCGGTCCGCGATCTACACCACCACGAACGCCCAGGCGGCGACGGCAGCGGCCTCGCGGGACGCCTTCCAGCCGGTGGTGACGGCGGCCGGCCACGGCCAGATCACCACCGAGATCAAGCCGCTGACGGAGTACTACTACGCCGAGGACTACCACCAGCAGTACCTGGACAAGAACCCCGGCGGCTACTGCAACCACGGCCCGAACGGGATGTCTTGTCCGATTGGCGTCGCCCGCGTCGCCGATTAGGCCCACGAAACGATGGTCTTCCTGCGTACGAACGTTTGTCCGTGCGCAGGCGGGCAAGCGGACCTTTCCCCTTCTTCGTGAGACGATGGCATGGGAGGTGACCTGTCGTGCGCCGATACGCCAAACCGATCGTCGTCGCGGACGATCTCGCGATGTTGAACGGCCGGACCAGCGGTGTCGTCACCCTGCCACGTCATCTCGACTGGTCCGGCACGGCGGACTACGACCTCGACAACGCCGGCCGGATCGTCGACCTCTACCGCACAGTCCTCATCGAGGCCACCAAGGTGGCCGACCTGCACGAATTCCTCGATCAGGCGACCCTGGCCCGGCTGTGGCCTTCACTCTGGTTGGCACCTGAACTCCGCCGATCGTGGGAAGAACGCTTTCCAGCGCTCCGGCGGGCCGATTCAGAGGTGACTGCGGCGTAGTGTGCCGCCATGGATCCGCATCACCGGAGGCTCGCCGAGATCGCGCTTCAGGCCGCGGGCGGTGACCACGGACTCGCGCTCGCCGGCGGCTACGCCGTTCGAGCCCATGGCATGGGTGACCGACCGAGCGGTGATGTAGACCTGTTCACCGACTGGCAGCGCCGAGCGGACTTCCCTGCTGTCGCCGATCTCGTCATCGAAGCATTGACCGGCCATGGCTTCGTGGTACACGTCGACTCCCGAGCAGAGACATTCGCCCGGCTGCTGGTCGCCCGGGATGACGAGCCCGGCGCCGAGCCCCAGAAGATCGAGTTGGCAGCAGACTGGCGCGCTCATCCGCCGGTCACCTTGAGCATCGGTCCCGTGCTGCACCCTGACGACGCCGTCGGCAACAAGATGGCGGCGCTCTACGGTCGCGCACTCGCGCGAGACTTCCTCGACATCGACGCCGTCCTGGAGAGTGGACGCTACTCGGGCAATCAACTCCTGCGCCTGGCGGAGACCGCCGATCCCGGATTCGACCGCGCGATGTTCGCCGCGGCTCTGGGCGCCCTGGACCAGATCAGCGACACTGCTTTCGCGGCGTACGGAACCGACGCGACGCACGTTCGGAGTATGCGTCAGCGCTTCGCCGACTGGCGACACGAGTTGAGACGGGCCTGAGATGGGTCACACACCCTCAGCCCCGTCCCGAACGGCATGACCTGCCCGGTCGGCGTCGCCCGCACCGCCGGCTAGACCGGATCCAGTGAAGGACGGAGGGCACGATGAGCCCGGACCCGCAGCCGCCGGCTCGCGGCTACGCGAAACCCGTCGTCGTGCCCGACCCGTCTCGACGACCCGACCGGGCGCACGTCCGGGGTCGTCATCCTGCCCGGCAATCGACTGGTCCGGCTCGTCCGAGCACGACCTCGACAGCCCGGGGCGGGTGGTCGGCCTCTATCGCACCGTCCTGATCGAGGCTCCGGGCCGCCGGCGGAAATGCGGGCCAGCGCCGGCCGGCGGGGTACGCGGTCCGCGCCCACGGCATGGGCGACCGGCCGAGTAGCGACGTCGACTTGTCCACCGGTCGGGAGCGACGCGCCGGCTTCCCCGCCGCGGCCGATCTCGTCATCGAAGCACTGGCCGGCAACGGGTTCGCCGTGCGGACCGACGCCCGAAACGAGACCTTCGCCCGGTTGCTGGTCACCCGAGCCGAGGAGCCGGACCTCGATCCCCAGAAGGCCGAACTCGCCGCGGATCGGAGCGCCCACCCACCGGTCACCCCGAGCATCGGCCCGGTGCCGCATCCGGACGACGCGGTCGGCACCAGGATGGCGGCTCCCTACGGGCGGGCGCGCGCTCGCCCGCGATTTGCGCCGCCGGTTCGCCGTCTGGGGCGCGGCGCCGCGCCGCTGATCAGCGGATCCGGTCGGCGGCAAGAGGGTGACCGCGGATTTCACACCGGCGATCGAACTTGTTCGACAGACACCGAAGCAGCCCACAGAATTTCAGCAGTGGGAGCGGGAGGTGCACGATGTCGCCCAGATGGCACGACGAGGAACGGGACGCCTGGGAGCTTGCCGAGTCGCTGCTTCAGCAGGCCCGCAACATGATGCGGGAGGCGGAGGGTGCGATGGAGGCCTGGCGGACCGGCAAGGAGATGAACCGGCTGCGTTGTGAACGCCGCGGGATCAGCCAATCGGACGCCGAGATCCGTTACTCGGCGTCGGCGAATGCGAAGAATGCCATCACCAACAACAATTTCCATGTCGGGCTGGCGCAGATGTACTACAACGCGGCGGCCGCCAATTACGCGCGGGCGATGTATCTGCACACCCGGGACGGCGCGAGACTCTAGATCTCGGGCGTCTCGTCGGCGGTGTCCTGCGTGGTGGCCGGCGGGCGGGGCGGATCGGCCTGGGCGGGTGAGGCCGGCACCGCGAGGGCGAGGCCGAGGACCGCACCGGCGCCGATCAGGCGCAGGCCGGCGAGTGAGGCAGCGAGAGTGATGGGACGGCGTTCGGACTTCTCCATGCAGTTCTCCTAACCGATCCGGGACTTCACGATGCCAGGCGAACCTGAGACACGGCTGTGCACGAGCCGTGACTCCGGGCACCATGGACGGGTGGAGATCGCCACCGAGACCGAGCGCAAATACGACGTTCCTGAAACGTTCGAGCTTCCTGACCTGGTCGGTGCCGGCGTGATCGCCGGCACCGGCGACGCCGAGACACATGATCTCGACGCCACCTACTTCGACACCGACGACCTCCGGTTGATGAGAAATCGCCGGACTCTTCGCAAACGCAGTGGCGGCAACGACGCGGGCTGGCATCTGAAGACGCCCGCCGACGGTGAGGGCCGCAAGGAGCACCGGCTGAGCGGCGACGGTGACGTGGTGCCGGCCCAGCTGACCGGCCTGGTGCGCACGATCGTCCGGACCCGGCCGCTGGTCCCGGTGGCCCGTCTGGTGACGCACCGGGTGGAGACTCCGCTGCGGGACGCCGACGGCCGGGTTCTGGCGCTCGTCGCGCAGGATCAGGTCCGGGCCGAGTCGGCGGGTTCCGAGTCGGCCTGGCAGGAGGTCGAGGTGGAGCTGGTGGACGGCGACGTCGCGGTGCTGGACGAGGTGGAGCGGCGGCTGTTCGCGGCGGGCGCCCGCCCGGCGCGGGGCCCGTCGAAGGTGTCCCGGGCGCTGGCCGGCCGGCTGGCCGCGCTGCAACGGCCGAAGAAGAGCAAGACCAAGGTCAACCCCGTGTTGCGGTACGCCCGGGAGCAGCGGGACGCGATCCTGGCCCACGACCCGGGTGCCCGCCGGGGTGAGCCGCGCGCGGTGCATCAGATGCGGGTCGGGACCCGTCGGCTGCGGAGCACGCTGAAGACGTACAAGAAATCGGTCTCGCAGTCGGATCTTCGGGACGAACTGCGCTGGCTGGCCGGGGTGCTGGGCGCGGTCCGCGACCCGCAGGTGCTGGAGGAGGCACTGCTGGGTCTGGTGGAGAAGGCGGGCCCGGAGTTCGAGCCGTCGGCCCGGCGGGTGCGGGAGCATCTGGAGCACCGGATCGAGACCGGGCTGGCCGAGTTGTCGGAGGCTCTCGACTCGGATCGCTATCTGGCTCTGCTGGACCGGATCGACGAGCTGGTGGATCAGGATTCGCTGCGGACCGCCGATCCGGTCAAACGTGCCCGGAAGGTGCTGGCCAAGGCGGACGCGAAACTGGACGAGGCACTGGAGTCGGGTGTCGAGGAGGAGATCCACGAGTCGCGCAAGGGCTTCAAGCAGGCGCGGTACGCCGTCGAGCTGCTCGTCCCGGACCATGGCAAGCTGGCGAGACAGCTGGTCAAGGCGTTGACGAAGTTGCAGGACGGGCTCGGCGAGTACCAGGATTCGAATGTGGCCCGCGGTGTGTTGCGGGAGCTGGGTGAGGGCAGTTTCCACTTCGGGATGCTCTACGGCCGGCAGGAGCAGGTCGGCCGGGACGCGCTGGCCGGGGTTCCGGAGCTGGCCCGGGACGCCCGGCGGCGGAAAGTTCGCCGACTGTTCTGATCAACTCGGTTGTGGTCTCGGCTCGCGCGGGTATGAATCGGTGCATGCGATCCGAGTTCGACGTGCGGGCCACCCAGCCCTATGAGGGGCCGATCTCCGAGCTGACCGGTTACCGGGTCGTCGACGACGAGGACGACGACCCGGTTCTCCTGAGCGCCGACGGCCTTCCGGTCGACACCTGGCGCGAGGACTACCCGTACGACGAGCGGCTGTCCCGCGCCGAGTACGACCACGACAAGCGCCTGCTGCAGATCGAGCTGCTGAAGCTGCAGAACTGGTGCAAGGACACCGGCGAGCGGCTGCTGATCCTGTTCGAGGGGCGGGACGCGGCCGGCAAGGGCGGCACGATCAAGCGGTTCATGGAGCATCTGAACCCGCGGGGCGCCCGGGTGGTGGCTCTGGAGAAGCCGAACCCGAAAGAGGAGTCCCAGTGGTACTACCAGCGGTACATCAAGCATCTGCCGGCCGCTGGTGAGATCGTGCTGTTCGACCGGTCGTACTACAACCGGGCCGGCGTGGAGAGGGTGATGGGCTTCTGCAACCGCCGGGAGTACCTGGAGTTCCTGCGCCAGACCCCGGAGCTGGAGCGGATGCTGGTCCGGTCGGGCATCCGGCTGGTCAAGTTCTGGTTCTCGGTGACCCGGGGCGAGCAGCGCACCCGGTTCGCGATCCGGCAGGTGGACCCGGTCCGGCAGTGGAAGCTGTCACCGATGGACCTGGCGTCGCTGGACAAGTGGGACGACTACACCGAGGCCAAGGAGGCGATGTTCTTCTACACCGACACCGCGGACGCCCCGTGGACGGTGGTGAAGAGCAACGACAAGAAACGGGCCCGCCTGGCGGCTATGCGGTACGTGTTGAGCCGTTTCCCGTACCACGGCAAGGACCCGGAGATCGTCACCCCGCCGGACCCGCAGATCCTCGGGCCGGCCTCGCTGGTGGTGGAGAACACCGAGGAGTCGCCACAGGTATTCCCGCGTCTGTAGTGATTCAAAATCATTGGCGCGCCCTTCTGATCGTGGATAACGTGGCCGTACACGTGAAGGGAGGTGGTCCGAAGTTGTATAGCAACGGGACTCGTGAGGTGGCTGTCCGCTAGCCGCTGTCCTTGACAGCAACGTCGAGACCGTGTGGCAGCGGTGCGGCGAAACCAACACAGCCACCCGACCCCTGGGGATCCGGCCTTGTCCGACCGGACCTCGCTGCGCGCAGTGAGGAAGTCCCCAGGGGTCGCTTCATATCCGGAGTGGAAAATGCGTGAGTTAGTGGTCCTCGGCACGGCCAGCCAGGTGCCGACGAGGCATCGCAACCACAACGGTTACCTGCTGCGCTGGGACGACGAGGTGATCCTCTTCGATCCGGGCGAGGGCACCCAGCGGCAGATGCTGCTGGCCGGCGCCCCGGTGACCCCGCTCAAGCGGATCTGCATCACCCACTTCCACGGCGACCACAGCCTCGGTCTGCCCGGCATCCTGCAGCGCATCTCCCTGGACCGGGTGCCGCATCCGGTGACGGTCCACTATCCGGCCGGTGGCCAGGAGTTCTTCGACCGCCTGCGGCACGCCACCAGCTACTGGGACAACGCCGAGATCGTGCCCGGCCCGGTCGGCGCCGGATTCGCTGTCGAGACGTCCGCGGGGCGCCTCACCGCGTTGCCGCTGCGACACCCGATCGAGACGTACGGGTACCGCCTCACCGAACCGGACTCCCGCCGGATGATTCCGGCGCTGCTCGCCCGGCACGGGATCAGCGGACCGGCGATCGGCGAGCTGCAGCGGGCCGGCCGGCTCGGGGACGTGACGATCGAGCAGGTCAGCGAGGCCCGCCCCGGTCAGAGTTTCGCCTTCGTGATGGACACCGGCCTGTGTGACAGCGTGTTCGAGCTGGCCCGGGGTGTCGACATGCTGGTGATCGAGTCGACGTTCCTGGCCGAGGACGCGGAGATGGCCGCCCAGGTCGGGCACCTGACGGCGGGGCAGGCGGCGATGGTGGCGCGCGAGTCCGGCGTACGCCAATTGGTTCTGACGCATTTCTCCCAGCGCTATCCGGACCCGGACCGCTTCCTGGCGGAGGCGCGCCTGGAGTTCGACGGCCCGGTCGTGATCGCCGAGGATCTGGCGCGCGTGCCGGTTCCGGCACGGCGTTAACGTCGACGCCATGACCGTTCTGCTCCGTCCGGCCGGTGACGACGACACGATCGCGGTGGGCGCGCTGCATCATCGTTCCCGGGCCGACGCCTACGCGCATCTGATCCCGGCGGAGACGTTCGCCGCCCGCGGGCCGGAGGCGATGGGTGCCTGGTGGCGGGAGCGCTGGAAGTGGGAGCGGGACACCCACCGGATGACGCTGGCCGAGGTGGACGGTGTGCTGGCCGGGTTCACCTATGTGGGCCCCAGCGAGACGGACGGCGCCGTCGAGCTGTACGCGATCCACGTCGACCCGGCCCACGTCGGCACCGGTGTCGGCCGGGAGCTGATGGTGAACGCGCTGGCCGAACTGGCCGCGCTCGGCGGCGAGCGGGCGGTGCTCTGGGTGCTGGCGGACAATCCGGTGGCCCGCCGCTTCTACGAGCGGGGCGGCTGGACACCGGACGGGGCGACCCGGGTGTCCGCGGTGAACGATCAGGATCTACCGCAGGTGAGATACACGAAACGCCTGCCGCGGTGGGGTGCGGCAGACGTTTCGTGACCCTGATGGTCGGGCGGGGACACGCGATCGAGTGAATGCGGGGGAACCTGTGATCGCGTGTCCCCGCCCACCGCCCCGCCCGAACCGGATGCGCCTGGCCGGAGGCGCTCGATCAGCGGAGGCGTGCCGATCTGGGATCCGGTTCTAGGACGGGTCTGGGCGCGGGATACCGGAACGCTGGCGGGGCGTGCCGGTGTCACCGCCGGGCGACGTCGACCGGGCCGGGAAGCCGTACTTGCCGGGGGACGGTCAAGCGTTGTTTCGGCGACGTCTGGTCAGTTCAGGGGTCAGTCCCGGTACCTCCGAAAGTCGTCGTTGCGGGGATGCGGGCCGGCGGCGTACCGGTTCCCGATCTCCTCGATCCCGGACCGTCGCCCGGGGATCTCCCGCATGCTGTTCAGGTCGTGCCGCATCGTCCACGCGTCGCGCCACGGCCGGCGGGCGACGGCGTCGGCGCGTTCGGCCAGTTTCCGGGCCGAGCACGGCCAGCGCCAGCCACACCAGTCGCATCGGCCGTCCGGTCCGGACAGGTGCCGTCCGAGCATCCGTTGCGCGTCCCGCCACAGCAGGCGGTCCACGATGTCGGCGGGCGCCGCCTCGTCGACGTCGACCATCCCCTACCCCTTCGTCCGCTTCGTCCGGGAGTGGCTCATAGCTCCGTCACGACACATACAACCGCAGTCACCCCACCCCTGGTCGGACTGTCTGTGCGACTGTGGCGACTATCCGTAACTGTCCATGTCGTGGGGCGCTCCGAAACTGTCGGACCCCAGCGGTAGTTTGCGGGCGTGATCTTCCGACGTGGGCGCAAGAGCAAGCCGGATCCGGCCAGGGCCATCGATGAGTTCTGGCGGTGGTGGGCCGATACGCGGGCCCGGGTGGAGCAGCAGATCGGCGGCCGGCCCGACCCCGGCCTGATCGACGAGATGGGCGCCGCCGTCGCCGCCATCCACCCCGGGCTGGAGTGGGAGTTCACCGCCGGGCGCGACGGCGGGTCACGGCATCTGGTGGTGCTCAGCTCCGCCGGTGACGCCGAGCTGCGGGTGCTGGCCGAGCGGTGGCGGCGGGCCGGGCCGGAGCCGGACGCGACCTTCGGGTTCGTGACCAGCCGGCAGGGTGATCCAGCCGCGTTGGAGGAGGCCCGGATGGAGATCGCCGGCCGCCGGCTGGACCTGTCCGAGCTGCGGTTCTCCGCGGATGTCGACGAGGACCGCCATCAGGTGCACGTCGAGGTGTGGCACCCGGCCTTCCCGGACCTGCCGGACGGCGCCCGCGACCAGGTCACCTTCCTGTCGCTGGACTGGGTGCTCGGCGAGGACCCGGTGGAGATCTGGGTCGGCGCGATCACCGCGGCCGGCGGCCCCGGCCCGGCGCTGACCGCCCGGCAGCTGGCCGCCGTGGTGGCCGGGCTGGCACCCGCCGACGGCGAGGAGCGCTGGCTGACGATGAGCAGCACGGTGGACGGCAAGCCGGTGGTGGCGCTCGCGCAGACCCCGCTGCGCCCGGCCCGCTGGCCGGGCCTGGGCCTGCACATCCGGGTCGACGTGCCGTATGCACGGCGGGATCCGAACGGCTTCCCGGCCAAGGACGCCTTCCCCGGGCTGTACGCGCTGGAGGACCACATCACCCGGCACGCGGACGGCGCGGTGGTGGTGGCGCACGAGACGTCGGACGGGATCCGCACCACACATCTGTACGCCGACCGGCCCGCGGCGGCCGAGGCCCTGAAACCCCTGACCGCCGCCTGGCCGGATGGTCGCGTCCAGATCACCGCCACCCCCGATCCGGCGTGGAAGGAGGTGGCGCATCTGACCTAGCTGAGGTGCGCCAGCAGGTCCTGCCTGGTCAGCACCCCGGCGGGCTTGCCGTCGACGAGCACCATCGCGGCGTCGGCCTTCTCCAGCAGGCTGACCGCCTCGGCCACCGGCTCGCCGCCACCGATCATCGGCAGCGGGTCGCTCATGTGCCGTTCGATCGTGTCGTGCAGGTGGGCCTGGCCGGTGAAGAGCGCGTCCAGCAGCGCCTTCTCCGAGATGGACCCGGCCACCTCACCGGTCACCACCGGCGGCTCGGCCTTGAGGACGGGGAGCTGGCTCACGCCGTACTCCCGCATGTAGTCGATGGCGTCGCGCACCGTCTCGGTCGGGTGCACGTGGACCAGTGGCGGGATGCCCTCGCCCTTGCCGGCCAGCGCGTCCGCCACGGTCGGCGTGCCCGCCTGCGAGCGGAGGAACCCGTACCGGGCCATCCATCTGTCGTTGAAGATCTTCGAGAGGTAGCCACGGCCGCCGTCCGGCAGCAGCACCACGACCACGTCGTCCGGGCCGGCCTTGCGGGCCACCTCGAGCGCGGCCACCACGGCCATCCCGCACGAGCCGCCGACCAGCAGGCCCTCCTCCCGGGCCAGGCGGCGGGTCATCTCGAACGAGTCCGAGTCGCTGACCTCGATCACCTCGTCGGTGACACTGCGGTCGTAGGCGGTGGGCCAGAAATCCTCGCCCACACCCTCCACCAGGTACGGGCGTCCGGTCCCACCGGAGTAGACGGAGCCCTCCGGGTCGGCCCCGATCACCCGGACGTCGCCCTGCTCCTTGAGGTAGCGCCCGACACCGCTGATCGTGCCGCCGGTGCCGACACCCGCCACGAAGTGGGTGATCCGGCCCTCGGTCTGCTCCCACAGCTCGGGGCCGGTCTGCTCGTAGTGCGAACGCGGGTTCGCCGGGTTGCTGTACTGATCCGGTTTCCAGGCGCCCGGGATGTCCCGGGTCAGCTGGTCGGAGACGTTGTAGTAGGAGCGGGGATCCTCGGGGGCGACGGCGGTCGGGCAGACCACCACTTCCGCGCCGTACGCCCGGAGCACGTTCTGCTTGTCCTCGCTGACCTTGTCCGGGCAGACGAAGACACACTTGTAACCGCGTTGTTGCGCCACGAGGGCCAGGCCGACACCGGTGTTGCCGCTGGTCGGCTCCACGATCGTGCCACCGGGTTGAAGCAGGCCGGCCTTCTCGGCGTCCTGCACCATCCGCAGCGCGATCCGGTCCTTGACCGAGCCACCGGGATTCATGTACTCGACCTTGGCCAGCACTGTGGCACTGATGCCGTCGGTCACGCTGTTGAGTCGGACCAGCGGAGTGTTACCGATGATCTCGACGACGTTGTCGTAATAGCGCACGACTCACTTTACGCCCAGCGTGGGCCGAGTCCTCTCCCACTCCAGGAACCGCTCCGTCTCGGACAGGATGCTGCCGGCCAGCCAGGTGACCGCCACCGCGTCGTCGACCAGCCCGAACACCCAGAGGAACGCCTCCGGGACAGCGTCGATCGGGGACACCACGTAAGCCGTGGCGGCGGCCATCAACGCCAGCCGCATGCCGCCGTCATACTCCTTGCGCGCACTCGCCCGCATCATCCGCGGAAGCGCGCCGAGCCGCTGGCCCAGGGTCGGGCCACCACGGCTGCCCGAACTGAGCGCCCGCGCCAGTGCGGTGAACGCCGCCGCACGTTTCAAAGTCTTGGCCATCTATGTTCCCCTCTCCGCAACTCAAGCATGACGTGGCTGCGCCAGAATTACCCCTCGCGGTCGCGAGTTAGCCTCGAATTCCGACAGCACCCGCCGATCTTGGGCGAGCCGGATGGTTCCCTTCGAGCGACAGCGAGGGAGACTATGAGCACCAACGAAGTGACCCGGGTTCGCGGACTGACCGAAGCGGACTTGCGCCGGATCAGAACAGTCGGCCGGGTGGTCGGCGCCGCGGGCGGCGCGGCGGTCACCCTGACCGCCCTCTCCGCCGGGCTCCTGCTGCGGCAGGCCGCCGACGCCCGCCGGATCATCCCGCTGGCCGAGGCCCCACCACCACGCGGCGACGGGGTGTACGGCGCGAAGTTCGGTGGCCGGCCACTCGTGCTGGTGATCCTGGGTGACTCCTCGGCCGCCGGATACGGCGTGCACCGTCCCCGTGAGACACCGGGCGCCCTCTTCGCCACCGGCATCTCCCGGCGGTTGCGCCGCCCGGTCCGGCTGCACCGGCTCGCCGTCGTCGGCTCCGTCTCCGCCGGCCTGCCGTACCAGGTGGACGCCGCCCTGGAGTACGAACCGGACATCGCCGTGATCCTGATCGGCGGCAACGACGTCACCCACGTCTCGGCCCGGCCGGTCGCCGTCCGCCATCTGGGTGACGCCGTCCGGCGGCTGCGCGCCACCGGCTGCCGGGTCGTCGTCGGCACCTGCCCCGACCTCGGCGCGATCAAACCGATCAAACCGCCGCTGCGCTGGCTGGCCCGGCGCTGGAGCCGGGACCTGGCCGCCGCACAAACCGTCGCGGTGGTCGAGGCCGGTGGGCGTACGGTGTCGTTGGGTAACCTGCTCGGCCCGATGTTCGAAGCCGATCCGGTCCGGATGTACAGCTCTGACCGTTTCCACCCGTCCGCAGAGGGGTACGCCAGAGCCGTGTCGGTCATGATGCCGACCGTGCTGGCCGTGCTCGGCACCGAGGACCGGGTGACCACCCCGGTCGCCGAGGACGTGCGGGCCCTGTCCGAGGCCGCCGACGAGGCGGTTCGCGCGCCGGGCACCGAGGTGGCACCGGTCGGCCGCTGGGCCCGGATGCGGAAGTACCGCTGGTTCAGCGCACGGTCGACTGTCAACGTCAGCGGTGACCCGCAGAACGGGACCGTAGGGTATACCCCAGAGGATCATCAGGTCGGCTGACGCAGGGAGGCGGGACATGGCTGGGTTGCCGGAGCGATTGACCAGGGCCGCGGCCACGAGCCTGCTGGCCGGTGCGGTGGGCGGTGTCGCCCTGATCGCCGGAGAGCTGCTCGCCGCACGGTCCAGGCGTTATGCCAAACCGACGATGGGCCTCGCCCTGCGCACGTCGATGGGACCACAGAGCGCGCCACCGCTGCGCCTGGTCCTGCTCGGCGACTCGGCGGCCGTCGGCGTCGGGGTGGAATGGCTGTCCGACACGGTCGGCGGCCAGCTCGCCCGGCTGCTCGCCGACGGCGGCCCCGACGGCGGCCAGCGGCACGTGCTGCTGTCCAGCGTCGGAGTGGCTGGCTCGCGGTCCAGCGACCTCGCCACCCAGGTCGCCCGGGCCCTGCTCGGCGACCCGCCGGACGTGGCGGTCGTGCTGATCGGGGCATATGACGCGGCGTCCGGCCGGCGTCCCGACGAGGCGTCCGGGCATCTGGGCCAGGCGGTCCGGCGGCTGCGGTCGGCAGGCGTCCAGGTGGTCGTCGGCACCTGCCCCGACCTCGGCGCCTCCCGGTCGATGGCGCCGCCGCTGCGGCAGATCGCCGGGCTGGTCGGCCGGCGGATGTCCCGGGCCCAGGCCCGCGCGGTGACCGAGGCCGGCGGGGTGGTGGTCGACCTGGCCGCCGAGACCGGGGCGGTGTTCCGGGCCGACGCGGGGACCCTGTGCTACGACGGTTTCCACCCGTCCGCCGACGGCTACCGGGTCTGGGCCCACGCCCTGTACCCGGCGGTGGCGAAGGCGGCGACATTCCGCTCGGCGTGACGGCCCACCCTTCGGACTCCGGCGCCACGCGCTCTTCCCCGTGCCGGGCCACCCCACCTCGCGCCTTGATCCATCCGCACCGGGTCCTCAGGCCGACCTCCCGCCCCGCGCCCCGGGTCACCCAGCCCCACCTCACACGCCGCGCCCCGGGTCACCCCACTCCACACCGCCCCACCTCACACGCCGCGCCCCAGGGCATCCCACTCCACACCGCGCGACTCGCCTCGCCCCTTCACACCGCGCGTCTCGACCACCCTCACCGCGGCTACCGGAGGCCTCGCGCGGCGGTTTTCGCGGCCCGCGACACTTCGTGCACGGCATGTGACAAATTCGCGCTTCCGACCATGTTACTGGTGAGTAAACTGAGCGGATGCCGGAAGCTGTCATCGTCGCCACTGCCCGCTCCCCCATCGGCCGCGCCCACAAGGGCTCGCTGAAGGCCCTGCGCCCCGACGACCTCGCCACCACGATCGTCGACGCCGCCCTGTCCAAGGTGCCGCAGCTCGACCGCACCCTGATCGAGGACCTCTACCTCGGTTGCGGTCTGCCCGGCGGCGAACAGGGCTTCAACATGGCCCGTGTGGTCGCCACCAAGCTCGGCCTGGACGGCCTGCCCGGCGCCACCGTCACGCGCTACTGCTCGTCGTCGCTGCAGACCACCCGGATGGCCTTCCACGCCATCAAGGCCGGCGAGGGCGACATCTTCGTCTCCGCCGGGGTCGAGACCGTCTCCCGGTTCGCCCGCGGCAGCTCCGACGGTCTGCCCTCGGCCGCGCAGGAACTGGTCGGCGGCCCGTGGACCAACCCGGCCTTCGCCGACGCCCAGACCCGCACCGCGACCTCCGCCAAGAACGGCACCACCTGGCACGACCCGCGCGAGGACGGCCTCGTCCCGGACATCTACATCGGCATGGGCTACACCGCGGAGAACCTGGCCCAGATCAAGAACGTCTCCCGTACGGAGATGGACGAGTTCGGCGTCCGCAGCCAGAACCTCGCCGAGAAGGCCATCGCCAACGGCTTCTGGGAGCGGGAGATCACCCCGGTCACACTGCCCGACGGCACCGTGGTGTCGAAGGACGACGGCCCCCGCGCCGGCGTCACCATCGACGCGGTCTCCCAGCTCAAGCCGGTGTTCCGGGAGGACGGCCGGGTCACCGCCGGCAACTGCTGCCCGCTCAACGACGGCGCCGCCGCTGTCGTGATCATGAGTGACACGAAGGCCCGCGAACTGGGCGTCACCCCACTAGCCCGGATCGTCTCCACCGGCGTCACCGCCCTCTCCCCGGAGATCATGGGCCTCGGCCCGGTCGAGGCGTCCAAGCAGGCCCTGGCCCGCGCCGGCATGACCATCGGCGACGTCGACCTGGTCGAGATCAACGAGGCGTTCGCGGCGCAGGTCATCCCGTCGTACAAGGACCTGGGCATCCCCCTGGAGAAACTGAACGTCAACGGCGGCGCGATCGCCGTGGGCCACCCGTTCGGCATGACCGGCGCCCGGATCACCGGCACCCTGCTGAACTCGCTGGACTGGCACGACAAGAGCATCGGCCTGGAGACGATGTGCGTCGGCGGCGGCCAGGGCATGGCGATGATCCTCGAACGCCTCAGCTGAGACTCCGCGACTCGCTGGCCTCCCTGAGGTTCCCGCACCGTCGCGACCTCACTGAGGTTCCAGCACCACCGCGGCCTCACTGAGATTCCCGCGACGCGGCAGCCCACCGGGTCTCCTGGTGGGCTGCCGCGGACTCGTCCAGGCTGATCCGGTTTCCCACGGTTCGGAGGCGACCATGGAGACATCGATTGCCGCGGTGGTCCCGGGCGAGCCGGTCTTCACCGAGGTCGCGGCCCTGTTCGACGACTACCGTGGCCATTACGGCCAGGCTCCGGATCGGGAGCGGACCGCCCACTGGCTGGCGGCCCAGCTCATGGCCGGGCCGCTCCGGTTGGCCGCCGCCCTCCGTGATGGTCACCCCTCCGGCTTGATCACCGCGGTGCTGCTGCCGGCATCGCTCCGGCTGGGCACGGTCTACTCGATCCGCGACCTCTACGTGCCGCCGGCCCACCGTCGCACCGGGACCGCCCGAGCTTTGATGAGCTACGCGATCACCGAGGCCCGCTCGGCCGGGGCCCTCCGCATCTCACTCCAGACGGAGCCGGACAACCTCCCGGCTCAGACGCTCTACGCCGACCTCGGCTTCCGCCCGGTGCACGACCTGGACATCTTGGATCTCCCGTTGTCGCGCTGACCTCAACGGCCCCGAAGATCCGAGCCGAGAACCACAAGCTCAGGCACACACGAACAACCAGGCGAGAGCCAAGCACAGTTCAAAGCCAAGCGCGCGTCAAAGCCAAGTGCCCGTCAAAACCAAGCGCGCGTAAAAGCCAAGCGCAGCGCAGAGCCGAGCGCCGGTCAGAGCCAGGCGCAAATCAAACCCAGCGCGGTCAGAGCCGACCACAGGTCAAAAGCCAGCGCGGGTCAAACCCAGCGCGAGCCAGAGCCGGACGCAAATCAACCCAGCGCGGTCAGAGCTGAGCACGGATCTCATCGGTGGCCATCGCCGCGCGGTCGAGGAGGTCGTCGGAGGGGCCGGCCGCCAGGATGTCGTCGGCGAGGACTCTGAGTTGATCGCGGAGCACCAGGTCGTGCAGGTGCGGGACCGCCCGGACGGCCCGGTTCTCCGCCTCGGCGCCCAGATCGGCGAGCCGCTGCACCAGACCTTGGGCCAACTCGGACCGGCTGATGCCCGCACCGGGGCTCGGGGCCGCCCGCCATCGACGCTCGTCCCAGTGGTGGATCTGCGTGAGCAGCCGGTCGACGGAGGTAGCAAAGTCGGGCACCCGGCGAAGATACCCGGCACACGCCAAGAACCCGAAAGCCCAAAGCACGGAAGCGGAAGCGGAAGCCGAGGCCGAAGCGGAAACGGAAACCAGGATCCCGGACGGCGGAGCCGAAGCGGAGCCGAAGCGGAAACGGACGCCAGGATCCCGGATGGCGGAGCCCAAAGGCCGATCCGACCCCGGCCAGCCCCAACTTGATCTTGATGAAGTTTCACTGGCGGGAGCTTCTGCTCGGCCTCCGATCCACCCGCACGGTCGATTCCCCGCGCGAGACCTCGATTCACTCGCAGATCTTGGAGGATTTACACCGTTTGTAGCCGTGCCCCTTGGTTCCGTGCCGCTCTCCGGTCAACCCCCTCGGCGAAGCGACCCGTCCAGCTGAGATCTTGGCGGTTTTACCAGCGGAAAGAGTCTTGTTCTCGGCTGCCTGATCACTTGCGGTCAATCCCTCGCGCGGGCGGCCCACTCAGCAGAGATCTTGGTAAATTTACCACCGGAAAAGGTGGTAAATCCACCAAGATCGGCCAGGGCGGAGCCGGAAGCCGGACACTCGCGCGAGGAACTGATCGCGAGCGGGCCAGCAGCCGAGAAGAAGGCTCTATCCCGGTAGAAAATCCGCCAAGATCGGCCAGGGCGGGACCGGAAAGCGGACTCTCGCGCGGGGAATTGACCGCGGACGGGCCAGCAGCCCAGAGTAAAGACTCGAAACGGTGGTAAATCCGCCAAGATCGGCCAGCGTTGGTGTCAAAGGGCGGCTTGAAGGATGCGCCGTCACGGGAGGGCGCTCGCGCGGGAACCTAGCGGTGAGCGGGCGGACCGCCGAGTGAGTAGGCGGACCGCCGAGTGAGTAGGCGGACCGCCGAGTGAGTAGGCGGACCGCCGAGTGAGTAGGCGGACCGCCGAGCAATTAGTCCAGATAAGGCAATAAATGCATAAAACAGCGGCAAGGAGGGGTGCCCGGACGAGGGATCGACCGCGAGCAAGCCGGAAGCCGCGAGCATGGCTCGAAACGGCGGCAAAGCATCCGGGATCGGCCGTGGACGGCACTCGGATGAAAGATCAACCGCGAGCGGGCCGACGAGCCGTGACGGCGGCGACCGGCGAGCCGTGACGGCGGCGACCGGCGAGCCGGTTAACCCGACCGGCCAGCCGATCAACCGGGAGCGGAGAAACGTGCCTAAGCACGATGCGGGCACCTCCATCCCGAATACGAAAGCCCGCCCCCTGCCGAACGCGGAAGCCCGCCCCCTACGGAACGCGGAAGCCCGCCCGGTGCCGAGGCACGGGGCGGGCTTCTGCGTCAGAGCGGGACAACGCCCGGTTCGTGGGGAGACGAGCCGGGCGTTGTGAGGTGACGACGGACGAACCGTCAGTCGTCGCCGCCTTGGAAGTAGCTCAGCAGGCGGAGGATCTCGATGTAGAGCCAGATCAGGCTGACCAGGATGCCGAACGCCGCGGTCCAGGAGTAGCGCTGCGGCAGACCCATCCGCACGCCCTCCTCCACCTCGTTGAAGCTGAGGATGAAGCTGAACGACGCGACCAGGATGCAGATGATGCTGAAGCCGATGCCGATCGGGCCGGCCTCACGCAGGCCGGTGCTGACACCGAAGAAGCTCAGCACCAGGTTGATCATCATGACGCCGAACAGGCCGGCCATGATGGCGATCATGCCGCGGGTGAACTTGGGCGTCGCCCTGATGACACGTGCCTTGTAGAGGGCCGCCATCAGGAAGAACACGCCGAACGTCGCGACCACGGCTTGCAGGACGATGCCCTGGAAGCCCATGACCTCCTGGTACAGCTTGCTGACCAGGCCGACGAAAGCGCCCTCGATGACCGCGTAACCGATCACCAGCGCCGGGTTGGCCACCCGCATGAAGGAGATGACCAGACCGAGCACCAGCCCGACCATGGCGGCGCCGAAGAAGATCGGCCGGAGCATGGCGTCGGGAACGAGGTTCCACGCGGCGACGGCCGAGATGCCGGTGATGCCCAGCAGGGTGACGGTCTTGACGACGACGTCGTCGACAGTCATCGGCTGGACGGCCGGAGGAGCGGAGGGGTAACCCGCTGCCGTGGGGTAGGGATCGCCGTAGCCCGGCTGACCGTAACCCGGCTGCGCGGCCGGCCCGTATGGCCCGTACCCGGCCGCTCGCTCCCGCTCGGCCGCCTGGCCGAGTCGCGAGAGCACCGGGTTTGAAGTCTTCACTGTTTCCAGCCTCCCTTGAGGGTTCTGGCACTTTGCCTGTTGGTCAAGGGTAAGCGGTTCTGATGACAACCGCCGCAACGTGTAGCTGTGAGGCACCTGAGAGTGAGAGTCATTCATGCAGCTCAGGGCACGTGAAAGGCACGGCCGAGGCCGCAGAATTGGTGCCCGGGGCGGGTCTCGAACCCGCACGCCTTTTGGGCAGCCGCTTTTAAGGCGGCCGTGTCTGCCATTCCACCACCCGGGCGGCCTGCGAACACCGTAGCTGGTGCCGCCCAGGCGGTGGAAACGGCCATGGCCGCGGATCAGCGGGAGCCGGCGGCGACCTTCTTCTCCGGAGCCTTCTCGGTGGGCAGCGCCACCGGCGGCGTGACCTCGGTGAACTCCTCACGCGGGCGGTGCAGCTGGCCGAGCGCCACGGTCTCCCGCTTGAACAGGAAGGCCAGCACCCAGTCGGCGACGACCCGGATCTTCCGGTTGAACGACGGGATCCGGCTCACGTGGTAGAAGCGGTGCATGAGCCACGCCGGGTAGCCCTTGACCTTGATGCCGTAGACGTGCGCGACACCCTTGTTGATGCCGAGCCCGGCCACGCCACCGACGTGCTTGTGCTTGTAGTCCACCGGGGCGCCGCCCCGGACCACCTGGGCGATGTTGTCGGCGAGCACCTTGGCCTGCCGGACCGCGTGCTGGGCGCTCGGCGAGCACCAGCCACCCGGGTTGGTCAGGTCGGGGACCTGCGCGCAGTCACCGGCGGACCAGGCGCCGTCGAGCGGCTCGCTGGTCTCCAGGTCGGCGACCTGGAGGGTGGGCAGGCAGTTGACGTGCCCGCGCGGGCCGAGCGGCAGGTCGGTGTTGGCCAGCATCGGCGACGGCTTGACACCGGCGGTCCAGACCAGGGTCTCGGCGCGGAAGTTGTCCCCGTCGGAGAGCACGATCCGGCCGTCGACGCAGGACTGCAGGAAGGTGCCCAACCGCAGATCGATGCCGCGGGCGGCGAGCTGACGGGCGGCGTACGCCCCCATCTCCGGGCCGACCTCGGGCAGGATCCGGTTGGTGGCCTCGACCAGGATGAAGTGGACCTCCTTGGGGTCCAGCTCCGGGTAGTACTTCAGCGCGTCGGAGACCACGTCCTGCATCTCGGCGAGCGCCTCGATGCCGGCGAAGCCACCGCCGACGAACACGAAGTTCAGCGAGGCCTTGCGGACCTCCTCGTCCGGCGTCACCGCGGCGACGTCGAGCCGGTCGAGGATGTGGTTGCGCAGGTAGATGGCCTCACCGATGGTCTTCAGACCGATGCCGATGTCACTGAGGCCGGGGATCGGCAGAGTCCGCGAGACCGAGCCGGGCGCCACGATGATGTGGTCGTACTCCATCTCGTAGGCGGGGCCGTCGATCGGCTGGATCGTGACGGTCTTGCGAGCGTGCTCGAGCTTCGTGACCTCACCGGAGACGATGCGGCACTTCTTCAGCTCCCGGCGCAGCGGCACCACGGCGTGTCGCGGCGAAATGTTACCGGCCGCTGCCTCAGGCAGGAACGGCTGGTAAGTCATGTGTGGAACAGGGTCGATGACGACGATCTCGGCCTGGTTCCGGTTCAGCTTCTTGGACAGGCGGAGGGCGGCGTAAAGCCCGACGTGACCTGCTCCAACGACGACTATGCGCGGCGGATTCACGCCCCTATTGTCGCGCGCGAAAGGGCTCTGATGCGCCGTTCTGTGACGATCACAACGGCGTAAGTCAAGTGACGAAACACTCAGATTTCACTCACGTTGGGCCAGACGTGATAGGACCATCGTCACTGTCGCCGCCGCGACCAGGCCTACTACGGTCGCCAGCTCGAAGGCGTCCCCGCCCAGGTCAGCGGTCAGGCCGAGGGCCAGGACGATCACCACCGCGGAGATCAGGACCACGACCAGTGAGCGCAGCAGCCAGAGTCCCGGCACGTCGAAGTTGACGATCGCGTCGTACGGCAGCACCGCCGCCAGCGCGGTCAGGGTGTGTGCCAGGTAGAGCAGGGTGGCCAGGGCGAGCACCCGCAGCAGCGTGACCGGGGAACCGAACCCGGCGGTGTCGATCAGCCACCCGAAGATCACCAGGAGCGCGGCCGCCGAGCCGCCACGTCCTCGTGGGGCCACCACCGGCCAGAACGCCACCAGGATGATCCCGAGGAAGAATCGTGGGCTGCTCAGCAGCTCGATCGGCCAGGCGACCCCGAAGGCGAGCAGCCCGGTGAGCAGGATGCCGCACCGGACGACGAACGGGACCGCGGTGGCCCGTCCCGCCGCCGTCTTCCACCTGTCGATCCGGCCGGTCAGCGCGGTCAGCACGTCAGCGCCCCCTCGGTGCCGAGGCCAGCCGGGACACGTCGCGCAGCACCAGGTCGAGACTGCCGGCGCCGGCCCAGGCCACCACCGGCACGCCGTGCTCGCGCAGCCGTCCCAGCACGTTCTCCCGTTCCATCCGCCACAGCCGGGTGGCCGCGGGTGTCCACTGGTTCTTCACCGGAGGGGCGGCCTCCGGTGGCAGGGTGTCCACCGCCACCACGTAGCGGCCGGACTGGGTGAGCTGGGCGAGCATGTCGGCGGCCCGCGGGTCGACGAGCGGCGTCAGCACCACGACCAGCGCGGACGACGAGACGTGGTGGGAGCCGAAGGCGTTCTCGTACTGCTCGGTCTCGGCCGGCTGGGGCCGGACGTCGAGCAGCCACTCCAGCGCGGTCAGGTACTGCCGGCGGCCGGAGGCGGGGCGCAGCCGGCGGGCGTTCGCGCCGTATTCCAGCAGCGACACCCGGTCGCCCCGGTGCAGGTAGTGCTCGGCGATCGCGGCGGTGGCCCGGACCGTGGTGTCCAGCACCGACGAGCCGCCGCGGACCCCGCCGGAGAGCCCGATCTCACCGAGTACGTCGAGCAGCAGCAGCACCTCGGCGTCCCGGTCGGACAGGGTGGAGGCGACGTGCAGGTCCCGGGTCCGGAGGGAGACCCGCCAGTCGATGCGGCGCAGGCGGTCCCCGGGGGCGAACTGGCGTACCCCGGCAAGCTCTCCGCCCTCGCCCGGCCGCCGCGACCGGTGCGCACCGACCAGCCCCGCGGCCGCCGGCATCGCCTCGACCGCGTTGAACGGTTCGGTGATCGGATAGACGCGCACGCCCTTCGCCGGGGTGACCACCGGCCGGCAGGCCAGCAGCCCGCCGCACGCCGCCGCACGCGCCGCCGCCGGTCCGACGTCCTGCCGGCCCCAGCGCAGCGCCTCGCCGGGCAGTTCGATCGCGGCCCAGCCGTCGGCGCCCACGGTGATCGCGAACGGCCGGTCCGAGTGTTCCAGGCGCAGCCAGGGTGAGGTGCGGGTCCGCACCACGACCAGGTCGTACCCGATCAGGTCCGGGTTGGCGACGACCAGCCCGGCGTCCACCTCACCGCCCTCGACCAGGTGCGACTCGTCGGCTCGGATGGTGATCTCCGGCGCCGACGACGGGATGCGCCGCAGGTGGATCGCGGCGCCGATGGCGAACGGTGCGGCGAGCAGGGCCAGGTCGACCCGGCCCAGGGCCACCCCGAGCAGCAGGAGTACGCCGGTGAGAAGCACCGATCGCCCGAGCGCCCGGGTCGGCACCCAGACCGGCCCGTACGGCTGGTCGTCCGTGTCCTCGGCGGGCACGGCCGGCCGGAGGCGGAACAGATCAGTCATGCCGGGCGTACGTCGGGAGCGCCCCGCTGGCCGGGGCCGGCACGGCGGAGAGCACCTCCTGAACCACGAAGGTCGGGTTGACCTGCCGCAGCCACATCTCCGGGCGCAGCACGATCCGGTGGGCGAGCGCCGGGATGGCGACGTCCTTCACGTCCTCCGGCACCACGTAGTCACGGCCGGCCATCGCGGCCCGGGCCCGGGCCAGCAGGAGCAGGGCCAGTGAGCCACGGGGTGAGGAGCCGACCAGGACCGCGCCGTGCTCGCGGGTGGCCGAGGCCAGCGCCACGATGTAGCGGCCGATCGAGTCCTCGACCGCCACCGACTCCAGGGCGCCCTGCATCTGCTGCAGGGTGCGGGCGTCCACCACCGGGGCGAGGGTGGCCTCCTCCTGACGCCGGGACATCCGGCGCTGCAGGACCGTCCACTCCTCCTCGGCCGACGGGTATCCGAACGACACCCGCAGCATGAACCGGTCGAGCTGGGCCTCGGGCAGGGGGTAGGTGCCCTCGTACTCGATCGGGTTGGCGGTTGCGATCACGTGGAACGGCGGGTCCAGCCGGTAGGTGACACCCTCGACCGAGACCTGCTTCTCCTGCATCGCCTCGAGCAGGGCGGCCTGGGTCTTCGGCGGCGTCCGGTTGATCTCGTCGGCCAGCAGCATGTTGGTGAAGACCGGGCCGGCCCGGAAGGCGAAGTCGCCCTTGCGCTGGTCGTAGAGGAACGAGCCGGTGACGTCGGCGGGCAGCAGGTCGGGGGTGAACTGGAGCCGGCGGAAGTCGAGCCCGAGCGCCTGCGCGAACGAGCGCGCGGTCAGCGTCTTGGCGAGACCGGGCATGTCCTCCAGCAGCACGTGGCCGCCGGCCAGGATCCCGGCCAGCACCAGCTCCAGCGAGTCCCGCTTGCCCACCACGACCGAGCCGACCGAGTCGAGGACCGCCCCGGCCAGCCGCCCGACCTCGTACGGGGGAAGAGCCTGCGTCACCGGCGCACCTTTCTCACAGTCGTTCCATAGCGTCTAGGTAAGTCTCGACGTCGCGTGCCTTCAAGCCGCGCCGGCCCGGTTCGGACAGCGCCGACCAGAG
The DNA here is from genome assembly GCF_050589265.1 of Actinoplanes sp. G11-F43. Classification (NCBI taxonomy): domain Bacteria; kingdom Bacillati; phylum Actinomycetota; class Actinomycetes; order Micromonosporales; family Micromonosporaceae; genus Actinoplanes; species Actinoplanes sp. G11-F43. The sequence goes on from NZ_JBNZCE010000015.1 coordinate 377,505, forward strand.
ACCGTCGCCGAGGAGTTCCCGGGCCCGGCGGGGATCGCTGGCCCGGGTGATGCCGTGCCGCAGCCGCAACCGTTCGTCGGTCAGTTCCGCGAGCACCGGCAGAACGTTACGCGCATACAGTTCCGGGTCCGAGTGTGCCCGATCCAGGTTCCGCTCCCAGCGCCGGACCGCGGCCCGCAGCGCGTCGGCGGTGGGCGTGTCGGCGGCTCCGGTCTTCGAGCGCAGTTTTGGCGCGGGTGGCGGGGCGACCGCCCGCACCGCGTGGACCACCAGGCGCAGGCCGACCAGCAGCGCGATCAGCAGCAGCAGCGAGATACTCAGGTCGACGGTCCGCAGACCGGCGGTGATCACCACCGCGGCGAGGCCGATGACCACCGCGTTGCCGATCAGGGTGACCGCGATCGAGCGGCGTTTGACGACGGTTTCCGGCTCCTCGGGGCGGCGCCGTCCGCCGCCACCGCCGCCGGAGCCGAAGAGTTCGTCCAGCCCGCCGTCGCTCATGATCCGGCTCCGCTCCGTGCGGCGCCGAGGTCGGCCCGCAGCCGTTCCAGCGCGGACCGGGCCTGCTGGCGCATCTGATCGTCGACGGTGTGCGTGGCGTACCGCGCCTCCCGGTAGACCGCCAGCAGCGCGGCCAGCACCCCCGCGTCGACCCGCTGCTCGGCCAGCAGCCGCCCGACGTAGTCGGTGGGACTGTCGCCCGGGTGCCGGGGTGTGCCCGCCGCGGCCGCCGCGTCCTCCAGCCGCACCCAGCAGGCGATCACCGCCCGGCGCGGGTCCCGGTCGGTGTCGGAGAGTTCCTCCAGGCCGGCGTCCAGCGCGGCCACCAGGTCGTCGGCGGTCCGCTGCGGGCGCCGCTGCTGGTGCTTGCCGGTCTTCGCCGGGCGGCGGCGCAGATAGTCGCGGACCAGCGCCCAGGTGAGACCGATCACCATCAGCAGCGCGCCGACGCCGAGCACGATCAGGGTGGCGGTGCCCACCCAGCCGGGCAGGCCCTGGGCCGGCTCGGGGATGCTCTGCTCGACACTCGGGCCCGCCGACGGCTCCGGTGGCAGCAGCGGCGGACGGGTGGTCGGGGCGGTCGACCGGGGCTGGATCTGGTCGAGCTGGGGCGCGGACCGGGTGGCGGCCAGCGCGGCCACGAAGAGCAGCCCGAGGACGGCGGCGAAGGGCCACCAGCGGCGCAGTGCGGCGAAATCCATGCGGGGGCTCAGATCCGTGACTCGAAGATTGTCGGCGCTCGCATCATGCCAAACCCGCCAGAGCCTTCGCACGGCCGAACACCTCGTCCAGCATCGCCGGGGTCAGCCGGCCGGTGAAGGTGTTCTGCTGACTGACGTGGAAACAGCCCAGCAGAACCGGGGCGCCGGGCACCTCCACCAGGGCACCGTGGCCGAACTTCGGTCGTGGGACGGGCGGTTTCACGCCGTACGCCGCAAGCATCGCCGGCCACCAGGCCGCCCAGGCGAAACCGCCGAGCGCCACCACCACCCGGAGTGTCGGGCGGACCAGCTGGAGCTCCCGGCGGAACCAGGGGGCACAGGTGTCCCGTTCCGCGGGGAGCGGTTTGTTGTCCGGTGGGGCGCAGCGCACCGCCGCGAAGATACGGGTGTGCCGCAACTCCAGGCCGTCGTCGGCGGCCACGCTGGTCGGCTGGTTGGCCAGACCGGCCCGGTGCAGGGCGGCGAACAGCACGTCACCGGAGCGGTCGCCGGTGAACAGCCGGCCGGTGCGGTTGCCGCCGTGCGCGGCCGGCGCCAGCCCGAGGATGGCGATCTCGGCGTCGCCCGGCCCGAACCCCGGGACCGGGCGGCCCCAATACTCCTGATCACGGAAGGCCGCACGCTTGGTGACGGCGATGTCGGTGCGCCAGGTCACCAGGCGTGGGCAGGCGAAACAATCCGCGATGCGGGCGTCGAGCAGGTCCAGCGAGGCCGTCGCGGCCGCCTGCGCTTCAACTGCTTGCGGTGTACGCGCGGACGGAAGCATCCGCCCAGCACAGCATCCCCGCGCTAGCCGCCCACACCCGGGGCCACACTCGCCTCGGCCGGGACCGCGCTGGCCTCGGCCGGGAACGGGGCGTTCGCGGGGCAGACCGGATAGCCGTCCGCCGGGGCCGTCAGGTAGGAACTGGTGGCCTCGTCCCAGCAGTACCCGTCGCCGAAGTGCACCGCCCGGCCCTCCTGGTCGTAGAGCTGCACCCCGTCGAGGAGCTTCCCGTCCTTGTCGTAAACGAAGACGTCCTGGACGTTGTCGTACCTCGATTGGACATTCCCGACCTGCTCGTAGAAGTCGCGCCGGGCCGCCTCGTCGGCCTCGAAGAACCCGATCACCGCGAAGAACACCAGCACCGCGCTGGCCACCTTGAGCACGCGCCGCTTGCCCCGGGAGGCCGGCCCGCCCCGGCCGCCCAGCCAGACCGAGCCGATGACGGCGACACCCAGCAGAAGGATGCCCAGCGGCAACTCCCCGTTGATCCGCGGCAGCAGGCCCAGCGTGGTGGAACCCTCCTCCACGAAGAAGGACACCGCCATCGCCGCCAGATAGCCGCGCAGCACCCACCAGGCCGGGCGCAGCAGCACCAGGAAGTCGCGGGCCCGCGGGTAGCCGAGCAGCCGGCCGACGAACTCGTCGGCGACACGCACCCGGCCGGCCAGGCGGGCCCGGTGCGCGGCGGCCTTGGCGGCGGCCCGGGACCGGGCGTCGGTCCGTGGTGGCGCCGTGGTGGCGCCGAGGCCCGCGCTGGCGCTGAGCTCGGCGGCGTACACATCGGGTGGCCCGAGCCGGTCCTCCAGTGAGCCGCCGCCCTCGGCCAGCACTTCGGCCAGATGTTCGGGCAGGTCTTCGAGAAGCTCGTCCCTGGTCTCGGCCGGCAGGCCGGCCAGTGCCAGCCGGACGCCCTCGACGTAGACGGCGATCTCGTCCTGTGCCGTGAGGTTCACGCCTTCCCCCGCTCGCGAAGCAGATCTTCCATGATCGATGCGAAGCCTTGCCAGACCTTGGCCGAGCGTTGCAGCTCGGTGCGGCCGGCCGCGTTGAGTGCGTAGTACTTCCGGTGCGGGCCCTCGTCGCTGGGCACCACGTAGCTGTTCAGCAGCCCGTTGTTGAAGAGCCGCCGAAGGGTGCCGTAGACCGAGGCGTCACCGACGTCCTCCAGCCCGGCCGCGCGGAGGCGGCGCAGGATGTCGTAGCCGTACCCGTCCTCGTCGCGGAGCACGGCCAGGACGGCGAGGTCGAGCACGCCCTTGAGTAGCTGGGTCGCATCCACGCGATGGACACTACTGTGCAATCCGAAGTACCGTCAACAGCCCACTACCGCGTGCCGACTTCCGGCACGATCCGCACCACAAAACGGCACACCCGAACCAGACGACCACCG
>NZ_JBNZCE010000016.1:0-14714 GCF_050589265.1 Actinoplanes sp. G11-F43
ACCGCACCGGAAGTCGGCACGCGGGAGTGGAGCGGACTGCGTGGTGACTTACGGGCCGGACCGCACCACAAAGTGCCACGGTGAGGACGAAACGAGCATGCGTGGTGACTTCCGGCCCGGACCGCACCGGAAGTCGGCACGCGGGAGTGGAGCGGACTGCGTGGTGACTTACGGGCCGGACCGCACCACAAAATGCCGCGGTGAGGACGAAACGAGCATGCGTGGTGACTTTCGGCGTGGACCGCGCCGGAAGTTGGCACTCGGGGGTGGAGTGGACTGCGTGGTGACTTTCGGCGTGGACTGCGCCGCGAAGTGGCACGTGCGGGGCTACCTGGCTGCGGGGTGGGTGGGGGTGGAGGCGTTGTCGGGCAAGGGGCGGGGGGAGCCGTAGGAGGTGCCGGCTCGGTCTCGTTCCAGCCAGCCCGACTCGACGAGCATGCGGCGCACCGCCGCCACGTCGTCGGCGGCTCGGGCTATCCGGGTGTTGACCTCGGCCTCCGTCAGCACGCCGTCGACCGCCACGAAGCGGGCGAACAGCTCGGCCATCTGCTGCGCCCTCTCCCCCAGGGTCGGTGGCAGGCTGGTCAGGCGGCCGTGGGCGAAGTAGGAGCGCAGCTTCGGGTACTCCCGGAGCAGCGGCGCGATCGGCTGCCCCCGGTCCAGAGCCTCGGCGGCCTCGCGGAGCACACCGTCGCGGGCGCGGTACCAGCCGTTGCCGGTGCCGGTGGCCACCCCGGCGCCGACCAGCCGGCCGAGCAGCTCGGCCGCCTCCGGCTGGGGCACGTCCAGGTGGATCGACATCTCGAAGATGGTGCAGCCGTCCTGGTGCCGGGCCAGCTCGGCGAAGGCCCGCAGCCGGACCGGGTGGGACAGCAGCATCAGGAGGCCGGCGGCGTGCGCGGCGTCAACGGACATCCCCTCACCGTAGGCAGGGCCCGGCGACCGGTCACGCCATTTACTCATTGACTTAGTTCGATCGATGCACGAGGCTGTGGCCACAGCACTGCTTCCGGGGCACGCGGTGCGCGCGAGCACGGGCGAACTCGCGCGCCGTCCACCGCAGCCGGCCGCCGTCGTGGCGGCCCTCGCTCAGGAGTGCTGAGTCATGCGTACCAAATCAATCGTCTCTTTGATCGTCGCCGCCCTGGCCGCGACCTTCGCCGTCCTCTTCGTGCCGTCCGGTCCGGCCGGCGCGCACGGCAACGTGGTCGGTCCCGCGTCCCGCAACTACGGGTGTTTCGAGCGCTGGGGCTCCGACTTCCAGAACCCGGCCATGGCCACCCAGGACCCGATGTGCTGGCAGGCGTGGCAGGCCAACCCGAACGCGATGTGGAACTGGAACGGCCTCTACCGTGAGGGTGTCGCCGGCCAGCACGAGACCGCGATCCCCGACGGCCAGCTGTGCAGTGGCGGTCACGCGGAGAGCGGCCGGTACAACGCGATGGACGCGGTCGGCGACTGGAAGGCCACCTCGATCGGCAACTCGTTCACGGTGTCGCTGTTCGACGGCGCCCGGCACGGTGCCGATTACATCCGGGTGTACGTCAGCAGGGCCGGTTACAACCCGGTCACCACCCCGCTGAAGTGGTCGGATCTCCAGCTGGTCAGCACGGTGCCGAACACCCCGGCGGCGCAGTGGACCCGGCAGCTGTCCAACGGTGTGCAGCAGGACATCCCGGTGAGCGTGTCCGGGCGGTCGGGGCGGGCCATGGTCTACACGATCTGGCAGGCCAGCCACTCCGACCAGTCGTACTACTTCTGCAGTGACGTGAACTTCGGCGGCACCACCTCACCGTCGCCGAGCACGTCGGCCTCACCGTCCGGCTCCCCCTCGGCGCCCCCGTCCACCTCGCCCTCGCCCAGCACGTCGAACCCGCCGGTCAACGGTTCCTGCGCGGCCACCCACGCGGTGACGTCGCAGTGGGCCGGCGGCTTCCAGGGCGAAATCAAGATCACCGCCGGGGGTACGGCCGTGAAGAGCTGGACGGTGACGCTGACCTATCCGGGCACGCCGCCGATCGCGCAGGCCTGGAACGCGTCCCTGACCACGAACGGGAACTCGGTGCAGGCGACGAACGTGGCGTACAACGGCGGGCTGGCGGCCGGCGCGAGCACCAGTTTCGGCTTCCTCGGCTCGGGCAGCCCGGTGACGCCGTCGATCACCTGCGCGGCCACCGCCTGACCCCTCCCCATCGGCATTCATCTTTGTTACAGTGCGGTTAATGGGAGCGCTCCCAAGTCTTGCCGTCCCCCGAACACAGAACGGAGGTCAGCCCCGAACCGCGTGGTCCACCCCGAAGTCCACGCAGTGCTGAACCTCAACCGGGGAACGAGGCGCCCCACCTCACCCCGTACACCGGTCTCGGTCCCCACCGCGACCGAACGCATGCAGCGGCACCGGCAGCCCGGTGCCGCTGCATCGCGCCCGGCCCGCCCCCGGCCGGTCTCACCCGCCGCTATCAGGCAGAACGCCGAGATCTCATCGGCACACGCGGCGATCGCGCCCCGGTCCGGGAAGTCCACCGCCCCCGCGCGGCCCACACCTCACCCACACCATCCGATCGCTCCCGAACCGGCCGCGCCGGCCGCTGATCCGGCGGGCGTCACGGAACAGGTCGCGGGTGAACGCGTCGTCCGCCCGGGAACCGTCCGGGTGCGGAAGCCGGCGGGAAAGAGACAGGTACCGAGGCCCGCCCGGGTCGCCGGAACGGGCCGTGACACAGCGGGCGATCACCGCTGATCGATCGGTGTCATCGGGGATGGTCGATTTCACGGTCGCCGTTCTCCGGTGGGCACGGGGGCGCGCGGCGGGCGGGAAGTCATGAGAATGCAGGCATGAGTATTCACGGGGAACTCCGGAACACCGTCGCCGTCCTGGCCGAACCCCGACGGCGGCCGCCCGGCCCGGGAGCGGTAGTCGCGGCCCGGGTGGTGACGCTGGTGGGGGCCGCCGGGATCGTGCCTGTCCACGTGGCATGGGCGGCCGGGGCGCCGGTGCTCGCGGACGCGGGCCGGTTCGCCGCGTGGCATGCCGGCGGGGGCCGGGTGCTCCCGGCGACGGTCGCGCTGCTCGCGCTGTGCCCAGTGGTGCTCAGCCTCGTCCTGGTGAGCCGGCGAGGACGGGCGGCCGAGCTTGCGGTCCCCCGTCTGCCACTGATCGTGCCGGGTTACCTGCTGCTCGCCGGATTCACCGGGTATGCCTTGCTCATCGCACTGTTCCCGGCGATCTGGCCGGAGGTCTTCAGCCCGTGGGCCGGGGTGTACGGACTGGTGACGTTCGCCGTCTGGCTGCCCGCCTTCGCGATGACGGTCCACTCCCACGACGTGCGGACCCGCCACGGCATCCGATGATCGCGGTGCCCCCGGTGGACACCACCGATGCGGGCTGGGTCACCGGGGCTCCCCCAGGACCCGTTGCGCGATGCGGAAGGCGGTGTTGGCCGCCGGTACGCCGCAGTAGATGGCGGTCTGCAGGATCAGTTCCTTGATCTCGTCGTCGGTGAGGCCGTTGGTGCGGGCCGCCCGGACGTGCATCGCCAGTTCCTCGTGGTGTCCGAGAGCGATCAGTGCGGTCAGGGTGATCAGGGAACGCTCGCGGCGCTGCAGGCCGGGGCGGGTCCAGATCTCCGCCCAGGCGTACCGGGTGATCATGTCCTGGAAGTCCCGGGTGAACGCGGTGGTCCCGGCGGTGGCCCGGTCCACGTGTGCCGGGCCGAGCACCTCCCGGCGCACCGCGATGCCGGCCGACCGTTCCTCGTCGAAATGCTGGTCCAGCAGGAACGCGACCACCTCGGGGTTCTCCGCCGGGGCCAGGTGGGCGACACCGTCCAGGACCACCAGGCGGCCGTTCAGCACCCCGTCGGCGATGGCCGCGAGACTGTCCGGCGGGGTCGGCCGGTCGTGCCCGCCGGCCACCGCCAGCACCGGCACGGCGATCTCGGCCAGCCGGTCCCGCACGTCGAACTCGGCGAGCGCCTCGCAGGCCCGCGCGTAACTCTCCGCGTCGGCCGCCCGCAGCGCCCCGACCAGCGCCTCCGCCACCGCCGCGGTGCTGTCCGCGAAGCCGGGGGCGAACCAGCGTTCACGGGAGCCGGGGACGACCGCCTCGGTGCCTTCGGTGCGGACCAGTCTCGCCCGGTCGTGCCAGGCCGGGACGTCGCCGATCTTCGCGCCGGTGCAGAGCAGGGCCGCCGCGCTCACCCGGGCCGGTGCGTCCAGCAGCAACTGGAGGCCGACCGCGCCGCCGAGGGAGTCGCCGGCGTAGGCGAACGACTCGCCCGGCCGGATCCTCTCGGCCAGTGCGAGGACCTCGCGGGCCAGGTCGGCGACGGTGAACGGGCCGGTCGCCGGGGCGCTGCGGCCGTGTCCGGGCAGGTCCCAGCCGACCACGTGGTAGCGCCCGTGGAGCCGGCCGGCGCACACCGCCCACAGTGTCTCGGCGCTGGTCCCGAGGGACGGCCCGAGCAGCAGCAACGGGCGGCCGGGCGCGTCGGTGAAGGTGGTCGCGGTCAGCACATCGGTTCCTCTCACCGGGTGTCCGTCGCGCGGGAGACCGCGGCGTCGATGATCTCGTCGATGGCGCCGCGGTAGGGGTCGCCGGGGTCCGCGCCGGTCGAGCGCTGTTCGGCGTCGATGCCGGGCCGGGCGGCGGCCAGGTTGGCGGTCATCCAGGAGGTCTCCACCTGGAGGCCGGCCAGCAGTTCGGTGGTCTGGGAGCCGGCCGTGACGGTCCGGCGGGCCAGGGTGCGCAGGGTGGCCCATTCGACGTGCCAGCCGCCGTCGGGGCGTTCGTCGACGGCGGCCGCGGCGCCCGCGTGCACCGTCGCGGCCAGTGGCGGGGCGGCCAGGGCGGCCCGGCGGATCAGCACGGACAGCACCGGGTTCCGTTTGTTCGGCATGGCTGAGGAGCCGCCCCGGCCGGCGACCGTGCCCTCGGACAGTTCGTGGATCTCCGGGCGGGCACCGGCGAGCACGTCGTTGGCGATCCGGCCCCACCCGTCGGTGCAGGTGGTGAACGCGTCGGCGATGCCGGTGAGCGGCGCGCGGGCGGTGTGCCACGGGTCGCGGAACGGCAGGCCGAGGGAGCCGGCGGTGGTCCGGACCAGGCCGCGGGCGGTCACCGGGGAGCCGGCGAGGGCGGTGGGCGCGGCCAGGCTGCCGGCCGCGCCGCCGATCTGGACGGGCAGGACGACGGCGGCGAGGCGGTCCCGGGCGTCCAGGATCGCGGTGAGCCAGGTCGCCGCTTTCAGACCGAAACTGATCGGTACGGCGTGTTGGGTCAGCGTTCGTCCCGCCATCGGGGTGTCCCGGTGTTCGCCGGCCAGCCGGGCCAGGGTGGCGCCCTGGGCGGTCAGGTCGCCGGCGATCCGCTCGGTGGCGTCCCGCAGGCACAGCACCAGCGCGGTGTCGATGACGTCCTGGCTGGTCAGCCCCTTGTGCAGCCATTTCGCGGCGGCCGGGTTGCGGGTTTCCAGGCGACCGCGGAGCAGCGTGAGCAGGGGGATGAACGGGTTGCCGCCCGCCTCGGAGCCGGCCGCCACGTGGGGCACGTCGTCCGGCCCGATCAGACCGGTCAGGTCGTCGCGGGCGGCCGGTTCGGCGATGCCGTGCTCGATCAGCGCGTCCAGCCAGGCCGCCTCGGCGGTGACCATCGCCGTCAGGACGGCCGCGTCGGTGAACACGTCACCGGCCCGGTCGTCCCCGGGCCACAGGAGGTCGCTCAACGCGTACGCCAATCGGGTCTTGATCGCCGGTGTGTCACGCCCATGCGTCGCGCAGGCGTGGATAGGTCAGGAAAACCGTCTCATCCTCGCCCTGCAACCGCACGTCGAAGACCAGACCGCCGGGTTCCCGCCGGGTGATCAGCGTGTGCGACCGGTCCGGGGCGATCGTGGTGAGCAGCGGGTCGGAGGCCAGTTCGGGGGTGTCCGGCAGGTAGGCGCGGGTGAACAGCCGGTCCATCAGGCCGCGGGCGAAGACGGTGACCGCGAAGAACGGCGCCTTGCCGGGGTCGGTGGCGCCCGGCTCGCAGGTGAAGAACTGGTAGTGCCCGTCCGGGTCGGTGGCGGCGCGGCCCCAGCCGGTGAAGGTCCAGCCGTCCCGGCGCAGCGAGCCGGGCTGCCGCGGGACCACGCCCTGCGGGTCGGCCTGCCAGATCTCCAGCACCGCGTCCGGCACCGGGGCGCCGGCGCCGTCGTAGACGTGGCCGTGCAGCCGGACCGCTTTCGGGTCGCCCGGGGCGACCAGCTCGTTCATCAGCGGGTATGCCAGGCCGAGATGGAAGAAGGGGCCGACGGTCTGGCCCGGTACCGCACTCATCAGTCGGTCTCCTCGGTGTCGGACTCCAGCGGGGTGCGGTGGGTGCCGGTGAGCACGATGTCCCAGCGGTAGCCGGTGCTCCACTCGGGGGTGGTCACCTCGTGGTCGTACTGGGCGACCAGCAGCTCCCGGGCTTTCGGGTCGGTGATCGACTGGTAGATCGGGTCGAGGGCGAAGAGCGGGTCGCCGGGGAAGTACATCTGGGTGACCAGGCGCTGGGTGAAGTCGGTGCCGAACAGCGAGAAGTGGATGTGCGCCGGGCGCCACGCGTTGAGGTGGTTGCGCCACGGGTACGGGCCGGGCTTGATCGTCTGGAACCGGTAGACCCCGGACGCGTCGGTGAGCATCCGGCCGACCCCGGTGAAGTTCGGGTCGTGCGGGGCCGGGTGCTGGTCGCGCTGGTGCCGGTAGCGGCCGGCGGCGTTCGCCTGCCACACCTCGACCAGCTGGTTGGCCACCGGGCGGCCGTCGCCGTCGAGGACCCGGCCGGTGACCACGATCCGCTCGCCGATCGGGGTGCCGGAGTGCTGGATGGTCAGGTCGGCCTCGTCGTCGGCGACGTCGCGGTGCCCGAAGGCCGGTGCCCACAGCTCGACCGACTCCGGGTCGATCAGGTGCGCGGGCTGTTTGGGGTGCCGCAGGACGCTGCTGCGGTACGACGGATAGTCGATCTTCGGCTGTGGCCCGCCCGGTTGCCGGGCCGCGGCTGCCTCGATCTCCCGGTTGATGTCAGCTTGTGACGACTCCATGTTCACGTTCCGGACCCTAGGCGGTCATCGAGGCGGTCGCGATAGGGTTCTTCCACTCAGCGGAAGGACCCTGCCGTGGGCGCCAGTGTCACCTCCCGCGCGCTGGACCTGCTGGGCGCCTTCGACGGCGAGCACCGCAGCCTGTCGCTGACCGATCTGGCCCGCCGCGCCGGCCTGCCGCTGGCCACCGCGCACCGGCTGGTCGGCGAGCTGTGCCGGTGGGGCGCGCTGGCCCGGGAGCCGTCCGGGGGTTATGTGATCGGCCGGCGGATCTGGCAGCTCGGCCTGCTCGCGCCGGTGCAGAGCGGCCTCCGGCAGGCGGCGTCGCCGTTCCTGCACGATCTGTACGCCGCCACCCTGGCCACCGTGCACCTCGCGGTCCGCGACGGGATCGAGGTGCTCTACGTGGAGCGCCTGGCCGGGCACGTGTCGGTGCCGGTGGTCAGCCGGGTCGGGTCACGGCTGCCGATGCACGCCACCGGGGTCGGGAAGGTGCTGCTCGCGCACGCCCCGGAGGATGTACGGGCGGAGGCGTTGGCGCATTTGACACGTGTCACCGCGTACACCGTGACCCAGCCGGCCCGCCTGCTCGACCAGTTGCGCCGGGTGCGGGCCGAAGGCTATGCGACCACCGGCGAGGAGATGAGTCTGGGCGCGTGCTCGGTGGCGGTGCCGGTGCGCAACGGGGACGAGGTGGTGGCGGCGCTCGGCATGGTGGTGCCGGATCTGCGCCGGCAACTCCCCCGCCTGGTGTCGGCGCTCCAGGTGGCGGCGCACGGGATCGGCCGGACGCTGGCTTCCGTTCAATGGAAAGAGGGTCTTGTGTCCCGGCCGCGCGGTGCCGAAGGCTGAGGGGTATGCGCACTCAGGTCGCCATCGTCGGCGCCGGCCCGGCCGGACTCCTGCTCGCCCACCTGCTCGCTCAGGGCGGGGTGTCGTCGGTGGTGGTGGAGACCCGGTCGGAGGAGTACGTCGCGGCGCGGATCCGGGCCGGGATCCTGGAGCATTCCAGCGTCGAGCTGCTGGAGTCGGTCGGGCTGGGTGCCCGGCTGCGCGCCGAGGGGGATCAGCATCGGGGCATCTACCTGCAGTGGCCGGGTGAGAGGCATCATCTCGACTTCGTCGATCTGACCGGGCGGAGCGTCTGGGTGTACGGGCAGACCGAGCTGCAGAAGGACTTGATCGCCGCTCGTACGGCACCGGTGCATTACGAGGTGTCGGACGTGGTGTTGGATCCGGCTGCGGCGCGGGTCGCGTTCATCGACAAGTCTGGACATAAGCGCATTTTGCAGGCTGACTTCATCGCCGGGTGTGACGGTTCGTTCGGGCCCAGCCGCAACGCCGTACCGGCGGCTCAGAAGTTCGAGAAGGTCTACCCCTACTCCTGGTTCGGGATCCTCGCCGATGTGGCGCCGTCGACCGACGAGCTGATCTACGCCTGGCATCCGAACGGGTTCGCTCTGCACTCGATGCGATCGGAAACGGTCAGCCGGCTCTACCTCCAGGTGCCGAACGGGACCGACCCGGCGTCCTGGTCCGACGACCGGATCTGGTCGGAGCTGTCCACCCGGCTCGGGCACGGGCAGAACGGCTGGAAACTCAACCCGGGGCCGATCACCGACAAGAGTGTGCTGCCGATGCGCAGCTACGTGCAGACGCCGATGCGGCACGACCGGCTGTTCCTGGCCGGGGACGCCGCGCACATCGTGCCGCCGACCGGGGCCAAGGGCCTCAACCTGGCGATCGCCGACGTGGCGCTGCTCGGGAAGGCTTTGATCGCCTCGTTGACGGAACGTGACGACACGCTGCTCGACCGCTACTCCGGCGACGCCCAGCGCCGGGTCTGGCGGTGCACACATTTCTCCTGGTGGATGACGACGATGCTGCACACCTCGGGGGATCCGTTCGAGGCCGAGTTGCAGCTGTCGCAGCTACGCTGGGTCGCCGGGAGCCGGGCGGGGGCCACCGGGCTCGCCGAGAACTACGCCGGGCTGCCCATCGGGTACTGACGTCCCGTCCGGCGGGTTCGTCGCCTCGATGGTCGGCGGCGCCGGGGCGTGATCAACAGCTTCGCGGTACGTCCCGGTCGGCAGCGTGGACGGGCTGGCACCGGGCGGGACCTGCCCGTTCGGTGCGGCCGGCTCACGGGCCAGCAGACCCTTGCCCAGCGATGCCACGGTGGCCAGGAACGCCACGTTGAGAGCACTCTCCCAGTCGAACGTGGTCACGTCGAAGACCCCGGCCGCGGTCGAGCCGGCCAGCGACGACAGGAAGGTCTTCGCCAGCCGGACCAGCAGATCCGGCCAGAACGCCAGGTTGGTCAGCCTCGACAGATACTGCACCGCGGTGAGCAGCAGCGACGACACGAACGCCCCGGTCGCCAGGGTCAGCGAATAACGCCACGGCAGGTCGATGACCGCACCCACACCGCCGGCCAGCAGGGTCGCGAGGAACACCTGGCCGGCCGACCATCCGGCCCGTTCCACGAAATCCAGAAGAACGGCACGCCATTTGGGTACGACCGGAGTCGCGCTCTCCATTTTCGCCGAGGTCACGGCATCGACGTTCCTCGCTCTGGAGATCGTCGAACATCAGCCGAACGGATCAGGTCGCGCAGCGCGTCCCCGATCCCGGCCGGCACCGTGTACCGCCTCGCCAGCCACTGCAGGATGAACCGGGCCGCCGCCACGTTCCCTCCGTACCCCGGAACCATCTCGGCCAGCGGCAGCGACCGGGGTGAATACGCGCGCTCCACCCGGCGGGCCGGATCGAACGGATCCCGGTACGGGAAATCGCCGCCGTCCAGCCGCAGCAGCGCGATCACGTCATCCACCGCCCGCCCCTGGATCAGCCGGGACGCGGCCAGCCGCTCACCCCGCAACTCCCGGTGCAGCCCGGTATAGAGACCGGTCAGCGCGTTGTTCAGGTGGAATTCTTCGGTGTGGAACGGCTCCCGCGGCACGGCCCGCCCCGACTCGGCGAGATCCTTCGGCGCGTCCGGCCGCCGCCACACCACCCGGGCCCCGGAGAACGGAGTCTCCCGCAGCTCGGCCACCGTGAACACCCGGAAGTCGGCGAACACCCCGTCGGCGTACAGCGCCCTACGGCCGTTGCGGTCATGATCGAAACGGTAGGTGACCGGGCCGGCCAGCCAGTCCGTGCGATCCAGGTACCGCCACTTCGCCCCGCCGTCGACGACCAGGAAGAAGTCCAGCCCGGAATGCTCGTCCAGGCGGGCCAGCTGGGCGCCGCACGAACCGAGCCCGAGCAGGGCGACCACGTCGGCCCGCTCCCTCAGCACCACGACGATCTCATCGAGCCTGCGCAGAACCGGGTTCATCCCGAGACTATATGTGAAGATCGATACGTGACCCGGGTTCATGTGGTGTACGCCCATCCATCGCCGACGTCGTTCACCCGTGAGGTGCTCGACGCTTTTCTGAGTGGGCTCACGGCGTACACCATTTCGGATCTCTATGCCTCGGGTTTCTCCCCGGTGATGTCGCCGGCCGAATACGCGGGCGGTCCGGCCCCCGCGGACGTGCGGGCCGAACAGGAACTGCTGGACGCCGCCGACGTGTGGGCCTTCGTCTATCCGGTGTGGTGGATGGACTGCCCGGCGATTCTGAAGGGCTGGTTCGACCGGGTGCTGACCGTCGGATGGGCGTACAAACCGATGCGTTTGAATGTCGCCTCCCGCGCCGTCATCCTCTGCACCGCCGGCTATTCGGTGCCCGCCCTGAAGGCCTCCGGTCATCACCAGGCGATGCGCGCGGTGATGGTCGACGACCGGATCGGCGCCCGCGCCGAATCCACCGACTTCGTGGTCCTCGGCGATCCGGCCCAGCGAGAAACGCACCTATCGACAGCCGCCGCCCTGGGCCGTTCCCTTCCTCTCGGCCGGAACCGTCGGCAGTAGCGTGCGGCTGCGGCCCGGCCGGGGATACGCCTCGGCGGCCGCCGCCAGACGGACCGCGTGGTCACGCTGCTTCTGCCAGTGGCCGTAGAGGGCGCCCCGCTGCGACAGCCGGTCCACCTCGCGGATCGTCTCCGGGTCGACGTCCCCGGCCGGCGCGTCCCGCCACGGGGTGCCCGGCAGCGGCATGAACGTGTGCGCGTGGATGCGGGCGCCCAGGTCGGCCAGTTCCCGCGCCAGGGTGAGCGAATCGTCCACGTCCCGCCGGTCCTCCCCCGGCATCCCGAAGATCATGTCGACGTTGATCCGGAACCCCTCCTCGACGGCGAGCCGGGCCGCCCGCTTGACCTCCTCCACACCGTGGCCACGCTTGGCCGCGTCCAGCACCCGATCCGAACCGGACTGCGCGCCCACGATGATGTTGTTGTTCGCGCAGTACCTCTTGACCAGCCGCAACGCCTCCCGGGTGACGTGCTCGGGCCGGATCTCACTGGGAAACGAGCCGAAGAACACCCGCCCGTCCGGCCCGATCCCCTCCTTGCACGACGCCAGCATCTCCTCGACGGCTTCCAGATCCGGCTCGTCGGTCTGCGTGCCCCAGGACAATGCGGTCGGCGTGATGAAACGGACGTCACGCAGCCCTCGTGCCCGCATCTGATCCACATGCCACCTGATGTTTGCCAGACTCCGGTGCCGGAACTTCGCGGAGAACATGAACGGTGTCTGGCAGAAACGGCAGGCGTAGATACAGCCCCGGGTGATCTCCAGGGCGTTGAACTTGTCCCACTTGAGCGCGAAACCGGGGAAGTCGTTGAGGTCGCGCTGCTTCGCCTTACCGGTTCTGATCAGCTTGCCGGTGGCGTCCCGGTAGGCCAGGCCGGTGATCCCCGCCGGGTCGCCCTTCGCATCCACCAGGGACAGCAGGGTCGACTCGCCCTCGCCGATCGCCGCCATGTCCCATCCCGCGTCCAGGGTCTGCACCGGCTCGGCGGTGGCGTGCACTCCCCCGGCCAGATGCGTCACGTTCGGTCCGTCGGCCAGCTCCCGGATCTGCTTCAGTTCGTCGGCCAGCGCTGCCGCGTCCGGAGAGTAGAAGGACCAGAGCACGAGGGTACGGGCGTCGCCGGCCTCCCGGATGTGCCGTGCCGTCTCCTCAACGTTCTCGCCGAAGCGCACCACGTAGCGGGTAGGGGTCTTGTGGTCACCCAGCGCGCCCAGCAACACGTGGAAGCCGTACGTCACCGCCTTGCGGTAACGCAGTACAAGAACCAGTTCAGGACCACGCATGCAGCGATTTTGTCAGCTACAGTCGCGTTTCCGGGGGAGGGCGTCGCCTACTGCCGTGAGCCAGCCAGCACGGTAACCTGACGCGAGCCGAACCCATCGAATGCAAGTGAACAAAAACCGAGCCTGTGATCTTCAAAAGCGCAGGTCAATTAGCCTGCTTCCCGCGCATGCGGGGGTGTTCCGTCCTGGAGGGCGTCCCGATTGGCCCGGCCCGCCTGCTCCCCGCGCACGCGGGGTGTTCCGCCGCGTCGTAGCGGCCGTTGACCAGTTCGGTGACGTCGGTCTTGAGGAACCGGACGAGGCTGTCGCGGACGTGGCCGCCGCCGAACTTGTTGTCCAGCGTCCGATATGTCGAGATCATCCGGCGTACGGTCTCGATGTCGGCGGCCCCGATCAGCCGCTCACCGTTTTCAGCCGGGCGCTCGTCGAGCGACGACATCAGCCATCCCATCGCCGTGGGCAGAAAGCCCGTCGCGCTGAAGCCCACCTGCCGAAGAACGTTGCGCCGCTGCATATCGTCTCGCCAAAGATCAACAGCAACATCTATGCGTGCCGCCAGTCCGGTGCGAACTCCAGCCCGGACGGCATGGCCACCACCGGATGTTCGGCCGAGACGGGCCGGGCATCGGTCCCGGCTGGCACCTCGGACACCATGGCGGACGACTGCCCGTCCGCGCCGAGCCCCTGGTCCAGCAGAACCGCGACCGACAGGCACGGCCATCGGTGGGATCCCCGAGTCGGGGATCCCACAGATGGCCGTGCGAACAATGGATCAACCGGCCGAGCCGACGCGGCGGCAATCCATGCTGCTCACGCAGTTCTTTGAGTTCGGGGCCGAAGCCGGCATGAGAGACCACAGTCCGCCGCGGCATCGACCACCCCATGAATCGATGAACGGCCACCGCCCGAAACCCATAGCGCTCAGCCGGCTGTTCATCAGGCCGACGTGACGGGCGGAGTGACCGGCGCGACACCCGGGACGCCCCGGACGGTCCCGGGTCGAAAGGCCTGTGGATAGCCTCCGGTTACTGCTGGTCGGGTGTGGGGACGACGCCGTCCGCCGGGCCCGGGCCACGGAAACGCTCGGAGGTCGCCATGTCGACGGTCGAAGTCCTGGACCTCGCGGTCCGTTCCCTGGGTCCCTGCCGGATCGAGTCCCCGCTGGCCCCCGTGCTGGACGGCCGGAAGAGTTCCCTGCACTGCGTCGACGAGGACGACCTGGTGCTGTTCGACGACACCCGGACCATGGCGATGGCCCGTGGGGTCAGCGCCGACCGGCTGCCGGGTTTCGAACCGGCCGGGCCGCGGCGGCGGATCTTCTTCGATCCGGCCAAGACCCGGGTCGGGATCGTCACCTGCGGCGGGCTGTGCCCGGGCCTCAACGACGTCATCCGGGCGCTGGTCCTGGAGCTGACCTCGCGCTACGGGGTCAACCGGATCTTCGGTTTCCGCAACGGATATCAGGGCTTCATTCCGCGGTACGGCCATGGCGTGATCGATCTGACGCCGGAGATGGTGGCGAGCATCAACGAGGACGGCGGGACGATCCTCGGGTCGTCCCGGGGTGAGCAGGATCCCGACGAGGTGGTCGACTGCCTGGACCGGATGAGCATCAACATCCTGTTCGTGATCGGCGGTGACGGCTCGATGCGCGGGGCCATGGAGATCGCCCGGGTGATCGCCGAACGGGGTGAGAAGATCGCGGTGGTCTGCATTCCGAAGACCATCGACAACGACATCCCGTTCATCGACCGGAGCTTCGGGTTCCAGACCGCGTTCTCCAAGGCCGCCGAGGCGATCGGGGTGGCCCATGTGGAGGCCACTTCGGCACCGAACGGGATCGGCGTGGTCAACGTGATGGGCCGGCACTCCGGTTTCATCGCCCTGTACGCGACGCTGGCCAACAGCGACGCCGACATCGTGCTGATCCCCGAGGTGCCGGTCACCCTGGAGGGCGAGAACGGGCTGCTGCCCTACCTGCATCGCCGGGTCATCGACCGGGGGCACGCCGTGGTGGTCGTGGCCGAGGGCGCCGGGCAGGATCTGCTGGCCGGCGAACCGTACGCCACCGACGCCTCCGGCAACGTCAAGCTCCGCGACATCGGGCCGTTCCTGTGCCAGCGGATCACCGACTGGTTCGACGCCCGCAGCACCGAGCACAACGTGAAGTACATCGACCCCAGTTACATGATCCGCGGGGTGCCGGCGAACCCGTACGACAGCGTCTACTGCATCCGTCTCGCGCACGCCGCGGTGCACGCCGCGATGGCCGGGCGTACCGAGGTGGTGGTGGGCCGCTGGCACCGCCGTTTCGTGCACGTGCCGATCCAGCTCGCGGTCAGCCACCGCAATCAGGTCGACCCGGCCAGCGACTTGTGGCTGTCGGTGCTGGAGACGACCGGCCAGCCGGCCACCTTCGACTGACCGGCCCCGCTGGTGTGGTG
>NZ_JBNZCE010000016.1:14720-123201 GCF_050589265.1 Actinoplanes sp. G11-F43
CACCACGCGGGCTGTCAGGCGGCGGCGCCGGCGGCCTTCACCAAGTGGATCGTCTGGTCGATGGTGGCCTGGCGGTCGGTGGTGAAGGCCGGGTCGAGCAGGGCCTCCGGGTCGGCGAAGGGCAGCAGGGCGGAGATGTGCAGGTGGCCTCCGGGGATGTCGGTGGCGCCGAGGGCCACGCGGAGACGGTTCGAGCGGTACATGCTCTCGTTCGACAGGTAGCTTCCGCCGCCGCCCGAGGAGGCCTGGCCGCCCGGGGTGGGTTCGCCGTCGTGGCATGTCACCCGGCCGGTGGGGCGGTCGCCGGCGGCCCATTCGCACAGCTGCGGGTTCAGGCGGGTGGGCCACGGGGTGGTGCCGGCGCCGACCATCGCCTGGTGCGGCAGGGTCGTCTCGATCCACTCGGGGGTGGGGGTGGGCTGCGGCCAGCCGGCGGCCGGGGGCACCTGTTCGGGGGTGCCCACGTTGTTGTTGTCGGGGACGCCGCCGCGCCAGCCGGCCGCCCAGCGCTCCACGTGCATCACGCCGCGCAGGCCCTGGCTGATCGTCATGATCAGGTCGGCTCGCTGCGGGGACCGGCGGGTCAGGTGCGGGCCGAAGGCGTCCTCGACGATGCCCCGGTCGAAGCCGCCCCAGGTGACCGGCAGTGCCACCGCCTGCACCTGCACGGTGCGGCCGGCACTGCGGAAGACCGCGCCGTCGAGTTGCAGGGCGGCGCCGCCGGACGGATTGGAGCGGCGGATCTCGGCGTCCAGCTGGTACGGGTCGAAGCCGCTGACCAGCACCCGGGTCACACCGGGGCGGAAGGTGGTGGAGGTGAGGCCGCGGGCGGCGTACTCATAGGTCTTGACCAGCTTGTCGCGCTGGGTTCCGGAGAGCGGGAAACGGGGCGTCCACTGCCGGATGTCGCGGGTGCCGGTGAGCCGGGTCCAGTAGAGCGGTCGGTCGTCGTACCGTTCGATGTCACCCATCTGGATGCGGCCCTGCGCGCGGGCGACGGCGGTCGTCCACAACCGCTCCCCGGCCGCTTCGGCCTTCCTGGCCGCGGCGGCCAGGGTGGGTGCGGAGCAGAGCGCGGCCCGCAGCCCGCCGGGCAGCCCGGTGAATCCGCCGGCCTCGATCAGGGCGCCGGGCACCTGTTCGGCGGCGATCCGGGCCTCCTCCACGGTGACCGGCAGCGCGGTGTCGAAGCAGTCACGGGTGGCCGCGGAGGCGGGTGCGGGCGCGGCGACCGCCCCCAGCAGGAGGGCGGTCAGTGCTCCGGTGATTCGTACCAAGGTCACAACCTCTTCCCAAAGACGACATCAACACTTGTACGTCTACAGGGGATAGATCGGAATCGCTACTGTGACGTCATGCCGCAAGACTTCAACCCCGCACTGCGTGGGTACGAGATGAGAAAGGTCGACGCGGTCCTGGATCGCGCCGTCAAGGCCCTGGCCTCCGGGAGCCCGTCACAGCGCGCGTCGGCGCAGGCGGCGCTGCGGGCGGCGGATTTCCCGATCGCGCTGCGCGGTTATGTCCGGGACGAGGTCGACGACGCGGTGCGGGAGCTGCTGCGGCAGTTCGGCGAGCACGACCTGCGGGAGACGCTGGGATCGGTGCTGCGGCTGACGGAGCCGACGGACGAGTCGATCGTCGACGAGGTGCGGCGGCTGCGGGAGCTGGCCGATCGGCACGATCGCTGAGTCTCGTGGCCGGGACGCCATCGTCGGCGCCGTCGCCCTGGACGGTTTCGCCGAGCCGGCCGCCCGGCCGCGAAACAATAAATTCATATTCTTCTTTTTCTCACCCCGGCGGTTTCTACTTCGGGCATGAAACGCGCCGCCGTCCTCCTCGCCACCTCCCTGCTCGGCATCGGCCTCGCCACCCCCGCACGGGCCGCCGCCCCCGTCGACTACGCCGCCCTCGGCGACTCCTACTCCTCCGGGGTGGGGGCCACCGGGCAGTCCGGCTCCTGCCTGCGCAGCAACCGCAGCTACGGCCCGCTCTGGGCGGCCGCC
This sequence comes from Actinoplanes sp. G11-F43, assembly GCF_050589265.1. Taxonomy (NCBI): domain Bacteria; kingdom Bacillati; phylum Actinomycetota; class Actinomycetes; order Micromonosporales; family Micromonosporaceae; genus Actinoplanes; species Actinoplanes sp. G11-F43. The sequence continues at coordinate 16,724 of NZ_JBNZCE010000016.1, forward strand.
CACAACCCGGCCACCTTCCAGTTCCTGGCCTGCAGCGGGGCCACCACCGACGACGTCCGCAACACCCAGATCCCGGCGCTGAACAGCGGCACCGACCTGATCAGCATCACCATCGGTGGCAACGACGCCGGCTTCACCAGCACCCTGCTCACCTGCTGGACCACCAGCGACGCCAACTGCGCGGCCCGGGTGAACCAGGCCAAGGCCTACGTGGCGAACACCCTGCCCGGCAGACTGGACGCCACCTACGCCGCGATCCGGGCCAAGGCGCCGGGCGCACGGGTCGTGGTCCTGTCGTACCCGCTGATGTACGCCTCCCCCGCCCCCGGCTGCGCGCTCAGCGCCGCCAAACGGCAGGCGATCAACGACGGCGCCCGGGTGCTGGACGAGAAGATCCAGGAACGGGCCGAGGCGGCCGGATTCGTCTATTCGGAGGTGCGTGACGACTTCGCCGGGCACGAGATCTGCTCACCACAGCCGTACCTCAACGGTGTGACCCTCATCCCGGCGCAGAACTCGTACCATCCCAACAACAGCGGATACGCCAACGGCTATCTGCCCGCGTTCACGGAGATGGCGGGATAAGACCCGTAACCGGTGCGGTCCGTCAGTCGTTGGCGAGTCGGTATCTCCGAACGGACGCATAGATGTCAGGCCAGGCCCGTTCCGTCCTCGTCGCCGTGCCCGCCGTCCTCGGCGGGGCGGCGCTGATCACCGCGCTGATCCTGCTCCCGCCGGCCGTCGGCGCCGGGCTGCTGACCGCCTGCTCGGCCGGCACCGCGGCGGTGATGATCCGGGCCGCGGCGACCGGCCGGGTGGCCGGACCGCGCACCCGGGCCGCGGCGCTGGCCGCCGGGGTCCTGCTCACCGCGCTGGCCGGGGCCGGCAGCGGGCTCGCCTCCTGGCTGGCGCCGGACGTGCTGGTCGGCGGTGGGGTGCCGCTGCCCGCCGAGATCCCGCTGGTCACCATCTTCCTGGTGGCGCTGCTCTACCTGCCGGCGGTGCTGCGCCCCCGGCAGCCCCGCGACGTGCTGAGCCGGCTGCGGGTCGGGCTGGACATCCTCGGCGTCACCGCCTGCCTGATGTTCCCCTGCTGGCTGCTGATGTTCAGCGGCGGTGGTGAACGCCGGGGCGCGTCGATCACCGCGCTGATCTTCGGGGGTGGCGCGGCCGCCGCGGTCGCGGTGATCGGCCTGCACGCCGTCCGGCACCGGGGCGCGCTGCGCTGGTGCGGCCCGGCCGCCGCACTGTCCCTGATCTCGTCGACCGCCATCGTCGTCGGCCTGGACCATCCCGGTCACCCGAACGCCGACATCGCCACACTCGTCGCCGCCGCGGCGATCAACGTGGCCGCGGTGCTGCTCTGGTACGGGTCGGTCCGGCTCGCCCCGGACACCGGCGCGGTGCCACCGCCGGGCAGCGAGTCGGCCGCCAGCTTCCCCCTGCTCACCGTGCTGAGCGCGGGCGCCGCCCTGGTCGCCGTCTACCACCTGATGAACGGTGGCGCGATGGACGCGACCACCATCGCGCTCGGCGCCACCGCGGTGATCGCCGTGGTCGGCCGGGAGTGGGCGTCAGCGGTCACCCTGCGCCGGCAGGCCCAGCACCTGATCACCCAGGGCAACCGGCTGCGCGGGCTGATGTTCGGCACCACCGACGTGGCGATGGTCCTCGACTCCACCCTGGCCGTGCGCTGGCAGTCGCCCGCGGTGGCCCGCCAGTTCGGCCTCTCCGACCAGGAGGTCCTCGGCCGCAGCGTGTGCGCGCTGGTGCACCGCGACCATGTCGACGCGGTGCACCGATTCCTCACCGAGCAGATCACCGGCGGTGGTACGGCGGACGGCCTCGCGGTCCGGCTCCGCGACGGATTCGGCCGGTGGCGGGAGACCGAATGGAGTACGAGCGGGGCCGACCCCGCCGAGCCGGGCGCCAACCTGGTGGTGCACGTACGGGATGTGACAGGTGTCCGTGATCTGGAACAGACCCTGCGCGAATCCGCCCACCTGGACCGGCAGACCGGCCTGGCCAACCGGGACGGGCTGCTGCGGGCCGCCGAGCTGACCCCGGGCGCCGGCGCCGTCCTCGTCGTCGAGCTGGACGGGCTCACCGCGATCGGTGACGTGCACGGGCCGGACGTCGCCGAGATCGTGCTGGTGGAGGCGGCCCGGCGGCTGCGGGTCCAGGTCACCGGCCCGGACATCACCGCCCGGCTCGGCGAGACCCGGTTCGTGGTGCTCACCGGGCGCGGGGCGATCCGGGCGCAACTGCTGGCCGGGCAGGTGGTCAACGCGCTGTCCGCGCCGTACCCGGCGGCCGGGGTGGTGGCGCACCTGTCCGCGTGGGCCGGCCTCGCCGACCGCACCGGCACCGACCTGGTGGACGAGGTGATCCGCCGGGCCACCCTCGCCCTGCGGTCGGTGCGGTCCGGGCCGACCGGCGCGGTCGAGTGGTACGCCGCCGAGATGGAACAGCGGCTGCTGCGCCGGTCCACCCTGGAGCAGGACCTGCCCGGCGCGCTCGCCCGCGGTGAGATCGACCTGCTGTTCCAGCCGATCGTCGAGCTCACCGACCGCGGCCCGGCCGGAGTGGAGGTGGTCCCGGTGTGGCGGCACCGCACCCTCGGCCCGGTGGAGGCCGCCGAGTTGCGGCCGCTCGCCGAGGATCTGGGGCTGCTCACCCGGCTCACCGAGTCGGTGCTGCGCCGGTCCGGGCCGCTGCTGGCCGGCTGGCGGCGGCAGTACGGCGACCTCCGGCTGTCCGTCGACGTGCGCCCCCGGGAACTCCTCGACCCGGCCTTCCAGGTGTGTGTGCAGACCGTGCTGGAGGGCAACGGGCTGCCGTACCCGGTGCTCACCGTCGAGATCGCCGAACAGCACCTGCTCGACGCCCAGCCGGCCATCGACGACCTGGCCGCCTGCCTCGGGCAGTTGCGCGCCCTCGGGGTGCGGACCGCGGTCGACGACTTCGGCACCGGGCCGATCTCGCTCAGCCGGCTCCGGATCCTCCCCATCGACCTGCTGAAAGTGGGACGGGAGGTGTACGGCCACAGTTCGGTGATGGACGTGACGGTCTCCCTCGGGCAGCGCCTGGGGATGGAGGTGATCGCCCTGGACCTGCGGGATCAGAGCGACATCGACGCCGTACGGTCGTCGGGCTGCCGGATCGGGCAGGGCCCACTGCTCGGGCGGCCGATGCCGGCGGAGCGTCTGGAAGCACTGTGGGAGGACCACCGGAGCCGTCGTCCACTGTAGAGTCCTGCGGTCATGGGGGAACTCTCGGTTCGGTTCCTGGACGGAAAACCAGACACCGACCTATTGCGTACGCTGTACGAAACGGTGATCGAGCCCAGTTTCGTGGCCGGTGAGCGGGAGCCGTTCGACAGGTTGACGCGTGTGCTGGACGCCGGGGAGCTGCGCGGGGCGGTCGCGGTGACGCCGGACGGGGAGCCGGTGGGCGCGCTCTTCCTGGAGTGGTTCGCGGACGTGCGGGCCGCGCTGCTCTGCTATTTCGCGGTCCGGCCCGATCTGCGCGGGCAGGGCGTGGGGCGGATGCTGGTGGCCGGCGCGACGCCCCGGTGGCGGGCCGAACTCGATCCGCTGGTGGTCTTCGCCGAGGCCGGTGATCCGCGGGCCGCCACCCCCGCCGATCTCGGGGACGCCTCCGATTTCGGGGACGATCACGCCCGGTTGCGGCTCTACGCCGGGTTCGGGGCCCGGCGGTTGCCGATCGGCTATCTGATGCCCGAACTCTCACCCGGCGCCGGCCGGCTGTCCGATCTGCTGCTCCTGGTGGTCTCGGCGAGCCCGGCGGTGAGTCCCGAACCCGGCCTGATCAGGGGATCGATCGTGGCGGACTTCCTGGTGCGGTATTTCGCCCGGCAGGAGGGCCGGGCCGACCCGGACGGCGACACCCGGCTACGGCGCCTACTGGCCGAATGCCGCCGCGACGACCACATCCCCCTGCTGCCCCTCGCCTGAGCCGGGCGATGAGTTCCCGGCTCGGCGCCGGTCCTGGACAGTGCTGGTCCTGGACAGTGCTGGTCCTAGACAGTGACGCCGACATCGCGGAGGACATCATGGGACTGATTCACATCGATCTTTTCACCACGCTCGACCTGGTCGCGCAGTCGCCGGGCGCGCCGGATGAGGACCCGGAGGGCGGTTTCGCGTTCGGGGGCTGGCAGGCGCCGCTGATGGACGAGGCGGTCGGCGGGTCCGTGCTGGCCGGGATGGACGGGCTGGACGCGCTCCTGCTGGGCCGGAAGACGTACGACATCTTCGCCGCCTACTGGCCGCATCAGGACGACACGATCGGCCGGCTCTTCAACCGGGTGCCGAAATACGTGGCGTCCCGCGGCAACCCCGATCTGCACTGGACCGGATCGTCGCTGGTGACGGACGTACTCGAAATCCGGTCCAAGCATGAGAACACGCACGTGATCGGCAGCCTGGACCTGGTGCAGACCCTGCTGCGCGAGAAGCTGTTCGACCGGCTCACCCTGTGGGTCTACCCGATCCTACTCGGTGCCGGGAAGAAGGTGTTCGACGGCGGTCAGGTGCCCTCGAACCTGACCCTGCTGGAGCCCCCGGCCGCCGGTGGAAGCGGCGCGGTGATCCTGAAGTACGGGCTGGCCGACGGCGTCCCCGGCACCGGAGACATGACGAGGAACTGAGCGCGGGGTGCTCCGGACCGCGGGCGCGATCCGGAGCACCGGACTGTCAACGACGCGTCTTGGGCAGGTCGTACTGATCGGCCGATCGGCAGTCCTTGTGGTTGCCGATCGCACCCGGGCCCAACTCGGCGAGCGCGTCACGGGCCCGTTCCCGGCCGAGGTTCCACGCGTACCACGGATCGTCGCCCCGCAGATCGTCGGCGATCCAGCTCAGTGTGCAACGCCGGACCGGGTCGGGCAGGGTGGCCAGGGCCGGGGTGGCGTCCGCGGACAGCGCCCGCAGATACCACGCGTCGATCCGGCCGGTGTCCGCGTACCGTTTGGCGTTGCTCCGGGCCACGTAACCCTCCGGGTCCAGGACCGCCAGACCGAGAAGCATCACCACCGCCAGACCGACCGTGGTCGACGGGATCCAGCGGCCCCGCCACTTGACGCCGGCCACCGCGATCAGCACGAACACGACGCCGAGCAGCATCTCCGACGCCATCACGAAGATCCGTTCGCCGGTGAAGCTGTACACCCGCTGGTACTCCCACATGCGCGACAGCGCGGACGCCACGATCACCACGCTCAGCGCGCAGATCAGGCCGAGCAGGACCCGCAGCATGACCCGTTCGGTGCCGGTGTCGCGTTTCGCCCAGCGGGACAGCGCGGCCAGCAGCACCAGTGACAGCAGCGTGACCGCCACCAGCTGCCAGAAGCCGCTGCGGGCGTACTGCGAATAGCTCAACCCCGCCGTTTCCAGTACGTGCGTGCTCCCACCGAACAACACGGTGAACTGCACGGCCACGAACCCGGCGAACAGAACCACCAGGGCGGCACAGGCCGGCGCCCACTCCAGCAGACCGAATCTGCCCTCCCCCTCGGTGTCCATGCCGGACGTCTTCGGCGGCGCCGACAGGGTGTAGACGCCGGACACCGCGAGCAGCGCACCGGCCACCGCGAGGAAGACCCACTGGAAGACCGAACCGCCGTTGAAGTCCGGCACCACCGTGTCGAGCAGGGTGGAGAAGGCGACGTCCGCCGACGACAGCAGCGCGCCGAAGACGAGCAGCACCACGACGGTGAGCCCGGCCGAGAAGAGAACCCGGCCGGCCATGCCCGGATTGCGGCTGGTCCGCAGGTGGTTACGCACCCACGGGATGCCCTTCAGCGACGCGTACGGTGCGGCGATCAGACTGAAAAGGATCGACCGGACCTGCCGGCCGCCGACGATCGCCAGAGCGGTGCAGCCGATCGCGCCGAGCACACTGAACGTCACCAGCCACCAGGCGTTCCGGAACGCCGGAACGAGCATCAGAGCCAGCGCGGCCACCGCCCAGCCACCGCGGTAGAGCCGCTCCGGCCGGGGCAGATCCTTCGAGGTGCGCACCGCGAACGCCACACTCAGCGTCAGCGTCAGCCATGCCAGGAACCAGCCGACACCGACCCGGTCCAGCGGCAGAAAGAGCAGAAAACCGAGACCGCTTGCCAGTACGGCGGCCGGAACGGCCCAGCCCTGCGCCGCCTTCGGCCCGCCCCAGTGCTTCTCCCGGAACTTCTGCCACGCGGTCGGCGGCGGCTCATAGGCGCCGAACGGCCGCATCGCATACGGCGCCCCATGCTGATATCGCGGATCCGCGCCCTGCTGGTGCGGCTGCCCGGCCTGACCCGGCTGTCCGGCCTGACCCGGCTGCCCGGCCTGACCCGGCTGCCCGGCCTGACCCGGCTGCCCGGCCTGACCCGGCTGCCCGGCCTGACCCGGCTGCCCGGCCTGGCCCGGCTGTCCGGCCTGGCCCGGCGCAGTTCCGTGCCCGGCCCCCTGTCGCGCCGCCGGGGATCCGGTCGCGGACTTCGCCACCACGGCTGCCGGGTCCACCGGTGACGATGACGCCTGTGCCATCGGCTGGGCCGCTCGGTCATCAGCCCTCGCCGCAGACGCGTCCTTCCCGGTCTCGCCCGCGCCCTTCTTCGATCCGGTCCGGTCCACGCCCGTGACCGATTCTGATCCACCCGCACCCGCGCCCGCAGCAGTCCCGGCGACACCCGCACCCGCGGCCGTCCCAGCGACACCCGCACCCGCGGCCGTCCCGGTGACACCCGCACTCGAAGCCGGTGCCGGGCCGCCCGTGCTCACGGCCGGGCCGGACCCGAGAGTCCCCGTTTCCGGCGCGGATCCACCCGCGCCACTCTCGGATCCGGGCCGGCTCGTGTGCCCGGGCGCCACCGCTCGGCTCGCGTCACTCCCGGTCACGGTCCCGCTGTCCGCCGGAGCGGCCGCTGACCGCTGAGCCGGGACCTCTTGGACCGGAAGCATCGGCACGAACAGTGCGTAACCTCGCGTCCCCGGTGGAATGCTGACCGGAATCGCCCAGGCCGGCTCGCCGTCGGCCCCGGGCCAGACCATCGACGGAATGGCGTCGGTCGGCGGCATGACCAACAGCTGCGGCGCCGATACGGGCGCCGCGGCGGCCGGCTTCGGCACGATGGTCGGGTCCGGTGCGGTGGTCGACTCCGGTGCGGTGGTCGGTTTCGGTGCGGTGGTCGGTTTCGGTGCGGTAGTCGGGTCCGGCACGGCGGATCGCCCCGTCTCAGCCGGATCAGGTTGCTCTGGTGGCAGCTCCGCCACTGCACCCTCCTAGGTTGCTCGGTTCGCACACTGTAGGGCGTGCGCCGAGCAATTTCTACGCTGGGACGGGTCCGTACCGCCGCGACGGTCCTCACTGATGGCACAGATCCGGGATGTCGCCGTCACCGAACCGGTCCGCGCCCGGCCGACGTCGCGGAGGCGGAGGCCGGTTCGCGGCCCGGCGCGGACCCTGACGGCCACTTCAGTCAGGCCGATCACCCGCGGAAACGTCATGGAGACGGGCCGCGACGTGAAAACACCGGCCCGGCGAAGGACGCCGGGCCGGTGTGGGAGGAGTGCGGGTCAGGCGGGCTGCAGTTTGCGCAGCGGCTGGGCCTCGACCACCTGGCCGGAGGCGAGGGAGTACCAGGTGGGCACCACGTTCACCCGGCCGGCCGTGACCGCCCGGTCGATCAGGGCGGAGCGGTCCAGAAGCTGTTCCGCGGTGAACCGGGCGTGCTGCTCCACCGTCTCCTCGAACGTCTCCGCGCCGGCGATCCGGGCCCGCACGATGTCCGGCGCGATGTGCTCGGCGACGTCGCGGATGCAGCCGGGCGGCACCTTGCCCTCGTCGACCATGGTGGTGGCGGCGGCCACCGCGCCGCAGCCGTCGTGGCCGAGGATCACGATCAGCGGGACGCCGAGGACCTCGACCGCGTATTCGATGGAGCCGAGCACCGACACGTCGAAGACGTGCCCGGCGGTCCGGACCACGAACAGGTCGCCGAGCCCCTGGTCGAAGAGGATCTCCACCGGCACCCGGGAGTCGGCGCAGCCGAACACCAGGGCCGAGGGCGCCTGCGCGCCGACCAGTTCGGCCCGCCGGTCGGCGCCACGGCGTACGTCGGCGGTGCTCAGCCCGGCCACGTACCGGGCGTTGCCCTCCCGGAGGGCCGCCCAGTGCGTGCCGGTGGCGGTACCAATGACGTTCGACATGTCTCTCCCGATCAGTTGAGGATGGCGCCGGTGACGGCGACCTGCTCCTTGAGGACCTCGTTGATGAGGCCCTGGGTTTCGTTGATCTTCTCGACGGCGGTGTGGATCTGAGCCAGGGAGCCGACGACCGCGTCGACGCGCGCCTGGATGGTGCTGACCCGTTCGCTGACCTCGGCGGTGGCCCGCTCGGTCTCCCCGGACAGCTCCTTGACCTCGCCGGCGACCACGGCGAAGCCCTTGCCCGACTCGCCCGCGCGGGCCGCCTCGATGGTGGCGTTGAGGGCGAGCAGGTTGGTCTGCGCGGCGATCTGCTGGATCGTCTTGACCACCTGGTTGATCTCGGCGCTGGCCTGGCCGAGGGCGGCCACCTGCTCGTTGGCCTCGACGGTGAGCCGTTCGCCGGTCTGGGCGACGGCTGACGCGTCGGCGACGTTGCGTTCCACCTCACCGATGGATTCGAGGAGGGTACGGCCGGCCGTGTTGAGCTGGGCGGCCGCGGTGAACCGTTCGAGGGCCTGACCGACCAGGAACGCCGTGTTGCGCAAGGCCGCCTCCCGTCCGGGGTACATGATCAGCGTCCGGGTGGCGAAGAAGTCCATCGTCCCGACGATCTGCCCTCCCACTCTGATCGGCAGGCAGACGCCGGATTTAACCCCGGCGGCCTGAGCCGCGGGCCGGCGTACACAATCGGTCAGTTCGCCGAGGTCTTCGACGAACACCAGGTCGCCGCGCGCCCAGGTGCGACCGGACAGGCCGACACCTTTGGCGAACGAGGCGGACATCGTGACGCGGCGGAACTCGGCGCCGGCGTCCCCGGACTCCAGGGCGAAGCGGAGCACGTTCTCCTCCTCGTCCAGGGACCAGAACGAGCCGTACTGCCAGTCGAAGTCGGCGCGGATGGTCTCCAGCGCGGAGCGCAGCGCCTCATCCCGGCTGGTGGCCTCGGTCATCTGCCGGATCACCGTGGAGACGGCTTCCACGTCCTGGGCGTTCTTCTCCTGCTGGACGGCCTCGTGCAGGCGGACCAGGGCGGCGGAGACCAGCACGCCGACGGCACGGAGCACGCCGAGGCGGCTGTCGGTCAGGGCGAGTTCCTCGGTGGAGAAGAAGTCCATCGTCCCGACGACGGTGTTCTTCTCCACGATCGGGAAGCAGATGCCGCTCTTGACGCCCGCGTTCAGGGCTGCCGGGGCGCGTACACAATCGGTGAGGTCTGCCAGGTTTTTGACGAAGACCAGGTCGCGCGAACGCCAGGCGCGACCGGACAGGCCCACCCCTTCGGCGAACGCGGCCTCCAGGGTGACCTTGCGGAACTGGTCGGTGACGGTGCCGCTCTCCTGGGCGAAGCGGAGCAGTTTGGCGGGTGCGTCGAGCTGCCAGTAGGAGCCGTAGGCCCAGTGGAACCGTTCCCGCACCAGCGCCAGCGCGGTGCCGATGGCTTCTTCAGGGGACTTGCACGTCTCCATGGCCCGCACGATCGCGGTGACGGCCTCGACGTCTTCCCGGGCTTCGGTCAGCTGCTCGTTGAGCTGATCCGACTCTCGTTTCCTGGCGCCGAACACTCTGCTCCCTCCGGCGGGCGGCGGGGGTCGCCGCTCGTCTTGGCGGGAATGTCGGCACGGTGGCGGGCCGGTTGAGGAAAATCAGTCGTCGTCGGTGAAGACCTCCTCGCGCCGCTTGCGGATCGTCGGCAGGACCGCCAGGACCAGGATGAGCACGGTCAGTGCGAGCAGGGCCGCGGAGATCGGCCGGGTCAGGAAGACCGCCGGGTCACCGCGGGAGATGATCAGCGCCCGGCGCAGGTTCTCCTCCAGCAGCGGGCCGAGCACGAAGCCGAGCAGCAGCGGCGCCGGCTCGCATCCGCATTTGATCAGCACGTAGCCGAGGAGGCCGAAGAAGGCGATCGCGTACACGTCGTACGGGTTGGCGCTGAGCGAGAACGTGCCGATCACCGCGAACAGCACGATCATCGGGAACAGCACCTGGTAGGGGATGCGCAACAGCCGGACCCAGATGCCGATCAACGGCAGATTCAGCAGTACGAGCAACACGTTGCCGATCCACATGGACGCGATCAGGCCCCAGAACAGGGCCGGTTCCTCGGTGACCACATTCGGTCCCGGGGTGATGCCGTGCACGATGAACGCGCCGACCATCAACGCCATCACCGGGTGCGCCGGCAGTCCCAGGGTGAGCAGCGGGATGAACGAGGTCTGCGCGGCCGCGTTGTTGGCCGACTCCGGGCCGGCCACCCCCTCGATCGCGCCGTCGCCGAACTGCTCGCGCCGCCGGGAGATCCGTTTCTCGACCGCGTACGAGGTGAACGACGCCAGCACGTGACCACCGCCGGGCAGGACGCCGAGCGCCGCGCCGAGCCCGGTGCCGCGCAGGATCGGGCCGGTGATCCGGCGCCGGTCCTCGGCCGTCGGCCAGAGGTTCGCCACCGTGCCGAGCAGGGCCGGGCGGTCGCGTTCGTTCTCCAGGTTGCGCAGGATCTCGGCGATGCCGAACATGCCGACGGCCACCGACACGAAGTCGATGCCGCCGAAGAGTTCCCGCTGGCCGAGGGTGAAGCGCGGGGTGCCGGTGTAGATGTCCTGGCCGACGGTGCCGAGCAGCACGCCCAGGGCGATCATCGCCAGTGCTTTCAGCGTCGATCCGCGGGCCAGTGCGATCGACACGATCAGCCCGAACAGCACGAGCGCGAAGTAGTCGGCCGGGCCGAACCGCAGCGCCACACCCGCCAGCGGCGGGGCGGCCACGGCCAGGATGACGGTGGCGACGGTGCCGGCGAAGAACGATCCGACCGCGGCGGCGGCCAGGGCCGGGCCGGCCCGGCCCTGGCGGGCCATCGGATGGCCGTCCAGGGCGGTGACCGCCGACGACGACTCACCCGGCAGGTTGATCAGGATGGCGGTGGTGGAGCCGCCGTACTGGGCGCCGTAGTAGATGCCGGCCAGCATGATCAGCGCGGTGACCGGCTCGAAGTTGAAGGTGATCGGCAACAGCATCGCGACGGTGGCGGTCGGGCCGATGCCGGGCAGCACCCCGACCGCGGTGCCGAGCAGCACGCCGGCGAAGCACCAGAGCACGTTCTGGGCCAGCAGGGCGGTGGAGAACCCCAGCTGCAGGTTGCTGAGGAGATCCATCACCAGCCCCACAGCGGGAGCCGGACCTGGAGGCCGTAGAGGAAGATGAGTGTGGCGGCCAGGGTCAGCCCGGCCGCCACGGCCACCGCGGTCAGCGGCCGCACCCGGCTGCTGGCGAACGCGGTGAGCAGGGCGGTCACCAGCGCGGTGGGCACGAAGCCGAGGCGGCGCACGAAGAACCCGAAGAACAGCACGGCCGCGGTGATCAGGCCGGCGGCCCGCCAGGGCACCCGCTCGAACGGTGCCCCGGATCCGGCGAACAGGCCCTTCCCGGCGATGGCCAGGCCGAGGGCGGCGACGATCGTACCGGCGAGCAGTGGGAAGTAACCGGGACCCATGCGCAGCGGGGTCCCCCGGTCGTAGCCCAGTGACCCCACCACGAACAGGCCTCCGATCAGGACGAAGATCCCTCCGGACAGCACATCCGCCCGCCGCATCTAGGAGGCCCTGACGCCGGCGTCGGCGATGACCTTGGCCCAGGTGGTGATCTGTTCCTCGAGGTGGGCGCGGTGGGCGGCCGGGGTGGCGGCGGCGGCGTCGACCGGCGCGGTGCCGAGCTCGGCCATCTGCTCGACGACGGCCGGGTCGGCCAGGGCGGTGGTGAGGGCGGCGGACAGCTTCTCGATCACCTCCGGTGGGGTGCCGGCCGGGACGTAGAGGCCGTGCCAGACGCTGACCTGCAGTTGCGGCATGCCGGCCTCGGTGGTGGTGGGCACGTCCGGCAGGCTGGCGACCCGGGACGGGGTGGTGACCGCGTACGGCTTGACCTTGCCCGCGGTGATCTGCCCGCTCGTGTTGGTCGTCTGGTCACACATGAAGTCGACCTGTCCACCGACCAGATCGGTGAGCGCCGGGCCGGTCCCCTGGTACGGCACCTCCTGCAGCTTCACACCGGCCGCGGCCTGGAACAGCAGTCCGCAGAGGTGCGAGGCGGCGCCGATGCCGGCGTTGGCGAGGGTGACGGTGCCCGCGTTGGCCTTGACGTATTCGGTCAGGCCGGCCAGCCCTTCCGGCGGAAAGTCGGGCCTTGCCACGATCGTCATCGGCACCTCGGTGACCATCCCGACGGTGGCGAAGTCCGCCAGCGGCTGGAAGCCCAGCTCCTTGTAGAGGGCGGGCGCGGTGGACATGCCGATGTGGTGCATCAGCACGGTGTACCCGTCGGGCTGGGCGTTGGCGACCTGGCCGGCGCCGACCGTACCGCCGGCACCCTCGACGTTCTGGACGACGATCTTGCCGCCGAGCGCCGCGGCCATCGGGTCGGCGATCATCCGGGTGACGGTGTCGGTCGGTCCGCCGGCGCTGAACGGCACGACGAAGGTGATGTTCTCGCCGGGGTACTCCGCGCCGGTCTCGGCGGGTCCGGCACATGCGGCGGCGAAGAACACGAAGGCAACTACGGCGATCGATTTCGTACGCATGCGCGGACGGTAGTTGCCCTGTGAACTAGATCACTAGAGTTGCCGCCCGTACGTCATCGAAACGATGCCTTGCCGACCACGCCCGCGATCGCTATGTTAATGGGAAATCACACATCGATGAACTTTAAAACCCCTCCGTAGCACCGGTGAGAGCCGCTCGGGAAGCAGGTAAGCGAATGCAGAATCTCAGCAGGAGAAGCGTTCTGACCCTCGGCGCCGCGCTGGGGCTGGCGGGCGCCACCGCACCCTCGCAGGCGTGGGCCTGGTCGTCGGCGGGCTCCATCGCCGGCACCGACACCATCTCCGACCCGTGGAAGGTCTGGGACGACGCCACCGACCCACTGCTCGTCTCGATGCTCCAGAACGGTCAGATCCCGGCCGTCAACAACGCCTTCGAGACGTGGGTGAAGAACGGCGACCCGCTGCCGTCCGGCCCCGGAGTGCCCGCCGCGCTCACCAGCTACCTCCAGACGTACAACCGCCTGCCCGCGTGGGCCGACCAGACCAAACTCAACCGGGCCGCCCAGTTCAACAAGCGGATGAGCCTGTACCTCTTCCTGCTGTACGGCCTGGGCAGCGGCATCATGAGCACGGTCATCCCGCGCGAGGCCCGCAACGTCTACTGGTCCGAAGGCGGCGCGGTGATGAAATCCCGCGCGGCCAAAACCTTCACCTACGGTTACGACCTGAGCGCCCTGGACGCCTTCCAGCCCAGCGGCCACTTCATCACCACGTCCAACAAGACCCGACTGACCCACGCCGCCGTACGCCATCTGCTCCCCCAGTCGTCACACTGGCGAGCCGTCACCGACGACCAGGACTTCATCCCGATCAGCAACGGCGACATCCTGATCACCTTCCACAGCCTCGGCACGTTCGTGCACGGCAAACTCAAGTCCTGGGGCATCCGGATGTCCGCCGCCGAAGAGGAGGCGTTCCTGCACATGTGGCAGGTCGCGCTGCACCTGCTCGGCGTCCGTGACGACTTCATCCCGGCCACCTGGGCGGCCGCTAGAGAGCAATCCCAGTACGCCCTCAACCCGCTGCTCGCCCCCACCCCCGAAGGCATCGACCTGGCGAGCATCCTGCTCAACCTGACCTCCGAGATCGACCTCGGCGTCACCCGCGGCTTCCAGCGGGAATTCGCCCGCTACCTGCTCGGCGACAAGGTCGGCGACTGGCTGAGACTCCCGCGCGACCTGGTGTCCCGCGGCGTGATCGAAGTGGGCTGGCCGGCCTACGTGGCCTTCCGCGAGGGCACGTCCGGGATCATCCCGACCACCTACTCGCTGTTCGACCGGTTCATCCGCGGCCTCGCCATGCTGTTCCTCAACAACGGGACGTCGGCCACCTACACCCCGATCACCATCCCCACCGGCAACCGGGCCGGCACCTGAGGTCGTGTGGTGTTCTCCGGCGCGGATCGCGCCGGAGAACACCACACGACGTTGCTCAGACGGTCAGAGCACCGGCCGCCAGAGCGGTCACGATGTCGCGGTGGCCGGGCGTGTCCTCCCAGCGCAAGGCCCGCCCGGCCTCCACCACCACACCGAAATCACTGTGTACGAGCAACCGCGCCTGCCTCGGATCCAGCTCCGGGCGAGCCGACCGCAACTGCTGCTCCCACACCGCGATGTACTCCCGCTGCGCCAGGATCAGCGGGCGGCGCAGATCGGCCGGCAGCCCACGGATCTCCGCCTCGGCCACACTGTTCAGCGCGTTGTGCTCGAAACTGTAGGCGACGTACGCCGCGGTCAGCGACATCAGCGCCGACCGGGGATCGGACCGCTCGTACAGGCTGCGATCCACCGCCTGCGCCAGCAGACCCGCCGCCTGCAGACACGCCGCCACCAGAATGTCGATCTTCCCCGGGTAGTGCCGGTAGATCGCCGACGGGGCCAGCCCCACCGCCTGCGCGATCTGACCGTTCGTGACATTGGCGAACCCGTCCCGGGCGAACAACGGCACCGCCGCCGCCAGAATCTCCGCCCGCCGGGTCCGCGGCACCGGCGGAGCCGGCAACTCGACCAGGCCCGCACTGCCCGCCGCCGACCCCGGATCGGTGCCGGCCACCCGCAACGCCGACGCCAGCAGCAACTCCTCGATCCGGCGCTGGGCGATCGACGTGTGATGCATGGTCACCGAACCGATCGCGCCGAGCGCCGCCACCGCCCGCAACCGCTCCGCCGGAGCCGGCACCCGCGCCGCGACCCGGGCCACCACCTGCTCGAACTTGGCCCGCAACAGCCGCCGGTCGGCACGCTCCAGATAGCGGGCCTCCCACCGGTACAGGCCACCCGACGCCCGGTGCGCCACCGTCACCCGGGTCAGCGCCGCCAGCACGTCGGCCAGAGCCGCGTCCTCCGGGGTCTCGTCCAGCGCGGCCACCAGCCGGTCCACCATCACCTCGGCACAGCCGGCGAACAGGGCGTACTTGTTCGGAAAATGCCGGTACAGCGCGGCGGCACTGATCCCCACCGCGGTGGCGATCTCCTCCATCGAGGCGGCGTGATAGCCGCGCTCGCTGAACACCTGGCCGGCCGCCTCGACGATGAGCTGCTTACGGTTGTGCGGTCGGGTGGCCGCGGTCGGCCCGGCTGTCATCCGGCTAGTCAATCACAGCACTGTTTCCGCCCCCGTCCTCGTCGCTCCGCTCCGCCCCACCCACCGTCGTTCCCCAACCCACCACCGTCTCCCGCCCCGGCCCTACTCCCCAGCCCACCACCGCCATCTGCTCCAGCACTGCTTTCCGGCCTGGATCGGCGCGCCCCACCCCGCCGTTATTCGCGGTCCCGGCGTCGGCGCGCACCGCGTTCCCCACCCGAACGGTTTCCGGCCTTGAACCAGGCCACCGCTTAGATCAACCAACGGCGAGAGTCGAGTCCACCGAAAAAGCGGCATTCTTGGCTTCCGGCTCGCTCAGCACCAATCCCTCGTTCGAGCACCTTCCAGCTGAGATCTAGGCAAATCTGCCACCGCAAAAGCCATCTTCTAGGCCGCCGACCCGAGCTCGGTAAATTCCCCACATGAATGTCCGTTACTCGCCTTCATCCTGACCAATCTTGGCAGATTTACCACCGGAAAAGAGTCTTGTTCTCGGCTGCCTGATCATTCGCGGTCAATCCCACGCGCAAACGCCCCACCCAGCCGAGATCTTGGCGGATTTACCACCGAAAACGGTGGTAAATCCGCCAAGATCGGCCAAGGCGGAACTGGAAGGCGGACACTCGCCCGGGGAATTGACCTCAGACGGGCCAGCTGTGGGGTCTCAGTGGATCTGATCCGGCCAAATGGCCTCTGAACTGCATGGATCAGTTCCAGCGAGACTGCTGATCGGTCCCGCGTGTCTCAGTGGATCTGATCTCTTTCGGGCCGCAGAGCGTTGGTGTCCTGTGTCAGCCGATCCTCGGCGCGGTGTCTCTGGGGTGCTGTGAGGAATCTTGAGTGGCGGACTCTCCGTGATCATGGTCGAGAGGCATGCTTAGATTTCTCCCGTTTCTGTCATTGGTTCTTGCCTGTTTGTTGCGTTCTGCTGGCCAGTGCGTAGTGGCGGAGCTTGACGGGCCTGCCGTCAGGGGTGGTCCAGTCGGCGACTGTCGTGTGGGTGTGCCGCCAGCCAGTGGCTTCGTAGAAGGCGATAGCTGGCGAGCGGTGTTCGTCAGTGACGTTCAGCGTGAGGTCGTATTCGTTTTCGGTGGCCCAGGTTCGGACGTGGTCGACGAGTGCGCTGGCGAGAGCGCGGCGACGGGCCACGGGAGCGACGAAGAGCCGGGAGAGTTCGACGTGGTGGCCAGCGTTCTCACCGGGGGTGCGTTGGACCGCGATGTGGCCGTCGACAGTGCCCGCCACCTCTTCGGCGATCCATGCTTGCAGCAACCGCGGCGGATTGAGCCATCTGCGCGGGTCCGCCGGCCAGTTCAGTGGGTATGCGTCGGTTTCATGCACCGCGCGCAGAGCTTTGACGCACTGATCCAGGTCGGTGACTCGCCGGGTTCGGATGGTTGGGCGTGGCATCAGAACATTATTTGTGGCTGCGGGCGATCAACTGTCACAGGACAGTTGGGATGGTGTTGTTCCTGAGCGCGGTATAGATCGAGCGGTCGGGTTCGCGGGTGTTCGGTAACCACCAGGCGGGCAGCTCGGAGCCTTGGGCCCAGTGGAGAAGTGGGCTGCCTTGGTCGAGTAGCCGGCGGGGTTCGGGGTGGTCGAGATAGCGCGCGGCGTGCGCGAGGAAGATCATCGGTGTGGGGCCGCGGCTCGGTAGTTGCGGGACGCGCAGCAGGCCGGGGTGCCGTGCGAAGAGCGTGGTGAGAGCGATGGTCTCTGGCGAGCGGATGACGTCGCCGGTGACGTCGGGCAGTAGGGCGGCGCGATCGCGCCAGCGCTGGGCGATGTGGTCCGCGCTTCCGGTCTTCGCGCGGGCCCAGTCGTTGGTGATCTCGGAGGCCGTCGTGAACGCCGTGGTCACCGTGTTGCGGCGTCGTCGGCGCAGGATCGTGAAGCGGCGCCAGGCCGTGAGGATCTCTGGTGCGGGGTGCAGCGACTGGTCGACGGCGCGGGGCTCGGTGTGGGGCGCCAGCGCTCGGCCGTGCCGGAGGCAGATCGGCAGAACGCTGGGCCGTTTGGTCATGGCCAGGGTCTGGACGTTGTAGCGGGCCGCGCAGTGGGAGCAGGGCCGGACCAGGTCGTTGTCCCTGCTGGTGAACCGGTGCCAGGTGTAGGCGGGTGGCCATCCTTTTCGGGTTCGGCGGACGTGCAGGACTCTGCGCAGCGGGTCCTCGTAGTAGCCGCTGAGCAGCGAGAGCCGGAAGAAGGCGTGCTCGTTGAGTTCGAGGTCGTAGGTGTGGATCTGTCTGCTGATCGTCCAGCCGGTGCCCTCGCCCAGGTGGTCCAGGAGCAGGCCCGTTCCGGTCCGGTTGGCGCGGCCGAGACGGTGCATGTAGGAGAACACCAGCTCACCGGGCAGCGGCCGGACCTGGACCGGAAGCCGCCGAAGGTCGCTCTTCCAGTCCTGCCTGCGGGCCGTCATGGTCAGGCTGCCCCGGTCGTGGCGTCGGCTTGCTGCTCGGCGGCCGGCGTGGTGCGGCGCCGGGGCTTCGGCGTGGCCGCGGTGGCCGGAAGATGTTCGGCGGCGTGGTCGAGAACCACCCTGGCCAGACTCGTGCGGGTGATCTGTTCCGTGCCGTCGAAGATGGCTTCGACGGCGGCGTCACGGATCAGATGAGACAGGCTGCCGATCATGCCGCCGGTGCGTTGATGCAGGTAGTTGGCCAGACGGACCAGGCTGCCGGTGCGGTGACGGTGCAGGCAGAGCGCGTGTTCCATGGCGCTGACCAGAGCCGTCCATTGCTCGCGTTGGCCTCTGGTGCCATAGGCGAACGGGGTGGTGGCGATGGAGGCGAACCGGCCGGCGATCTGCCGGCCGCGGACTCCGGAGAACAGCCCGGCGTCCTCGACGGCGATGCCCGCGTAGACGAACGTCGCGGGTATGCGTTCGGCCAGGTATTTGAGCTGGTCAGAGGTCTCCGCGCCGATGCGGGTCGTCAGGCTGATGTTGTGGATCTCGTCGACCAGCACCAGGTCGGTGCCGAGCTGGCAGAGCACGTCACAGACCATGTTGGTGATGTTGACCTGGTTGAGGTTGCGGGGAATCGGCAGGCCGAGGAAGCGGGCGAACTCGGCTGCCAGGACTTTCGCCGTCGCGGCGGGCGGGACGGTGACGTAGACGACCGGCTGGAAGGCGCCGGCGAAGGGCCGCCGGCGGCGGACCAGCAGTTCGTGGTGCTTGCCGAGCTGCTTGAGCGCGGTGCTCTTGCCGGTGCCCGAGTCCCCGGTGACGATCAGGCCGCGCCGGGCGGTGTCGGTCCCGGCGTTAAGGGTGACCAGCCGGCGGCCGGTCTTGACGATCTGGTCGACGGTCGGGGTGGCAACCACGACCAGCCGCGCGTGGTGCGCGATCCGGGCCTCGTCATAGACCTCGCGGTCCTCGGCGCTCAACACGTTCAGCAGTTCCGGGGCCAGCCTCTCGACGTGCGGCGGCTGGTGGCTGACGAACCTCGCCCAGCCCTCTTTCGTGGTCGGCGGGTCATGTCCTTGCAGGTCACTGGCGTATCCGGTCATCGGTAGCGCCGTTCGTCGCCGGCCACGAATACCCCGAACGGGATCACCGTCGCCAGCGGTGCGTCATCGTCGCCGGCGTCGTCCTCGGCGGGCGCCGGTTCCGGTGGTGCGTCGTCGGTGCAGGTCAGCGGCGTCGGCCGGGACCCGGCCCGGGTGCGGGCGACCACCCGCCGGTGCCGCGGGTCGCTGTCCGGCCCGTTGCCGGCTCGGGTGAGCAGATCGTCCAGGGCCCGCGCGATCGCGGTCTCGTTCGTGTCGTCGCCGCCGCGTTGCGCCACCAGCTGGCGGGCCGTCCGCCAGGTGAAGTCCGCGAACGGTGCGCCGACCATCGGCAGGTGCGTCCAGTCCGCGGTGATCCAGCCGCCGTCGCGGTGGTTGCGGACGAACACTTGCGACAGGTCGTAGGGGTCGTAGTGGACCTCCCATTGCTTGTCCTTGCCGACCACCCCGGACACCTCGTGCCGGTAACGGCGCAGCTCAGTGCTGGTGTAGGTCCGGTAGTCGATCTGGATGCCGTGATCGCCGATCTGGCGCCACTCGATCGGCAGCAGTTCCAGGTAGTCGGCGCCGGTCAGCGGCATGGTGACGTGGCCGGCCGCCGCGATCGCCGCGACGAACATCTCGTTCGGTGACAGCACTCGGGCGCCCGCGTCCGGGTCGCGCAGACCTTCATGCGGCCGTGATTGCCACCCGGCGACGATCCACTCGTCGAGCAGTTCCTGCATCTGGGGCAACGACCAGACCGCCTCGGTCGCGGCCGCGGTGCCGCGGCGGGTGACGTTCGGGCCGAGGTAGCCGGCGACGTGCTGGCTGAACAGGGTGCGGATCGACAGGAAGGTCCGCTCGACGATGCCCTTGTCGGTGGGTGTGCCGGGACGGGCCGGCTGAACCGAGATTCCCAGCCGGTCACACGCGCGCACGAACGTCTCCGAGATGAACACCGTGCCGCGGTCGGTGACGATGGTCTCCGGGACGATCACCGGGCGGGCGGCGGCGTGTTCCAGCCGGGCGTCGAGCTCCAGCAGCCGCCGGTGCGGAATCCGTGACCGCGACATCCGCAGCGCCTGGTCCCAGCCCGGCCGCATCGGCTCCGGGACCAGCATCTTGGCCAGCAGCAGCGCCGCGTCGACCGCCTTGGTGCCCCGAGGGCGCAGCACCGCAGCGCAGATCGACCGGGTGCGGACGTCCAGCACGGTCGTCAACTCAACCCGGCCCGGCACCCCGTCGTCGAGCAGCGCCATCACGTCCAGCGGGGACGTGTCGGTCTGCACGATCTCGCCCGGCCGCAACGCGACCGTCGCGGTGAACGGGCGATCCGGGCGGTTCGCCTGGGTGCGGCGGGTGGTCGCCTCCCCGAACGTGTGCCGTCCGGTGTCCATCGCCGTGAGCAGCCGGTGGAACGTGGCGTGCGACGGCATCGGCACCACCCCCGCGCCGTGCTCGTCCTCGAGTAGCTTCTCCACCCGCCGGCGCAACCGCGTCCGGGTGCCGGTCGACTGGTTGACCTGCTCAGCCATCGCCGTCGCGACAGCCGTGACCACCCGCTCGTCCACCCGGCCGTAGGCGCTGACCGGCCGGGTGCCCCGGTGATCGACCAAGCCCCAAAGCCCCTGCTCGCGGTAGCGCAACCGCATCCGCTTGACCGTGATCGCGCTGGTCGGCTGGCCAGCCGAGGTCAGCTCCGCCGCCTTGGCCGCCTCCCGGTCGCGAAGGCTGTGCCGCGCCGGATCGTAGGGCTCCCGCGGCCGCGCCCCGTCCAGAGAGTCCGGCGGCAGACCGGTCTGGACCTCCACCACGTGCCGCTCCCAGCGGCGAGCCAACTCCCGCACCGACGCGGGCAACGCGTCGAGCAACCCGACCGGCTCCAGGCGCGGCGGCGGTGCGCTGGCCTCCAGCAGCTCGAAGCCCGCAGCCGCCAGCAGGTGTGCCAGCAGCAGCACCTGGGCGCCGCCGGCGTCGTCGACCAGCCGGACCCGGGCGCCGTCGAACCCGGCGACCGTCACCGGGCGGCCCTCGAACAGCACCCGGTCCCCGACACGCAGCACCGATCGCCCGGCGCTCACCGGGAAACCGCCGTGACCAGCGACGACTCCGACAACGGCACCGCCAGGTCCGTGTGCAGGCGCCCAGACCACAGCAGATGAAACACCGTCGGCAGGCTGGCCAGCGGATCACCCAGCAGCGCGGCGCCCTCCATCAACGGCGTGGGCTCGGCGAACACGCTGGGCGCGGCCGCGGCGACCGCCGGCCGCAGACAGCGCGGATGCCGATACCCCGCCAGCCAGCGCACGTTCGCCATCAGCACCGGATCCGGCTCATGGACCAGCCGGTAGTCCCAGCCGACCTGCTCACAGGCCCGGCCGGTCACCGCGAACACCGCGGCGTCCTTCGCCGGCATCCGATCGGCCGGACGGACGTCGACCACCACACCGGTGCCGTCGACCAGCCGGACGAAGAAGTCCGGCGCGTGCGACCGGCGCCGGCCGCCGTCGTCCCACGACAGCCAGAACGGCTGCGACGCCATGCCCGTCACCGTCGGATCGAAGTCCAGCAGCGTCAGGTGGTCGCGTTCCAGCCAGGACTCGAAGCCGACATGACAGCCGACGGTGGCCGACCACCACAGACCCGTGTTGTTGCGCTGACCCCGGTACACCGGGAACGACCGCACCGGCGCCACCGACTCGAACGCCACCGCCGCCGCGGCGGTCAGACTGTCGCGCCGCTCCCGTCCGTCCGGGCCGACATACCCGACAGCGAAGCCCGGCACCGGCGCCGGCACGGCCCCACCCACCGCAACCAGCCCGCTCAACGCCACCCCCGGCCTCAGAAAACGGGACGAGAGTATCGAGACATACCGACACCGGCATAGACCGCCCGGATCAGATTCACTGAGACGGGTCACGTGCGGATCAGATCCGCTGATACACGGATCAGATCCACTGAGAACTCACAGCCAGCAGCCGAGAAGAAGGCTCTACTCGGTGGAAAATCCGCCAAGATCTGCCAGCGTGGGGCCGGAAGGCGGACACTCGCGCGAGGAATTGACCCCAGACGGGCCAGCAGCCCAGAGAAAGGCACTTTCCGGTGGAAAATCCGCCAAGATCTGCCAAGGGCGGAGCCGGAGCGGGACATTCGCGGGGAATTGACCGCGCGGGCCGGCAGCCGAGAACAACATTCGAAACGGTGGCAAATCCTCCGAGATCCGCCGCGGAGCGCACTCGCGGCGAGTTTGGAGGAAACGCGCGCGACGAGTGGAGAAATGCGGAGGGCGCGGAGGACATTCGCGCAAGACGAGAAAAAAATCACGCAGGACACGAAGGAAACGCGCGGAGAGCGCGGAGAGAATAGCGCAGGACGGGCAGGACGGGCAGGACGGGCAGGACGGGCAGGACCCGGAAGACGCGCAGGACCCGGAAGACGCGCAGGACCCGGAAGACGCGCAGGACCCGGAAGACGCGCAGGACCCGGAAGACGCGCAGGACCCGAGGCGGTGGGGACCGAAGGGGTCGGGAAACCTAAGGCAACCTGGTCGGGCTCATGCGGCGCCGGTGAACCGCACCTCGGGGAACGCCGCGGACGGGCCCTCCAGCAGGCGCTGCCGCCGGTTGCGCAGATGCAGGTCGAAGAAGGCCAGCGGGTACGACCGCTGGATCCGCGTCGCCCGCTCTGGGGTCAGGGTGCCGACCAGCGCCCTCAGATCCTTGTCGCTCAAGCCGATGATCGTCGCCAACTGTGGGAGCAGCATCTGATGGTCGCAGTAGGAGCCGTGCACCACACCACAGGCGCGCACCGCGAGCCGCCAGCCGTGCAGGCGTGACCAGAACTGGGCGACGCTCGGTGAACCGGCCAGCGTGAAATCCGCGGTCATCAGCATGAACGGGCGGTCCAGGCCGGTGAAGACCGGGTTCGACTGCATCGGGCCGTCGAGGCCGAGCCCGGCCCGCACCCGCCGGTCGGTGCTCATCGCCAGGGCGGTCGCCGTCGCGCCCTTGGACCAGCCGAACATGCCGATCCGCCCGGGATCGAGCGAACGCCCCAGCCCGGCCGGCAAACGCTGCCCGGCCGGCAAACGCTGCCCGGCCCGGCGGCCGACGGCCAGGCCGCCGAGCTGACGGTCGGCGGCCAGACCCCCCGTCATGCGGCCGGCGGGCTGGCCCCCGAGGTGGTGATCGGTGGTCAGACCCCTGATCCGGCGGCCGGCGGCCAGGTCGTCGATGCGGTCGAGGAGGAAACGCAGGTCGGCCGCCGAATGCCACGGGGTGAACGGCTCGTCGCCGGGGACTGCCAGCCGGCCGTCCGGGAACTCGGTGAACGCGTCGCCGGTGTGATCCACGGTGACCACCACATAGCCGTGGCTGGCCAGCTCCTGAACGATCACGGTGGTCTCGGAGCGATGCCCGCCGGCGCCATGCGAATACACGATCACCGGCCATCGGCCGGGTGCCACCGGAGCGCCCTCCCGCCCGGCGGTGAGGGGCGCCGCGACGGCATCGGGGTCGAACCCGACGTCGGCGAGCAGCGCCCGCATCGGCGCCGGTGTCAGCCAGGGGGCCGGCGGGTGGTGCCGGGTGACGGTGGCAGCCGGGTACCACACACTGGTCATCAGCTCCCGGTCCTGCCGCTCCTCGTCGACGAGACGGAGCGACACGACGCCGACCGGATGTGGCCCGGTCGGTGCCGGAAGGGTGAGCAGCGCCGGCGACGCCGCCGCCCGGCCGGGGCCGAGCGGCACGACGGCCCCGGCGGCGAGGGCCGCGGCGAGCAGACGACGACGGGTGAACGCGGTGGTAGCGGTGGTAGCGGTGGCCTTCATGCCCACCACGATGCCCGCCGGGCGGGTCCCACCACATCGGCCCGTGGTCCTAATACCCTGGTCTACCCCCGGCGGGCCGAGGACGACGCGGCAAGACGAGCCGACCCGAACCCGGCGCGAGAAGGCCAGAAACGGAGAGGACGAAAAGGCCCAAAAGGATAGGAAGGGCGCGGGTCACGGTGTGCCGAGACGGGCGACGACCCAGTCGTGGAAGGCGCCGATGTGATGTTCGGAGGGAACCAGGACCCCACCGCGGGCGTACGCGCGGGACCCCATCGCCGGCTGACACCGCTCACAAGCGTCGAAGTCCTGCACGTTGACCCGATGGAACAACTCCACCGACCGGCTCACGTCCCGCCCGGAAGCCACCACCTCCTCGGAGTACAGCCAGTCACATTCCACGACCGTACGATCGGCGGCCACCGGGTACATCCGGTGCAGGATGATGTGGTCCGGCACCAGGTTGACGAAGACCTGCGGCTTGATGGTGACGGCGTAGTACCGGCGGTCCTGGCCGTCGGTCACTCCGGGCAGTCTGCCGAGCCCGGCCGACCCGTCGACGGTGAACCCTTCGATCCCGGTGCCGAATTCGGCCCCGTGCCCGACGTAGTACTGCGCGGCGTACCCGTCGGCGAACTCGGGCAGCACCTCGGTCAACTCGGGGTGGATGGTCGCGCAGTGATAGCACTCCATGAAGTTCTCGACGATCAACTTCCAGTTCGCCCGTACGTCGTACGTGATCCGCCGCCCCACCCGCAGCGTGTCGATCCGGTACGAGTCGATGGCCGTCAGCGCGCCGAGCCGTTCGGTGACCGCTCCCATCACGTCGTCCTCGAAGGACGGCGGCTCGTCGGCCAGGCACACCCACGCGTAGCCGATCCATTCCCGGAGACGCACCGGGACCAGCCCGTACTCAACACGGTCGAGGTCCGGCATCCGGGTCAGGTTCGGCGCTGCGACGAGCCTGCCGTCCAGACCATAGGTCCATGCGTGGTACGGGCATTGAAAGGCCCGCTTGACCTGCCCGGATTCCTCGGTGCACAGTTTCGCGCCGCGATGCCGGCAGATGTTCAGGAAGGCCCGCAGTTCACCATCGCGCCCGCGGACGATCAGCACGCTCTCCCGGCCGACCTGGACGGATTTGAAGCTTCCGGGGGTGGGCAGGTCGGCGGCGCGTACCGCGCAGAACCACATGGTCTCGAAGATCCGGGACTGTTCCTGGGCGAAGACCGCGGGGTCGGTGTAGAAGTGGCCGGGCAGGGTGGGTATGAGGCTGGTGGTCACGACAGCACCTCTATCGGCGGATTCGTTCCATCTTGGGGTCGTACAGCGGCTCCGCGGTGACGGTCGCGGCGAGTCGGGTGCCGAAGTATCCGATGTCCACCGGGGTGCCGGGGACGGCGAGCGCGGCGGGCAGCCAGGCGTAGGCGACGGTGCGCCCGATGGTGTAGCCGTAGGCGGCACTGGTGACGTACCCGACGGGCTCTCCGCCGTCGAACACCGGTTCTTTGCCGAGCACCACGGCGGTGTCGTCGTCCAGGGTGAGGCAGGTGAGCCGGGTGGACGGGATCCGGCCGGCGATGGCCGAGCGGCCGATGAAGTCGCCCTTGTCCATCCGTACGGCGAATCCGAGCCCCGCCGCGTACGGATCGTGTTCGGTCGTCATGTCGACGCCCCACGCCCGGTAGCCCTTCTCCAGCCGGAGGCTGTTGAAGGCGCTGCGCCCGGCCGCGATGATCCCGTGTTCGCGCCCGGCCGCCCACAGCGTGTCCCACAGTTTGAGCCCCAGGTCGGCGGTGGTGTACAGCTCCCAGCCCAGTTCCCCGACGTACGACAGGCGCATCGCGGTGACCGGGACCTCGCCGATGAAAGCGCGCTGAGCGCGGAAGTACTTGAGTCCCTCGTGGGAGAAGTCGGTCCGGGTGAGCGGCTGGAGCACGTCCCGGGCGCGTGGCCCCCACAGCCCGATGCAGCAGGTCCCGGCGGTGATGTCGCGGATGTGCACGGTGTCCGGGGCGTGCCGGCGCATCCAGTCCTCGTCGAGCGGCCCGTTGGCACCGATCTGGAAGGTCCGCTCGCCGAGCCGGGCGACGGTGAGGTCGCTGCGGATCCCACCGGCATGATCGAGCATCAGCGTGTACGTGACCGATCCAACCGATTTGTCCAAGTCGTTGGTCGTCAGGTACTGCAGAAGATCAAGTGCCCCGGGCCCACTCACCTCCAGGCGTTTGAGGGGAGTCATGTCGAACATGGCGACACGTCGGCGAGTGGCTGCGGCCTCCACCGCGGCGATCGGCGACCAGTATCGCGCGGCCCACGCGTCACGAGGGGGGACCTCGACCGGCGGGAGGTCGGCGTTGGCGGTGAACCAGTGCGGGCGCTCCCATCCGGCGGCCTCCAGGGACACCGCCCCCAGCTCCTGGTGCCGAGAGTGGAACGGGCTGGTCCGCAGGGGACGCGGCCACTCCATCGGCTGCAGGGGGTGGACTATGTCGTACACCTCGATGAAGTTCTGTTTCCCCCGCTCCTCGATGTAGGACGGGGCGAGCTGCACCTCCTCGAAGCGGTGCAGATCGGCCTCGTGCAGGTCGATCCGGGGCCGGCCCTCGACCAGCCATTCGGCCATCGCCCGCGCCACCCCGGCCGAATGCGTCACCCAGACCGCCTCGGCCACCCAGAAACCGGACAGATCACGGTGTTCGCCGAGGATGGGGGCGCCGTCGGGGGTGAAGGAGAAGATGCCGTTCATCCCCTCCTCGACCGAGGTGTGCGCGAGGTCCGGCAGCAGTTCCACGCTCTCCCGCCAGGCGGGGGCGAAGTCGTCGGGGGTGAACTCCAGGACGCTCGGCATGACCGGCGCCTCGGCCGGTGACCGGAAGTCGTGCACCGGGATCGGCCGGTGCCCGTAGTAGCCGATGCCGATCCGGTCGCCGTGGTCGCGGTAGTAGAGGTCCTGGTCCTGGTGTCGCAGGATGGGCCGGCTCGCCACCGCCGGCGAGGAGGGCACCGGGCCGGTCCGGGCGTACTGGTGGGCCAGGGGCTGCAGGGGAATCGTCAGGCCGACCATCCGGCCGATCCGCGGCCCCCAGAATCCGGCGGCGCAGACCACCACGTCGGCCGGGATGAACCCCTCGGACGTCTCGACGCCGGTGACCCGGCCGCTCTCCTGCCCGATGCCGGTGACGGTGTGTGAGCCGAGGAACCGGGCGCCGCGCGAGACGGCCCGGCCGGCCTGTGTCTCGACCGCGAGCACCGCCCCGGCCAGCCCGTCGGTCGGCACATGGAATCCGCCGAGGATCTTCGACGCGGACAGCAGCGGGTGGAGGGCCACGCATTGGTCGGCGTCGAGCAGTACTCCCTCGACACCCCACGAGGTGGCCAGGCCCTTCTTGCGTTCGAGGTCGCGCCGGCGCGCCTCGGTGGTGGCCACCTCCAGCCCGCCGACCTGCTGGAAACATCCGAGGGCGGAGAGTTTCCGGACGGTGTACGCGGCGAGTTCGGTCATGGTCTTCGACGGGTTGGTCTGGAAGACCAGGCCGGGGGCGTGCGAGCTGGAACCACCGGGGGTGAACAGCGGCCCCTGGTCGACCACCGTCACGTCGGTCCAGCCGCGCTCGGTCAGTTCGTCGGCGAGCGCGCTGCCGACGACACCGGCGCCGATGATCACTACACGGGGGGATTTGGCCATTGAGCGTCCTTGCGTTTCACGAAGCGCAACTCGACCTGAGATACGCAACAGCTTCGATGCTTGTCGCGCTCGCCGTCAAGACACTCAGATTTCCGGTCCGTGAAGCTTCCGGCTCGCGGTCCGCGGTCGTTCTCAACCCTTTGGCGGTACGCCGATCGGGCCCTCGGAAATCGGGTCGCCCCGCCCCGTCCCCGCGAGGCCGGCGGCACCGCCGGACCGCCCGGCGACCGCCGGGCGAATGCGGTGGCCGGGGGGGGCAGCCGAGCAGCCCGGCGCGGCCGGTGACGCCGTTGTCGCGCACCCGATGTCACGGTCGGGTTCCGGGGTGTCCTCAGCGGGTCCAGCCCATGCGGAGGCTCACCTCGTCGGCGGTGCGGATCACGCGTTCGGCCACCTCGGGGAAGGCCGAGCGGTCCAGGCGGTAGGCGGGCCCGGAGACGCTGAGGGCGGCTGTCACCGAACCGTCGGCGCCGCGGATCGGGGCGGCCACCGCGTTCAGGCCGACCTCGTACTCCTCGGCGGTGAACGCCCAGCCCGCGGCCCGGACCCGGACGAGTTCGGCGGTCAGCTCGGCCACCCCGGTGATCGTCGACTCGGTGAACCGCTCCAGGCCGGCGGGGACCGGGCCGGGGGCGAACGCGAGCAGCACCTTGCCGCTGGAGGTGGCGTGCAGTGGGGTCTGCTTGCCGATCCAGTCGTGGCTGGCGACCGACGCGGCGCCCCGGCTTTGCAGCACGTTGACGGCCCGGCCACCGTCCAGGATCGCGATGTTGACGGTCTCGCCCAGCTCGGCGGCGAGTTGTTCGCACGCGGCGTGGCCCTCCCGGCTGACGTCGAGCTGGGCGGCTACCGATCCGGCCAGCCGGACGATGCCGAGACCGAGGCGGTAGGTGCCGCGATCGTGGGACTGTTCCACGAATCCCCGGTGTTCCAGGGCGGCGAGCAGGCGGAACGCGGTGGACTTGTGCACGCCCAGCTCTCTGCCGATCTCGGTGACCCCGGCGGTTCGACGGCGGGCGAGGATCTCCAGGACGGCCAGGGCGCGGTCGACGGACTGCACGTGGGCCGGGTTCGACTCGCGTTCGTTGCTCATGACGCAACGATAGGACAGCCGTCCGGCCATCTCGGTCAGCCGGTTTCCGGCAGGTTGCCAGACGTGACCGCTCGCTGACGGACTCTTGACTATCGATCTCTGTCTCGGCAGTCTGTTGCGGATCTCACGAGCTGTTTCGTTTTACACAACGAATGGCGGTTGTCTGCGTGCGAAAAGTCGTGATTGTCGGGGCATCCCTGGCAGGGCTGAGTGCCGCACGCGCGTTCCGGCGGCAGTCCTTCACCGGCGAGATCGTCGTGGTCGGGGCCGAGCGGCATCACCCGTACGACCGCCCGCCGCTCTCCAAACAATTCCTCACCGGCGCGATGACCGCCGGCGACATCCGGCTCGGTGACAACCTCGACGACCTGGCCGTCTGGCGTCTCGGCGTCACCGCCACCCGGCTGGACCCGCACGATCGCGGCGTCGAGCTGGACACCGGCGAGCGGATCCGCGCGGACGGCGTGGTGATCGCGACCGGCGCGCGAGCCCGGCCGCTGGGCAATCCCGGTCACCTGGCCGGGGTGCACACGCTGCGCACCCTGGACGACGCGATCGCCCTGAAGGATGATCTGCGCGACGGCGCCCGGCTGGTGGTGATCGGCGCGGGTTTCATCGGCGCCGAGGTGGCGTCCAGCGCCCGTGCGCTCGGCCTGGACGTGACGGTCGTCGAGTCGCTGCCCACCCCGCTGGCCGGCCCGCTCGGTGTCGAGATGGGCGCGATCTGCGCGCGACTGCACACCGATCACGGGGTACGGCTACTGGCCGGCGTGCCGGTGAGCGCCCTGATCGGAACCGGCCGGGTGCGGGCGGTCGAGCTGGCCGACGGCACCCGGCTGCCGGCCGACGTGGTGGTGGCCGGGATCGGCGCGCTGCCCAATGTGGAGTGGCTGGCCGGATCCGGGCTGGACGTCTCCGGCGGGGTGCTGACCGACGCGTCCGGCGCCACCTCGATCCCGCGGGTGGTGGCCACCGGCGACTGCGCGAGGGTCGCCGGTGGGCGGCGCTCCGAGCATTGGACGCATGCGCTGGACCATCCGGCGATCGCGGTGGCCGGCCTTCTCGACAGCCGGGGGCCCACCCCCAGGGAGCCCTACTTCTGGTCCGACCAGTACGGCGTGCGGATCCAGTTCGCCGGGCACCGCGAGCCGGGCGACAGCGTCCGGGTGATCGAGGGCGATCCGGCGGACCGCAGTTTCCTGGCACTGTACGAACGGGACGGCCGGCCGGTCGCCGTGCTGGGCCTGAATCAGCCGAAATCGTTCACCCGCTGGCGGCGTCAGCTGCGCGCCAATTCCCGGGAGGCGTGATGTTCCAGCCGGTCTGCCCGCTCAGTGCCGTCCCGCCCGGCGAGTCCTACCGCTGGGATGCCGACCCGCCGGTGGCGATTTTCCACACCGAGGACGGCGAGGTCTTCGCGATCGACGACACCTGCACCCACCAGGACGCCTCGCTCGCCGACGGCTGGCTGGAGGGCTGCGAGGTGGAGTGCCCGCTGCACGCCTCAAGGTTCGACCTGCGGACCGGCCGGGTGGACGAGCCTCCGGCGAAGAGACCGGTCCGGGTCCATCGGGTGGAGGTGACCGACGGTGTGGTGCACGTCGAACTCTCCGAGGAAGCACCGAATCTGCCACCGGGAGTGAAGCAGGGATGACCCAGTACGACTTCGTGATCGTCGGCGGCGGTTCGGCCGGATCGGCGCTGGCCAACCGGCTGTCCGCGGACCCGTCGAACAAGGTTCTGGTGCTGGAGGCGGGCCGGCCGGACTACCCGTGGGACGTGTTCATCCACATGCCGGCGGCGCTGCCGTTCCCGATCGGCAACCGGTTCTACGACTGGAAGTACGAGTCGGAGCCCGAGCCGCACATGAACGATCGGCGGATCTATCACGCCCGCGGCAAGGTGCTCGGCGGCTCCAGCAGCATCAACGGGATGATCTTCCAGCGCGGTAATCCGCTCGACTACGAGCGCTGGGCCGCCGATCCGGGCATGGAGTCGTGGGACTACGCGCACTGCCTGCCGTATTTCAACCGGATGGAGTCGTGCCTGGCCGCCGACCCGGACGACCCGTTCCGCGGCCATGACGGCCCGCTTGCGCTGGAACGCGGCCCGGGCACGAATCCGCTGTTCGGGGCGATGCTGGAGGCCAGTCGTCAGGCCGGGTACCCGCCCACCGGCGACGTCAACGGGGAACGCCAGGAGGGCTTCGCCCTCTTCGATCGCAACATCCGCCGTGGTCGCCGTCTCTCCGCGGCGCGCGCCTATCTGCACCCGGCGATGAGCAGACCCAACTTGACGGTACGCACCCGTACGCTCGTGTCCCGGGTGTTGTTCCGGGGCCGGCGCGCGGTCGGGGTCGAGTATCTCAAGGGCGGCGGCGGGACCCCGTTCCGGGCGTACGGCAAGGAAGTGATCCTCTGCGGCGGGGCGATCAACACGCCGCAACTGATGCAGCTGTCCGGTGTGGGCAACGCCGCCGAACTGTCCGCGCTCGGCATCGACCCGGTGCACGACCTGCCCGGCGTCGGCGAGAACATGCAGGACCACCTGGAGGTGTACGTCCAGTACGCCTGCACCCGGCCGGTGTCGGTCCAGCCGTACCTGAAGTGGCGGTACCGGCCGTGGATCGGTGCGCGGTGGCTGTTCCTGCGCAGTGGGCCGGGCGCGACGAACCACTTCGAGGCGGGCGGTTTCGTCCGGAGCAACGACGAGGTGGCGTACCCCAATCTGATGTTCCATTTCCTGCCGATCGCGGTCCGCTACGACGGCTCGGCTCCGGCCGGCGGCCACGGCTATCAGGTGCATGTCGGCCCGATGTACTCCGACGCCCGCGGCTCGGTGAAGATCGTCAGCCGGGATCCGCGCGAGCACCCGGCGCTGCGGTTCAACTATCTCTCCACCGATCAGGACCGGCGGGAGTGGGTGGAGGCGGTCCGGGTCGCGCGCGACATCCTGAACCAACCCGCGCTGGCCGGATTCAACGGCGGCGAGACGTCACCCGGGCCGTCGGTGCGGACCGACGAGGAGATCCTCGACTGGGTGAGGCGCGAGGGTGAGACCGCCCTGCACCCGTCGTGCACGGCCAGGATGGGTGTCGACGAGATGTCGGTGGTCGAGCCGGGGAGCATGCGGGTGCACGGGCTGGAAGGCCTGCGGGCCGTGGACGCGTCGGTGATGCCCTACGTCACCAACGGCAACATCTACGCCCCGGTGATGATGGTCGCCGAGAAGGCCGCCGACCTGATCCTCGGCAACACTCCCCTGGACCCGGTCAAGGTCCCGTTCCATCGGCGGGACGTGCGATGAGGGAGATCCACTGCCCGGCGGACGGCAGCCTGGTCGCCACGGTTCCGGAGCACACCCGCGCGGACACGGTCGCCGCGATCGGGGTGGCCCGCAAGGCGTTCGACGACGGCCCGTGGCCGCACACCCCGGCAGCCGAGCGGGGCGCGCTGCTGCACCGGGTCGCCGAGCTGATCACGCGGGACAGCGGCAGCCTGGCTCGCGCCGAGTCCCTGGACACCGGGAAACGCCTGGTCGAGGCCGAATACGACATGGCCGACATCGCCGCCTGCTTCCGCTACTACGGCGGGCTGGCGGCCACCGACGCCGGCCGGGTGATCGATACCGGACGGACCGACGCGATCAGCCGTGTCGAGTACGAGCCGATCGGCGTCTGCGGGCTGATCACCCCATGGAACTATCCGCTGCTGCAGACCTCGTGGAAGGTCGCCCCCGCGCTGGCGGCCGGCAACACCTTCGTGCTCAAACCGAGCGAGCTGACCCCGTCCACCGCGATCATGCTGATGGCTCTCCTCGCCGAGGCCGGGCTGCCGGACGGGGTCGCGAACCTGGTGCTCGGCGCCGGTGCCGAGGTCGGCGCGCCGCTGGCCGAGCACCCGGACGTGGACATGGTGTCGTTCACCGGCAGCCTGCGCACCGGCCGGCTGCTGACAACGGCCGCCGCGGCCACCGTGAAACGGGTCGCGCTGGAACTGGGCGGCAAGAACCCGAACGTGGTGTTCGCCGACGCCGACTTCGACACCGCCGTCGACATGGCGCTGACCGCGGTGTTCCTGCACTCCGGGCAGGTCTGCTCGGCCGGCGCGCGGCTGATCGTCGAGGAGCCGGTCCACGACCGGTTCGTGGACGCGGTGGTGGAGCGGGCGCGGCGGATCCGGCTGGGCGGGCCGTTCGACACCGAGGCCGAGACCGGGCCGCTGATCTCGGCGGAGCACCTGGCCGAGGTGGAGGCGTACGTGGCCGCCGGTCTCGCCGAGGGCGCGGTGCTGCGCTGCGGTGGCGAACGGCTGGACGGGCCGGGCTTCTTCTACCCGCCGACCGTTCTGGACCAGTGCCGGTCCGGGATGAGCGTGGTCCGGGACGAGTCGTTCGGGCCGGTGCTGACGGTGGAGACGTTCACCGGCGAGGACGAGGCGGTCCGGATCGCCAACGACACCGAATACGGGCTGGCCGGGGCGGTGTGGACGCGGGACGCCGGGAAGGCCCAGCGGGTCGCGCGCCGGCTCCGGCACGGCACCGTGTGGATCAACGACTACCACCCGTACGTCCCGCAGGCCGAGTGGGGCGGCTTCAAGCAGTCCGGCAACGGTCGCGAGCTGGGTCCCACCGGACTGAACGAATACCGCGAGATCAAGCACGTCTGGCAGAACATCGACCCGCGTCCCCAGCACTGGTTCCGCCCCTAAGAAGGAGTCGAAGTGAACACCGAGGCAGTCATCTCGGTCCGGGACCTGTGGAAGGTGTTCGGGCACAAGGCGGAGCAGGTCCCGAAGTCGGCCGAGCTGTCCGCGCTGTCCCGCCGCGAGCTGCTGGACCGGACCGGGTGCACCGCGGCGGTCCGGGAGGTGTCGTTCGACGTCGCCCCCGGCGAGGTCTTCGTGGTGATGGGGCTCTCCGGATCCGGGAAGTCCACATTGGTGCGGTGCCTGACCCGGCTGATCGAGCCGACCGCCGGTCACGTGGTGTTCGAGGGCGAGGACATCCGGACCGCCGGACCGAAGCGGCTGCGCGAGCTGCGCCGGCGCAAGTTCTCGATGGTCTTCCAGAACTTCGGGCTGCTCCCGTTCCGGCAGGTGATCGACAACGTCGCGTACGGGCTGGAGATCCGCGGCGCCGGTAAGGCCGAACGCCACCGCCGGGCCCGCGAGGTGATCGAACTGGTCGGGCTGGACGGGTACGAGCACAGCTACCCCGACCAGCTCTCCGGCGGCATGCAGCAGCGGGTCGGGCTGGCCCGCGCCCTGGCCGGCGACCCGGACGTGCTCTATTTCGACGAGCCGTTCTCGGCGCTGGACCCGCTGATCCGCCGGGACATGCAGAACGAGGTCATCCGGCTGCACCGCGAGGTCGGCAAGACGATGGTGTTCATCACCCACGACCTGTCCGAGGCCCTGAAACTCGGCGACCGGATCCTGATCATGCGGGACGGCAGGCAGGTCCAGTGCGGGACCGGGGCCGAACTGGTCGGCGCGCCGGCCGACGACTACGTGCGGGACTTCGTCAGTGACGTACCGAAAGCCGACGTCCTGACCTTGCGCTGGATCATGCGGGACCGGCGGGACGACGATCCGCTGGACGGCCCCGAGCTGGGACCGGAGGTGATCGTGCGGGAGGCGGTCCGCCCGGTGCTGGCCGCGGGGAAGCCGGTGCGGGTGGTCGAGAACGGCGCCCTGCTCGGTGTGGTCACCGCCGAGGAGATCATCGGGGCGACCGCGTGAGGCGACCGCTGCTGATCGCCGGAGTGCTGGCGGTCTGGGTGGCCGCCTGGGTCCCGTTGCACGGCCTGCACACGCTCGCCCTCTCCCCCGCCGACCTGACCCCGCTGCACCACTGGCTGAACGAGGTCAACGACGCGGCCGGCGCCAGCCGGAACAGCAGCCCGGTCTTCCTCTACTTCTTCAACGAGATCCGCGCGGTCGTCGACGGGTTCGTCGGGTTCGTGCAGGAACTGATCGCCCAGCCGTCGGCCGGCCGGCCGGTCCCGGTGCTCGGCTGGCTCGGCGTGGTCGCCCTGATCGGGTACGTCTCGTGGGCGGTCGCCAACTGGCGGGTGGCGCTGCTGGCGATCGGCGGGTCGCTCCTCCTCGGCGCTCAAGGGCTCTGGACCGAGAGCATGGACACCCTCGCCCTGACCCTGTCCGCGGTGTTCCTCGCCCTGCTGTTCGGCATCCCGCTGGGCATCTGGGCCGGGCTCTCCGAACGGGTGCACCGGCTGATCACACCGGTGCTGGACTTCATGCAGACCATGCCCACCTTCGTCTACCTGGCCCCGCTCACCCTGCTGTTCCTGATCGGCCCGGCGTCGGCGACCATCGCCACCCTGATCTACGCGATGCCCCCGGCGATCCGGCTGACCGCGCACGGCATCCGCTCGGTGCCCCGGGCCGCGGTCGAGGCCACCGAATCCCTCGGCGCGACCCGCCGGCAGATCCTCACCGGGGTCCAGCTGCCACTGTCCAGGAGCACCATCGTGCTGGGCGTCAACCAGACCATCATGGCGGCCCTGTCGATGGTCACCATCGCGGCGCTGATCGACGCGCCCGGGCTCGGCAAGACCGTCATCAAGGCACTGCAGACCCTGGACGTGGGTACGGCCTTCAACGCCGGGCTGGCGATCGTGGTGATGGCGATCGTGCTGGACCGGGTCACCACGGCGGCCGGCGTCACCACCCGCCGGACCCGCCTGCACAAGCCGCTGCTGGCCGGATTCGGGGTGGTCGCGGCGGTCTGCGCCTACCTGTCGCACACGTACTACTGGGCGGCCGAGTTCCCCGATCGGTTCAGCGTCGGCCCGCTGCTGTCCAGGGGCGCCGACGAGGTGACCTTCTGGGCACAGACCGAGTTGTCCACCGCCACCGGATGGATCAAGGACCTGGTGACGTACGCGCTGCTCAATCCGTTGCAGTCGCTCCTGGTCGAATCACCGTGGTGGCTGGTCGGGCTGGTCGCGGTGGCCCTCGCGGCGCTGCTCGGCGACATCCGGGCGGTGCTCACCACGGCGGTCTGTGTCGGCGCGCTGATCGGCACCGGACTGTGGCAGGACAGCATGACCACCCTGGCCATGACCATCGTCGCGACGCTGCTGGTGATGGTGCTGGGTGTGCTGGCCGGAGTGTGGATGGGCCGCAGCCGGACGGCCGACCGGATCATCCGGCCGGTGCTGGACGCCGGGCAGACCATGCCGTCGTTCGTCTACCTGGTGCCGTTCCTGGCGCTCTTCTCGGCCACCCGGTTCACCGCGATCGTCGCCGCGGTGGTGTTCGCCGCCCCGGTGGCGGTCAAGCTGGTGGCCGACGGCATCCGCGGCATCCCGGCGGCCACCGTGGAGGCCGCCACCGCCGCCGGATCCAGCACCTGGCAGCTGATCACCAAGGTCCAGCTGCCGATGGCCCGGCCGTCGCTGGTACTGGCGGCCAACCAGGGCCTGATCTACGTACTGGCCATGGTCGTGGTCGGTGGCCTGGTCGGAGCCGGCGCGCTCGGCTACGACGTGGTCGCCGGCTTCTCCCAGGGCCAGCTCTACGGCAAGGGCCTCGCGGCCGGCGCCGCCATCGTGTTGCTCGGGATCATGCTCGACCGGATCGCCCGGGCCTCCTCCCCCTCGAAAGGCGACAACTCATGAGATTGCTGCGACTGGCGGCGACCGCCACGATCACGGCACTGGCCCTGACCGCGTGCGGTGGCGAGAAGATCGGCGGCACCCAGCCCGCGGGCGGGGCCTCGGGCGCCGCGGCGAACTGCGGAACGTTCAACCTGGCGATCAACCCCTGGGTGGGGTACGAGGCGACCGCCGCGGTGATCGCCCACGTCGCCGAGACCAGCCTGGGCTGCACGGTCACCAAGAAGGACCTCAAGGAGGAGATCGCCTGGCAGGGCTTCGGCACCGGCGAGGTGGACGCGATCGTGGAGAACTGGGGCCACGACGACCTCAAGAAGAAGTACATCGACGAGCAGAAGACCGCGGTGTCGGCCGGCTCCACCGGCAACAAGGGCATCATCGGCTGGTACGTGCCGCCGTGGATGGCCGAGAAGTACCCGGACATCACCGACTGGAACAACCTCAACAAGTACGCCGCCGAGTTCAAGACCTCCGAGTCCGGTGACAAGGGCCAGCTGCTGGACGGCGACCCGTCGTTCGTCACCAACGACGAGGCCCTGGTGAAGAACCTGAAACTGGACTACAAGGTGGTGTACGCCGGTAGCGAGACCGCGCTGATCACCGCGTTCCGGCAGGCCGAGGCCAAGAAGACCCCGCTGATCGGCTACTTCTACGAGCCGCAGTGGTTCCTCGCCGAGGTGCCGCTGAAGAAGGTCGACCTGCCGGAGTGGACCGAGGGCTGTGACGCCGACGCCGCGAAGGTCGCCTGCGACTACCCGGAGTACGACCTCGACAAGATCGTCAGCAAGAGGTTCGCCGACGCCAACGGCCCCGCCTACCAGCTGGTGAAGAACTTCAACTGGACCAACGACGACCAGAACGTGGTCGCCAAGTACATCTCCGAGGACAAGATGTCCGCCGCCGACGCCGCGAAGAAGTGGGTCGACGCGAACCCCGACAAGGTCAAGGCGTGGCTGCCGTAAACCCCGGCACGGTCGACCACCCGGAGCGCCTGTGGCGTAACCCGGAGCCCGCCGCCCACTACGACGTGATCGTCGTGGGCGGCGGCGGGCACGGCCTGGCCACCGCCTACTACCTGGCCAGAAACCATGGCATCACCAACGTGGCGGTCCTGGAGAAGGGCTGGCTGGCGGGCGGCAACATGGCCCGCAACACCACCATCATCCGGTCCAACTACCTGTGGGACGAGAGCGCCGGCATCTACGAGCACTCCCTCAAACTCTGGGAGACCCTCGAACAGGAGCTGGACTATCCCCTGCTGTTCAGCCGGCGCGGGGTGCTCAACCTGGCGCACAGCCTCCAGGACGTCCGCGAGGGTGTCCGCCGGGTGCACGCCAACCGGCTCAACGGCGTCGACGCCGAATGGCTCGACCCACGGCAGGTCCAGGAGATCTGCCCGATCATCAACATCGCCCCCGACGTGCGCTACCCGGTGCACGGGGCGACCTACCAGCCGCGGGCCGGCATCGCCAAACACGACTACGTCGCCTGGGGGTACGCCCGGGCCGCCGACGCCCTCGGCGTCGACCTGATCCAGCACTGCGAGGTCACCGGTCTCCAGGTCACGAACGGCCGGGTGACCGGGGTGCACACCACCCGCGGCACCATCGGGGCCGGAAAGGTGGCACTCAGCGCGGCCGGGCACACCTCGGTCGTCGCCGGGATGGCCGGGATCCGGCTGCCGTTGCAGAGCCACCCGTTGCAGGCGCTCGTCTCCGAACTGCTGGAACCGGTCCACCCGACGGTCGTCATGTCCAACGCCGTGCATGTGTACGTCAGCCAGGCGCACAAGGGTGAACTGGTGATGGGCGCCGGCATCGACACGTGGAACGGCTACGGGCAGCGGGGCGCGTTCCACATCATCGAACGGCAGATGTCCGCGGCCCTGGAGTTGTTCCCGGTGTTCGCCCGCGCGCACGTGCTGCGCACCTGGGGCGGCATCGTCGACACCACCCCCGACGCGTCCCCGATCGTCGGCCTGTCCCCGGTCGGCAACCTGTATCTGAACTGCGGGTGGGGCACCGGCGGGTTCAAGGCCACCCCCGGCGTCGGCTGGTGTTACGCGCACACCGTCGCGCACGGCGAACCACACCCGCTGAACGCCCCGTTCAGCCTCGACCGCTTCACGACGGGCGCCCTGGTCGACGAACACGGCGCCGCAGCCGTCGCCCACTGACCCCGCCCCCACCACGTGCCGACTTCCGGTCCAATCCACACCAAAAGTCACCACGCGATCGACAACCCACACCACGTGCCAACTTCCGGTCCATTCCACACCAAAAGTCACCACGCGATCGACAACCCACACCACGTGCCAACTTGCGGTCCGATCCGCACCACAAGTCGGCACACAACCGAGAACCCACACCGCGTGCCAACTTCCGGTCCAATCCGCACCGCAAGGCGGCACACAACCGAGAACCCACACCGCGTGCCAACTTGCGGTCCGATTCGGGCCGGAAGGCGGCACGCGATTGAGAAACCAGACTGCGTGGTTAGTTGCGGTCCGATTCGGGCCGGAAGGCGGCACGCGAATGAACGCTAGGAACGCCCATGATGCTGATTCCCTGCCCCTGGTGCGGGCCACGTGACGAGTCCGAGTTCCACTACGGCGGGCAGGCGGGGGTGGCCTATCCGGCCGATCCGCGGGCGCTGTCCGATCAGGAGTGGGCGCACTACCTGTTCTTCCGGGACAACCCGAAGGGACCGTTCCGGGAGCGGTGGAGTCACAGCGCGGGCTGCCGCCGCTGGTTCAGCCTGACCCGGGACACCGTCACCAACGAGGTGCTGTCGTGACGCTGCGGTTCACCTTCGACGGGCGCGAATACCAAGGCCGGGCGGGTGACACGCTCGCCTCGGCGCTGCTGGCCAACGGGGTGCGGGTGGTGTCGTCCGGGATCGCCACCGGCCGCCCGCGCGGCGTCTTCTCCGCCGGGGTGGAGGAGCCGAACGCGATCGTGCAGATCGAGGAGCCGTTCCCGGAGCCGATGCTGACCGCGACGACCGTGGAGCTGTTCGACGGGCTGGTGGCGCGTGGCCTGCACGGGCGGGGACGGCTCGCCGACCGGCCGGATCCGGCCCGCTACGACGCCATCCACGCGCACTGCGAGGTGCTGGTGATCGGGGCCGGCCCGGCCGGGCTGGCGGCCGCCGCGACCGCCGCCACCGCCGGGGTCCGGGTGATCCTGGTCGACGACCAGCCGGACCTCGGCGGCAGCCTGCTCGGCACCGGTGAGCTGCTCGACTGGGTGGCGGCCACGGCCGCGACCCTGCACGCGGCGCCGGAGGTGCGGGTGCTGTCCCGGACCACCGCGTTCGGCTACTACGACGACAACCATGTGGTCGCTGTCGAACGCCGGACGAATCATCTCGGCGCGGCGGCACCGGCGGACGCGATCCGGGAGCGGATCTGGCGGATCCGGGCCGGGCGGGTGATCCTGGCGACCGGCGCGCACGAGCGGTCGATCGCCTTCCCGGACAACGACCGGCCGGGTGTGATGCTGGCCGGGGCGGCCCGGACCTACGTCAACCGGTACGGGGTGTCCCCCGGTGAGCGGGCGGTGATCCTGACCGGGAACGACAGCGCGTATGCGGCGGCTCTGGACCTGCACGCGGCCGGGGTCGAGGTGGCCGCGATCGCCGACCTGCGCGACGGTCCCGGCGCGGAGTGGGCGCGGCGGTGCGCCGAGGCCGGGATCGAGGTGCTGCCCGGCTGGGCGGTGGCCGGGGTGACCGGAACCGATCGGGTGTCGGCGGTGACCCTGCGGGGGCCGGGCGTGTCCCGGGATGTGGACGCCGATCTGCTGCTCGTGTCGGGTGGGTGGAATCCGGTCGGGGCGCTGTTCTCGCAGGCCGGCGGGCGATTGACCTACGACCCGGAGATCGGCGCGTTCCGGCCGGACGGTGGCTGCCGGCAGCGGCTGGAGGTGGCGGGTGCGGTTCGGGGCACGTACACGATCAGTGGTTGTCTGGTTGATGGTGTCGATGCCGGGCGGCGGGCCGTTCCGGGCGCGGGGGTGATCGACCTGCCGGTGGTCGACGAGGTTCCGGCGGGGAAGGCGATCGCGGTGTGGACGCTGCCCGGGGATCCGGCCGTCAGCTTCGTGGATCTGCAGCGGGACGTCACGGTCGCCGACATCGCGCGGGCCACCGGGACCGGAATGCGCTCCGCCGAGCACGTGAAGCGTTACACCACGGCCGGTACCGCACACGATCAGGGCAAGACGTCCGGCACGCTGACCAGCGGAGTCGTCGCCGAACTGCTCGGTGTGGAGATCGGCGCGCTGGGCACCACCACGTTCCGGCCGCCGTACCGGCCGGTGTCGTTCGCCGCCCTGGCCGGCCGGGACCGGGGCATGCGCTACGACCCGGTGCGGGTGACCGCCCTGCACGGCTGGCACGAGGCCGACGGTGCGGTGTTCGAGAACGTCGGCCAGTGGAAACGCCCCTGGTACTACCCGCGGGACGGCGAGGACATGGCGGCCGCGGTGGATCGCGAGTGCCGGGCCGCGCGGGAGAACGTGGCGATGATGGACGCCTCCACGCTCGGCAAGATCGACGTGCGGGGTGCGGACGCCGGAGAGTTCCTGGACCGCCTCTACACCAACATGATCAGCACGTTGAAACCCGGCGCGATCCGGTACGGGCTGATGTGCGGACCGGACGGCATGGTGCTCGACGACGGGACGGTGATCCGGCTGGCCGAGGACCGGTTCCTGGTCACCACCACGACCGGCAACGCCGCGCTGATCCTGGACTGGATGGAGGAGTGGCTGCAGACCGAGTGGCCCGCGCTGAAAGTGCGCTGCACGTCGGTGACCGAGCAGTGGGCCACCGTCGCGCTGGTCGGGCCGGGATCGCGGGAGATCCTGGCCGGCCTGGCGCCGGAGCTGGACGTCAGCCGGGCCGCGTTCCCGTTCATGACCTGGCGGGACGCCACCGTCGCCGGGATCGGCGCCCGGGTGTGCCGAATCAGTTTCTCCGGGGAGCTGGCCTACGAGATCAACGTGAGCTGGTGGGACGCGCTCGCGCTCTGGACCCGGCTGGCCGGGCTCGGGGTCACGCCGTACGGCACCGAGACGATGCACGTGCTGCGCGCCGAGAAGGGCTATCCGATCATCGGGCAGGACACCGACGGCACGGTCACCCCGCACGATCTGGGCCTGGGCTGGGCGGTCTCGGCGAAGAAGGCCGATTTCATCGGCAAGCGATCATTCACCCGTACGGATACCGCGCGCCCGGACCGGAAACAGCTCGTCGGTCTGGTGCCGGTGGACGGGGTGCTTCTGCCGGAGGGTTCGCACCTGCTCGGGACCCCGGAAGTTCCGGAACCGCCGGTCACCGCCCTCGGTCACGTGACGTCGTCGTACCACAGCGCCGCGTTGGGCCGGACCTTCGCGCTCGCCCTGATCCGCAACGGTCGCGCGCTGCACGGGCAGACGCTGTGGGCGACTCTCGACGACGGTCTGACCCCGGTGACGGTCACCGGTTCCGTCCTCTACGACCCGGAAGGAGCCCGTCGTGACGGCTGACCGGACCACACCCCTGACCGGGGTGCCGCTGCCGTCGATGGTGGTGGAAAGGCCGTTCCTGACCCAGCTCAATCTGCGGCTGGACCGGGAGCCGCCGGCCGAGCCCGGGGTGACGCTGCTGCGGCTGGGCCCGGACGAGTGGCTGGCGATCGGGCCGCCGGACGCTCAGGAGCGCCTGACCGCACGGTACGAATCGGTCGCCGGCGCCTCGGTGGTGGACGTGTCGGCACAGCGCACCACTCTGGAGCTGAGTGGTCCCGGCATCCGCGAGCTGCTCGCCCTCGGATGCTCGCTGGATCTGCACCCGTCGATGTTCGCTGTCGGTGACCACGCGCAGACCACGCTCGCGCACACACCGGTGATTCTGCTCCGCCGCGAACCGGTTTTTTGGCTCATGGTGCGAGCGTCCTTCGCGGCGCATCTGGCCGGCTGGTTGATCGACGCCAGTCGCGACCTCACAGGCGGTCACTGAAAACGCTCCCAAATAACCGCGCGTAAGGGTGCCAATGCATAAAGAGGTTGCACTGCCGTAAATTTCGGCCCTTGGTGTTGACCATCAAGGGCGAAGAGAAGAAGCTGTTGCGGCGATCCCGGAAGATCAGTTCCTTCCCCGGGTTCGCCGCATCGCTTTGTTCCTTTCTCCACCCCTTGTTGAAAAGAAACCTGCCGGTTCACCCGTAGTGAATCGACGCACCGGCCGTGATCACGCCCGGCCGATGGTCGACAGAGGAGCTGATCGCTTGTCCGTCCAGGTTCAGGGCGCCGAGCAGTCCGAGCAGTCCGCGCCGGTCGGCGAGACTCAGCCGGTCCCGCGGGCCCCGGAGGGCGGAATGTGGGCGCGGGCCGCCCGGCGATCCGGCGGCACGATCCGCCGTCGCGTGGTCCGCACCCTCGCCCTGCCGGTCGCGACCACCCTGGTGCTGCTCGCCATCGTGGCGGTCGGCGAGGTGGACAACTACCGCACCGCCTCGGCCACCGCCCGCGCCGTCACCATCGACCTCGCCGTCGCCGAACTCGTCCAGGACCTGCAGACCGAGCGTGGCCTGACGGCCGGCCTGCTCGGCGGCAACGAGGCCTTCCGCACCGAGCTGCTGCCCGCCCGCGACGCCGTCGACCTGCGCCGCGACCAGCTGGAGAACCTGATCACCGACGGCGAGGAGGTCGACGACCGGGTCGCCGCCGCGGTGCAGCAGCTGGACGGCCTGGCCGGAGTCCGGGCCGGCACCGACACCGGCTCCGGCCAGCGCGCCGCCACCTTCGCCTTCTACACCGCCCGGATCGCCGACCTGGGCAACCTCGACTTCGAACTGGACAGCAACGGCGACGGCGAACTGCGCCGCGGCGCGGCCACCCTGGAAGCGCTCGGCGCCATCAAGGAGGCCACCTCCCAGGAGCGGGCCTTCCTCAACGGCGTCTTCTCCGCCGGCGGCTTCAAACAGGGCGAGTTCCTGCAGTTCGTGACCATGCGCTCCACCAAGGACGCGGCACTCGTCGCGTTCCAGCGCTCGGCCAACGCGACCGAGCGGGCCTCGATGGACTACGTGCTGGACACCGGCGCGGCCCGCGAGGCGGCCTACTTCGAACAGGTCGCGCTGCAGTCCGGCGACGGCCGGGCCCTCCAGGTCAACCCGCAGTCCTGGTGGTCCGCGCACACCACGGTGCTCGACGACGCCCTGCAACTGGAACACCACGTCGGCTCGGTCATCGCCGCCCGCGCCACCGCCCTGGAGGACGAGGCCTCGATCCGGATGGCGGTCCTGCTCGGCGCGGTGCTGCTCTGCCTGATCGGCTCGATCTGGCTGGCCACCGTCGCCTCCCAGTCGGTGGCCCGGCCGCTGACCGTGCTGGCCTCCGAAGCCAACCGGCTGGCCAGCTTCCAGCTGCCGGACGCGGTGCAGAAGGCCAGCACCGGCGACGGCACCGACCCGCCGGCG
Organism: Actinoplanes sp. G11-F43; assembly: GCF_050589265.1. Classification (NCBI taxonomy): domain Bacteria; kingdom Bacillati; phylum Actinomycetota; class Actinomycetes; order Micromonosporales; family Micromonosporaceae; genus Actinoplanes; species Actinoplanes sp. G11-F43. The sequence continues at coordinate 60,331 of NZ_JBNZCE010000016.1, forward strand.
CCGGTCCTGGTGCCCCGCGGCGCGAGTGTCGAGGTCCGGCTGGTCGCCGACGCCTTCGACCGGGTGCAGGCCACCGCGTACGCGCTGGCCACCGAGCAGGCCACGCTGCGGCGGACCACCGCCGAGTCGCTGGCCAACCTGGGCCGCCGCAACCAGAACCTGCTGCGCCGCCAGCTCGGCTTCATCACCAAGCTGGAACGGGAGGAGTCCAACCCGACCGGCCTGGCCAACCTCTTCGAACTCGACCACCTGGCCACCCGCATGCGGCGGAACGCGGAGAGCCTGCTGATCCTGGTCGGCGCGGCCAGCCCCCGGCAGCTCTCCGAACCGCTGCTGGTCTCCGACGTGATCCGCGCGGCCGTCTCCGAGGTCGAGGAGTACCGCCGGGTCACCCTGCGCCGGGTGGACGAGACGCTGGTCAACGGCGCCACCGTCAGCGGCATCGCGCACATGCTGGCCGAGCTGATCGAGAACGCGCTGAACTTCTCCCCGCCGGACGTCGACGTGGAGATCCACGGCCGGCGGATCGGTGGCTCGTACCTGATCGCCGTCACCGACCAGGGCATCGGCATGTCGGCGGCGGACATGCAGCGCTACAACGAGCGTCTGCGCGGTGAGGGCGACTTCATCACCGCCCCGGCCCGCTACCTCGGCCACTACGTGGTCGGCCGGCTCGCCCAGCAGATGGGCATCGAGGTGCAGCTGACCCCGTCGCCGGTGACCGGGGTGACCGCGCGGATCACCCTGCCCGCCGAGATCCTCACCGACCAGCAGAGTGTCGGCGCCACCCCGCGCCCGCCCGCGCCGCCGGCCCGTCAGCGGCGCCCCGAGACGCCGGTGTCCCCGGCCGCGCCGCTGCGGATCCCGCCGGCCGAGGTCGGCCAGGCCGCCCAGCCGGTGACCGCCGGTGTGGTCACCGCCGACCGGCCACTACACTCCACCGCCATCGAGTACGTGGTGGTCAAGGACGACAGGACGAACGCGGCGGCGATGACCGCGGTGCTCGACATCGGACCGTCCGACGACGACGCGCCCCGGACGGCCAACGGCCTGAAGAAGCGCACACCCCGCGCCCAGCGCGGCCAGACGCGACCACCCACCGCGTCGAGCAGCGCGCCGGCCGACCGGCCGGCCCCCGTCAGCGGCTCCGCGGAGTCGGTGCGGGACCGGCTCAACGCCCTGCGCAGCGGCATTCAGCGTGGCAGTTCGGAAAATGCGGGGTCCCAGTGACGACCGTCCCGCAGTGGCCCCTCGGCAGCAACCCGGAAAGAAGAATGATGAGCGTTGACACGTCGTCGGATCGGCACCAGTTCAATTGGCTGCTCGGCAACTTCGTCCACCAGACGGACGGCGTGCGTGACGCCGTGGCGGTGTCCTCCGACGGGCTGCTGATCGCCAGTTCGGACGGGCTGAACCGGGCCGAGGCGGACCAGCTGGCCGCCATCGTCTCCAGTCTGGCCAGCCTGGCCCGCAGCGCGTCGCGGCGCTACGACTTCGACGGCCTCAAGCTCATCATGATCGAGATGCACCGGGGTTTCCTGCTGGTCTCGGTCATCGCGGGCGGCAGCTGCCTCGGGGTGGTGGCCGGCAGCGACTGCGATCTCGGCCTGGTCGGCTACGAGATCTCGCTGCTCACCGAGCGGTTCGGTGATCTGCTCACCCCGGCCCTGATCGCAGAGTCCCGGCAGCACCTGCCGCGATGACCAGGCCGTCGTGGGACGCCGAGTCCGGCGCCGTACCGTACGCCGGGTCACACCGGCCGTCGCCGGGTGGCGGCCTGCACTCGAGCGACATGGACGAGGATCCGGTGATCCGCCCGTTCATGCTCACCGGGGGGCGCACCCAGCCCCTCCAGGACGGCCTGCGTATCGAGACCCTGCTGCACGCGGCCCCGGCCGCACTGTCGGCGCCACTGCGCTTCGAGTCCCGGCGGATCGTCGAGCTCGCGCAGTCGCCGATGTCGGTGGCGGACCTGTCGGTGGCGCTGCGCGCGCCGCTCGGCGTGGTCCGGGTCATCGTCGCCGACCTGATCACCCAGGGTTTCCTCAGCGTGCAGGACCAGCCGGAGGAACTCTCCACCAGTTTGATCGAAAGGATCAGGGACCGTGTCCGGGCGCTCTAGGGAGCCGTCGGCAGCGCACCCCATCGCTGTCAAGATCGTCATCAGTGGCGGTTTCGGCGTCGGCAAGACCACCTTCGTGGGGGCCATCTCCGAGATCGAGCCGCTCGTCACCGAGGCCGAGATGACCGAGAGGTCGATCGGCATCGACGACACCTCCGCGGTGTCCGGCAAGACCACCACCACGGTCGCGCTCGACTTCGGCCGCATCACCCTCGACGAGGCGCTGCTGCTGTACCTGTTCGGCACGCCCGGCCAGGACCGGTTCGCGTTCCTCTGGGACGACCTGGTCACCGGCGCCCTCGGTGCGATCGTGCTGGTCGACACGCGGCGGATCGAGGACTCCTTCCCCGCCATCGACTACTTCGAGGAGCACGAGATCCCGTTCATCGTCGGCATCAACCGGTTCCCCGGCGCCCAGCGGTTCGTCCTCGACGAGGTCCGGGACGCCCTCGGGGTCTCCCCCGGCGTACCGCTGATGGAGTGCGACGCCCGCGACCGCGAATCGGTCAAACACGTGCTGGTGTCGCTCACCGAGGAGGTCCTCGCCAAGCGGGCCAAGCGGGAACGGGCGGCGGCATGGTGATCCGCCGGGTCGTCCAGGCGCTCGCCGCGCTCAGCCTGACCGTGGCCGCCGGGTGCGCCACCACCGAGACGGCGATCACCCCGCCGCCCGGGGTGCCCAGCCCCGACACCTGCGGCACGGTCAACATCGCGATCAACCCCTGGTCCGGGTACGCCGCCAACGCCGCCGTGGTCGGCTACCTCCTGAAGGAGGAGCTGAACTGCAAGGTGAACAGCTACGAGCTGACCGAGACCGCCTCGTGGGCCGGCTTCGTGGACGGCAGCATCGACGTGATCCTGGAGAACTGGGGTCACGACGACCTGAAGAAGAAATACATCGACGGTCAGAAGGTCGCCGTCGAGCTGGGCCTGACCGGCAACAAGGGCGTGATCGGCTGGTATGTGCCGCAGTGGATGACCGAGGAGTACCCGGACATCACCCAGTGGCGCAAACTCAACGAGCACGCCTCGCTGTTCAAGACCGCCACCACCGGGGAGAAGGGCCGGTTCATCGCCGGTGACCCGTCCTTCGTCACCAAGGACACCAACCTGATCGAGAATCTCGAACTCGACTACACGGTGGAGTACCTGGGCAGCGAGGACAAACTGATCGCGGCGTTCCGGAAGGCGCAGAAGAACCGCACCCCGGCGATCGGCTACTTCTACGAACCCCAGTGGCTGCTGTCCGACGTCGAACTGGCGCACATCCCGCTGCCCCGGTACAAGGTCGGCTGCGACGCCGACCCGGACGAGGTCACCTGCGACTACCAGCCGTACGACCTGGACAAGATCGCCCGCAAGGCGTTCGTCGACTCGGGCAGCCCGGCCGCCACCTTCCTGAAGAACTGGACGTGGACCAACAACGACCAGAACCAGGTCGCCAAGGACATGGTCCAGGGGAAGATGACCGCCGACCAGGCCGCCAAGAAATGGGCCGACGGCAACCGCGAGATCTGGGAGAAGTGGATCCCGTAGGCGCCCGCTCCGGAGGCCCTGGCCTACTTCGGCGTGCCGGACACGGTCACGCTGTTCAGGGCCTCCGTCCAGGCCGGCTCGTCACCCGGCGCCACCATCTTGATCTCCACGGCCAGGACCCGATCACGACCTTCCGGCCAGCCGTACGCGTACCGCCAGCGCACGCCACCCGGACACGTCCACAAGCCCTGCACCCCGGTCAGCGCCAGCCGGTCCAGCCGGAAACCGCCGGTCTCCGCCACCGTGCAGCCGGACGGGCCGAAATACCGCGCCATGTACTCCGGCGTGAACCCGCCCTCCGCCACCACCTTCGACGAGACCCCCACGAACAGGCCCGGCACGGCCGCGTCGGTGAACCAGTCGGACACGTTCGGGGAGGCGTTCAGACCCGGGCCGACATTGACCCGGTTGAAGAACGGGCTCTGACCGGGATGCCAGCCGTTTCCCCACCGTTGGCTCCAGGTGCTCGGTACGCGTACCGCAATCGCTCCGGTGTCGTCCTTCACCTGCTCCCAGCGGACCGTGGGCGAAACGGCCGGCGCCGCCCCGGAAACACCTCCAGCCTTCGGCCAGCCGTAGCCCAGAAGTGTCACCGCGACCACCGTCAACGCCACCACCAGCGCCGATGCCACCATCCCGGTTCGCATCAGCCGGTGACCGCCCGGGGCCCCGTCCAGATCGGCCAGCCACTGCGCCGCCGACGACGGGCGCGCGTCCGGTGACGGACTCAGCCCGGACGTGATGGTGTTCCGGACCGCGGGGCTGATCGACCGGTCCGTCCCGTCCACACCACCGGGACGGCCGGTGAGCAGGCGGGCCAGCAGGGCGCTGCACGCGTAGACGTCGGCGCGCTGGTCGACGGCGGCGCTCGGATCGGACTGCTCCGGGGCCATGTAGCCGGGGGTGCCGACCGGCAGGCTCAGGCCGCTGGCCCGCACGGTCAGGTCCTTGGCCAGGCCGAAATCCCCCAGCACCAGCCGCTCCCCCGCCTTCAACAGCGGGCTGCCGTCACCCGTCGCCCTCCCCCCGTCGTCCTCCTTGAAGATCAACAGGTTGGCGGGTTTCACATCCCGGTGCACCACGCCCGCCTGGTGCACCGTCTGAAGTGCCAGCGCCACCTCCCGGACCACCGCCAGCGCCGCGTCCACCGGAACCCGGCCGCCCGCCGCGGCCAGCCGGTCCTCCACAGTGCCCCGATCGGCGTACGCCATCACGAAGTACGGCCGCCCGTCCGGCAGCTGCCCGATGTCGTGCACCGCCACCAGCCGCGGGCCGCCGATCCGGCGCAGCAGCCGCGCCTCGTTCAGGAACCGCTCCCGGATGTCGGCGTCCAGCGCCCACCGGTCCGCCAGCACCTTGATCGCCACCGGCGACTCCAGGTCCTCGTCGACGGCCAGGAACACCTCGGCGAACGCACCCCCGCCCAGTTTTCGAGAAACCCGGTAACGACCGATGAATTCGATCTCCGCCACGGATTGTGCCACCCGTCCCGTCGTTCCGCCGATACCGGCCGGTCATACCATTCCGGGATGCCGGAATCGCATGACGATCTCCACGAATTGGCGATCCGGGCCGCCGCCGGTTCCCGCCCCGACCTCCAACGGCTATTGAGCGAGATTCATATTCGGCGGCTGGCCCATTCCGGCGCCCGGCGTATTCTCGCCGACACCACCGACGTGGAGGACGCCGCCCAGGAGACCCTGATCGCGGTGGCCCGCGGGATCGGCGGTTTCCAGGCCCGCGCCCGTTTCACCACGTGGCTGCACCGGCTCGCGGTGAACGCGGCCCTGGAGGTGCTGCGCCGTAAGACCCGGGCCGGATCACCCACCGACGAGTTGCCGGCACCCACCGTCCGGATGAGTTCGGTGGCGGCCACCCGAATGGACGTGGACAATGCGATTTCTCGCCTGCCCGATCATTATCGGGAGGCGCTGCGTCTGCGGGAATTCGATCAGCGCTCGTACGAGGAGATCGCCGATCTTCTGCATCTGCCGCTGAACACCGTCCGCACCCGGATAGCGCGGGCCCGCCGCCTGGTCGCGATTTATCTGAATTTCCGGCCGGGCCCGGACGGGTGACGACCGCCGGTCAGCGGCGGGCGGGTTCCGGCAGGGTGTGGGTGGTGAAGGACGGGTCGGCGGCCGGCTTGGCGAAGTGGTAGCCCTGGGCGTAGTGGTAGCCGAGGTCGCGCAGGTAGACCGCCTGCGCCTCGGTCTCCACACCCTCGGCGACCGCTCGCAGGCCCAGGCCGGTGCAGACGTGGATCAGGGCGTCGACGATGACCGCGCGGCCGCCCGGTTCGGTGATCTCGTCGACGAAGCTCTTGTCCACCTTCAGGACGTCGACCGGGACGGTGCGGAGCAGGCCCAGTGAGGAGTGGCCGGTGCCGAAGTCGTCCAGGGCGATCCGGATGCCGGCCCGGTGCAGGGACTCGACCGCCTCGATGGCGGTGCCGCCGCCGAAGATGGCCGTCTCGGTCACCTCGATCAGCAGGGCGGCCGGTTCCAGGCCGGTCTCGGCGAGGATGGCGGTGACCACGGCCGGGAAGCCGGGTTCGCTGAGCTGGCGGGCGGACACGTTGACGCTGATGTAGAGCGGGGCGGCCGGGCCGAGGATGTGGCGCCAGTCGGCGAGGCGCCGCAGTGACGTCCGCATGATCCATTCGCCGAGTTCGACGATCAGGCCGTTGTCCTCGGCGACCGGGATGAACGCGGCCGGGCTGACGAACCCGCGGACCGGGTGCACCCAGCGGACCAGGGCTTCGACAGCGACCGTGCTGCCGTCGCGGAGGTCGACGATGGGCTGGTAGACGACGTGGAAGTCGCCGTCGTCGAGGCTGTGCCGCAGGTCGGCGCCGAGACGTTCGGCTGCTTCGGCCCGCTCGTCCAGGGCGGGGGTGTATTCGACGAGCCGGCCGCCGGTGGATTTGGCGGCGTACCGGGCGGTGTCGGCGCGGCGCACCAGCTCGGCGGCGCCCACCGGCGGGGAACCCGAGGAGGAGACACCCAGACGGGCGTTGAGGAGCAGTTCGTGTTCCCCGGCGTGGACCGGATGGCGCAGCAGGTCCCGGAGCCGCCCGGCGACGGCCGGACCGTCCCCGGGCAGGGTGTCACGGGCCAGGACGGCGAACTCGTCGGCGCCCATCCGGGCCACCACGTCGCCTTCCCGGACGCAGTCGCGCAGCAGGGCGGCGACCGCGATCAGGGCCTGGTCGCCGACGGCCCGGCCGAGCCGGTCGTTGACGTGTTTGAAGCCGGCCAGATCGATCATGATCATGTGGCAGGGGCCGGCGGCGACCGCGGCGGCGGCCTGCCGCTCGAAGTCGCGGCGGTTGGGCAGGCCGGTCAGGTCGTCGCGCATGACCAGGTGGCGCAGCTGGCGGGCCTGCGAGTCGACCCGGGTGATGTATCCGCTCATCCGGGTGGCGACCAGGATGAACAGGGCCATCGAGCAGACCGCGGCGACCACCCGGTTCATCGCCCCGCCGCCGTGTTCGCCCTGGATCAGCTGGACGGCCGGGACGAGCAGGGTGGAGGCGGTGAGGACCAGCAGGCGGCTGCGGCCGAGGCTGTCCCGGTCGCCGCTGAGCGGTACGGACATCGACGGGTGGGCGGCTGCGGCGGCCCAGAAGGCGTACGCGACCAGGTAGGTGCCGTACAGGATGGTCTCCGGCACCACCCCGTACAGCAGGGTGTATCCGACGTTGGCGGCCAGGGTGACCAGGCTGCCCGCGGTGAGCAGCCACAGGCTGGGGGTGCGTGGCCCGCGCCGGAGCAGGATCGGGGTGATCACCGCGCACAGCAGCACCCCGGCGGTCGGGTAGCCGGCGGTGACCAGCCGGGTGAGCAGGGGGACGGTGCTGTCGGCGACGATCGGCTCGATCACGAACGTCCAGTAGACGATGCCGACCCCGACGCCGATGATCGCCGAGTCGATGACGGTGCCGGAGCGCAGCGGACCGCGTTCCCGGGTGAGCCGGAACAGCCCGACCGCCAGGGTGGGATAGGCGCCCAGGTAGAGCCCGTCGGCCAGGGCCGGGAAGGTGGGGCCGCCACCGAGCAGCATCTGGTACGCGTAGGCGACGTCGCCGAGGATCCAGATGACCATCCCGGCGACGAACAGGCGCCAGGCGGAGGCGTTGGCCGGGTGGTGCCGCCGGATGCCGCCGATCAGCACCGCGCACAGCACCACCGAGACGATCGTGGCGATGGACACGGAGAGCCAGCCGTACGGCAGCATCATGTACGCCACGGCCGATACCAGCCCGCACACCAGCCAGGCCAGCCACCAGCGCGTACCCGGAACACTCGGCACGTATGTTCTGTTCGGCCGGGAACGCCGATCGTTGAGTGGTTACGCCGTCCGGCGGCGGGCGGCGATCCGCAGGTCGGCCTCGATCGCGGCGGTGGCGGCGAGCAGTGGCGGGAGCAGGCGTTCCCGGATGTCGCCGACGGTGGCGCGGGCGGCGTGCACGGAGACGTTGACGGCCGCGGCGGCGGCGCCGGTGCGGTCCCGGATCGGGGCGGCGATGGCCCGCAGCCCCTCCTCCAGCTCCTGGTCGACGACGGCGTGCCCGTGCAGCCGCACCCGGGCGAGTTCGGCGCGCAGTTCTCCGGTGGTCCGGACGGTGCGGTCGGTGAGCGGTTCGAGCCGGACCCGATCGAGGTACGCCTCCAGCCGCTCCTCCGGCAGTGCGGCCAGCAGGACCCGCCCCATCGAGGTCGCGTACGCCGGGAACCGGGTGCCCACGTTGATCGCGACCCGCATGATCCGGCTGGTCGGGACCCGGGCCACGTAGACGATGTCGTCGCCGTCGAGCACCGACATCGACGACGACTCGCGCACTTCGGCGACCAGCCGGTCCAGGTGTGGTTCGGCCATCTCGGGCAGCGAGATGCTCGACAGATATGAATATCCGAGCTCCAGCACCCGGGGGGCGAGGGAGAACAGCCGGCCGTCGGTGCGCACGTATCCGAGATCGCTCAGGGTGAGCAGGAATCGCCGGGCCGCCGCCCGGGTCAGGCCACAGGCGCGGGCCACGTCACTGAGGGTGAGTTCGGCGTGCTGCGCGTCGAAGGCGCGGATCACCGCGAGTCCCCGTTCCAACGACTGAACGTAGTACGGTTCGCGCGGCATCAGTTGATCGAACATCGTTGACGTGACACGGGGCACATCATAGCGTTCTACATGAGAATTCATGTTCGTTATGCGCACAGATTTCGAAGGAGTAAATATGCGGCGTCTTCTCGCGGGGCTCGCGGCAGTCGTGCTCGCGGGTTCCCTGGCGGCATGCGGTACGGACGGTGATTCCGGTGGCACGACCACCGAGGGCGGTGTCGACAAGGTCAAGGTCGGCATCATCCCGATCCTCGACGTGGCCCCGATCTACCTGGGTCAGCAGAAGGGTTTCTTCGCCTCCCGGAACATCGAACTCACCCTGGAGGCCGGCCAGGGCGGCGCGGCGATCGTGCCCGGTGTGGTCAGCGACCAGTTCCAGTTCGGGTTCAGCAACATGACCTCCCTGATGATCGCGCAGACCAAGAACGTACCGATCAAGGTGGTCGCCGCCGGTGTCGCCTCCACCGGTGAGGCGGGCAAGGACTTCGGCGCCGTGGTGGTCAAGGGCGACAGCCCGGTCAAGACCGCCAAGGACCTGGCCGGCAAGAAGATCTCGGTGAACACCCTGAAGAACATCGGTGACACCGTGACCCGGCAGTCGGTGCGCAAGGCCGGCGGTGACCCGGCGACGCTGCAGTTCGTCGAGATGCCGTTCCCGAACATGGCCGCGGCCCTCGCCGACGGCCAGATCGACGCCGCCTGGGCGGTCGAGCCGACGCTCAGCACGATCAAGGCGGCCGGTGGCCGGGAGATCGCCTCCACCTTCGTGGACGCCGCCCCGAACCTGACCGTGGCCGCCTACTTCACCTCCGGCAAGCTTCAGGAGACCGACCCGGACCTGGTCGCCCGGTTCACCGAGGCGGTCAACGAGTCGCTGACCTACGCCGACTCGAACCCGGACGAGGTGCGCGCGATCCTGGCCTCCTACACCAAGATCGACGAGAAGCTCCGCGCGTCGCTGGTCCTGCCGAAGTGGCCGGTCCAGATCAACGAGGCGTCCGTGCAGACCCTGGCCGAGCTGGGCGCCACCGACGGCATCTTCACCGGCACCCCGGACCTGGCGAAACTGCTGCCGTGACGACGGCCCGCCGTGCCGGCCCGGCCCGGGCCGGCAACCCGCTCCTCGGGGTTGCCGGCCTGGCCGGGTTGCTTCTCGTGATGGAACTGGTGCCACGGCTGGGTCTGGTCGACGACCGGTTCCTGCCACCGGCCAGCCGGATCGGGGCCGCACTGGCCACCGAAGCCGGCACCGCCGTGTTCTGGGCGGCACTGTGGGACACCCTGTTCGCGTGGGCGCTCGGGCTGGCCCTCGCGGTCGGCGCCGGGGTGCTGGCCGGCATCGTGATCGGCTCGGTGCCGCTGCTGCGGGCGCTGACCGCCTCGACCGTCGAGTTCCTGCGCCCGATCCCGTCGGTGGCGCTTATCCCGCTCGCCGTGCTGCTCTACGGCACCGATCTGGGCTCCACCCTGCTGCTGGTCTGCTACGCCGCGTTCTGGCAGGTCCTGGTCCAGGTGCTGTACGGGGTGGCGGACGTCGACCCGGTCGCGTTCGAGACCGCGCGCAGCTTCCGGTTCTCGGCCTGGGCCCGGATCCGGTACGTGCTCTGGCCCACCGCCCTGCCGTACGTCTTCACCGGTGTCCGCCTCGCCGCCTCGGTGGCCCTGGTGCTGGCGATCACCGCCGAGCTGGTGATCGGCTCGCCCGGTCTGGGCCGGGAGATCGCGGTCGCGCAGGCGTCCGAGGCGGTGCCCACCATGTACGCCCTGATCGTCGTCACCGGACTGCTCGGCGTGCTGATCAACCTGCTGGCTCGTACCGGCGAGCGCCGCCTGCTCGCCTGGCACCAGTCAGTCCGAGGCGAGGTGACCGTTTAGGTGGGCGTACTCAAAGCGCTTGCTCTGCCTCTCGTGCTTTTCGCGGGATGGTGGATCCTCAGCGCGAACAGCGAGAACTTCTATGCCCCGCCGCTGTCGGACATCCTCGTCGCCTTCGGTGACACCTGGACGCTCCAGCAGCTGCGGACCGACGTGGTGCCGAGTCTGCTGCGGCTGTTCGCCGGCTACCTGCTGGCGGCGGTGATCGGGATCGCGGCCGGGGTGGCGATCGGGATGAACCGGCGGCTGCGGGCCGTGGTGGAGCCGGTCCTGGAGTTCTTCCGGGCCGTCCCGCCGCCCGTCCTGGTGCCGGTGATCATGCTGTTCGCCGGGATCGGCGACGCGATGAAGGTGATCGTGATCGTCTTCGGATGCGTGTGGCCGATCCTGCTGAACACGGTGGAGGGCGTCCGCGCGGTCGACGGCGTCGTCCTGGACACGGCACGGTCCTACGGGGTGACCGGCACCGCCAGGATCAGCCGGGTGATCCTCCCGTCGGCCGGACCGCAGATCGCGGCCGGACTGCGCCAGGCGCTGTCCATCGCGATCATCCTGATGGTGATCAGCGAGATGTTCGCGGCCAGCAACGGTCTCGGCTTCACCATCGTGCAGTTCCAGCGCAGCTTCGCGATCCCGGAGATGTGGAGCGGGATCATCCTGCTCGGCCTGCTCGGTTTCGTGCTGTCGCTGCTCTTCCGGCTCGCCGAGAAGCGGGCGTTGCGATGGTACGAGGGCCTGCGCGCGGCCCGGAAGTCCAGTTAGGGGGCGTGGCGGATGCTCGAAGTCAAAGGTTTGCGGAAAGTCTACAAATCCGGGGAGCGTGAGGTCGAAGCCCTGCGCGACCTGACGTTCACCGTCGGCAACGGCGAGCTGGTCTGCCTGGTCGGGCCGTCCGGCTGCGGCAAGACCACCCTGCTGCGCTGCGTCGCCGGGCTGCTCGACCCGACCGGCGGGGAGCTGACCGTGGACGGCAAGGCGGTGGACGGGCCGCCGGAGGGCATGGCGGTGGTGTTCCAGGAGTACGGGCGCAGCCTGTTCCCCTGGATGACCGTCCGGGCCAACGTGGAACTGCCGCTGAAGCAGAAGCGGGTGCCGAAACAGCGGCGCGCCGAACTGGTCGCCGAGTCACTGGACGCGGTCGGGCTGTCCGGCTCCGAGTCGGCGTACCCGTGGCAGCTGTCCGGTGGCATGCAGCAGCGGGTGGCGATCGCCCGGGCGGTCGCGTTCGAGCCCCGGACCCTGCTGATGGACGAGCCGTTCGCGGCGGTCGACGCGCAGACCCGCGCCGACCTGGAGGATCTGGTCCGGCAGCTGTGGAAGCGGCTCGGCGTGACCATCCTGTTCGTCACCCACGACATCGACGAGTCGGTCTACCTGGGGCAGCGGGTGGTGATGCTGTCGTCGTCGCCGACGGTGGTCCGTGACGAGCTGGTGATCGACCTGCCGGACGAGCGGGACCAGCTGACCACCCGGGCCGATCCTCGGTTCATCGAACTGCGGACCAGGGTGTACGAGCAGATCCAGGCCGCCAAGAAGGCCGGCTGACCTCGCGTGCCGATTTCCGGTGCGCTCCGCGCCGCAAATCGGCACACCAACCGGAACCCACACCCGCGTGGCCACCCGCGGCGCGGAACGCCCCGCAAATCGGCACACAACCCGCAACCCACACCCGCGTGGCCACCCGCGGCGCGGAGCGCGCCGCGAGTCGGCACGTGAGCCGCGACCCACGGCTGTGTGGTCATTTCCGGCGCGGAGCGCGCCGGAAATGACCACGCGGGTCAGCGGCGCGGGCCGATCTCGGCGCGCAGTTCGTCGGCTCCGGTGGTGTTCGCCTTCATGGTGGCCACCGCCGGGTTCGGCTGCGGCACCGGCTCACACTGCTTGTCCGACCGGTTGCCACGGACCCGGTCCGGCAGCGCGCCGGTGGCCAGGTAGGCGGCGATCGTGTCGTCGGTGCAGGCGATGCCGCTCAGCGACCCGGAGTGGGTGGTCCCGCCGACACCCTCGATCAGCACCGAGCGCGGGAACTCCTTACGGACCGCCAGCGCACCGGCGTACGGCGTGGCGGCGTCGAGAGTCTCCGAGATCAGCAGGATCGGCGGGGTCTTCGCGCCGTTCACGTCCACCGGCTTGCCGGCCTTGGCGCCCCAGTTCCGGCAGGGCGCGTTGTACCAGGCGTTGTTCCAGGTGATGAACGGGTACTTGGCGTGGATCTTCCAGTTGTCCCGCTGCCACTTGGACCACTTGGTCGGCCACTGCACATCGGTGCACTGGACACCCAGGTAGACGGCGTATCCGTTGTCCGAGCCGGGGGCGCCGGGCACCCCGTACAGGTCGAGCAGCGGCGCGGCGTCCCGGTCGTTGACCCAGGCGGCGAACGCCGACGCGACGTCCTCCCAGCCGTAGACGTAGTAGCCGGCCGAGACGAACACGTCGTTCCACTCGTCCGGGCCGATCTTGCCGGCCGCCGGTGCCTTGATCAGCTCGTACAGCGTCTTGTAGTACTTCTGCTTCACCGACTTGGCCGTGGTGCCCAGGTGGTAGACCGCGTCGTACTTGGCGATCCAGGCGAAGTAGACGTCCATGTTCTTGTCGAACTGGATGTCCTGGTCGAGGTTGGCGTCGTACCAGACCCGCTCCGGGTTGACCACGCCGTCGAAGACGAACCGGCGGACCCGGTCCGGGTACTTGGTGGCGTAGACCTGGCCGAGGTAGGTGCCGTACGAGAATCCATAGTAGTTGATCTTGTGGGCTCCGAGGGCCTTGCGCAGGCTCTCCATGTCGGCCACGGTGTCCGTGGTCTTCAGGTGATCGAGCAGCGCCCCGCCGGCCCGGTCGCACGCCTGGGCGTACCCCTTGGCCTTGGCCAGCCAGGTCTTCTCCAGCTTCTTCGTCACCGGCACGTAGAACGGCCGGTTGTAGCCGGTGTAGTTCGGGTCGCAGGTCAGCGCGGGCACGCTGGAACCGACCCCGCGCGGGTCGAAGCCGATCCAGTCGTAGTAGTCGCCGGCGCCGCCCGGCACGGACTCACCGATCACCGGCAGACCCAGCCCGGAACCGCCCGGACCACCCGGGTTGGTGAGCATGACGCCCTGGTACTCGGCGTCGGTGGACTTGTGGTTGATCCGCGACACCGCGATCTTGATCTTGGTGCCGCCGGGCTTGGCGTAGTCGAGCGGGACGACCAGGAAGCCGCACTGGGCGCCCCGGGACACCAGACTGGGACGGGTACAGGCGCCCCAGTCGATGGGTGGTGGGGTGTAACCGGCGACAGGTTTGGCGGGTTTCGCGCTCGCCGTCACCGGGATGACCCCGGCGCCGACCAGGAGACCTACGGAGGCGGCGATGGTGGCCGCCAGGATTCTGCGCATCCCTTGCCTTCCGTTGACGAGCCGTGGCCCCAGCAGTCAACCATCCAGAGATGCCCATGCGTTACAACCGAAAGTAGGTATTGATTGGTATGACTAACCGACCTCCGGCCGGTGCCATGCTCGCCACGACCGTTCCCCTCAGTACACGGAGGACCACCCCGTGCGAGCACTCTCCGTCCTCGGCGCCGCCACCCTGATCGCCGGTGGCCTGGCCGTCGCCGCCACCCCGGCACGGGCCGCCGCGGCGCCGGACATCCCGGTCGCCAACGTGAAAGCCCACCTCACCCAGCTGCAGAGCATCGCCACCGCCAACGGCGGCAACCGGGCCCACGGCCGCCCCGGCTATCTGGCCTCGGTCACCTACGTGAAAGGGCTCCTCGACGCGGCCGGGTACACCACCACCCAGCAGTCGTTCACGTACGGCGGCGCCACCGGCTACAACCTGATCGCCGACTGGCCCGGCGGCGACACCACCGACACCCTGATGGTCGGCGGGCACCTGGACAGCGTCACCGCCGGACCCGGCATCAACGACAACGGCTCCGGCTCGGCCGGCATCCTCGAAGTCGCGCTCCAGGTCGCCCGGTCCGGTCTCCAGCCCGACCGGCACCTGCGGTTCGCCTGGTGGGGAGCGGAAGAACAGGGACTGCGCGGATCGACGGCGTACGTCAACTCGCTCACCGCCGCGCAACGGGCCGACATCGGCGGCTACCTGAACTTCGACATGATCGGATCCCCGAACCCCGGCTACTTCCTGTACGACGGGGACAACTCCGACGGCACCGGCGCGGGCCCCGGACCGGCCGGCTCCGCCGCGATCGAAGCCACCCTCGCCTCGTACTTCACCGGCATCGGCGTGCCCACCCGCGGCACCGACTTCGACGGGCGCAGCGACTACGGCCCGTTCATCGCCAACGGCATCCCGGCCGGCGGCATCTTCACCGGCGCCGAAGGCACCAAGACCTCAGCACAGGTCGCGCTCTGGGGCGGCACCACCGGCCGGTTCGACCCCTGCTACCACGCGTCCTGCGACACCACCGCCAACATCAACGACACCGCTCTGGACCGCAACACCGACGCCATCGCGCACGCGGTGTGGACCCTCTCCGCATCCGGTGGCACCACCCCGCCCGGCACCACGGTCTGGTCCGACGGCCTGGAGACCGCCACCGCCTGGACCCGGGGCAGCGCCGACACCGCCACCTCCGGGCTGTTCGAACGCGGCAACCCGCAAGCCACCAGCAGCTCCGGCGTCGCCACCCAGCTCGACGCGGCCGCCGGCGGCAGCTTCGCCCTGGTGACCGGGGCCACCGCCGGGTCCAGCGCCGGCGCCAACGACCTGGACGGCGGGATCAGCAGCATCACCTCACCGGCGATCACCCTGCCGTCGTCCGGCACGCTGACCCTCGGCCTGTCCTGGTACCTGGCCCATCTCAACAACGCCACCAGCGCCGACTACCTGCGGATCCGGGTGGTCGCCGGGAGCACCACGACCACCCTGCTCACCCAGACCGCCGCGGCCACCAACAAGGCCGCGGCGTGGACCACGGCGACCGCGAACCTCACGCCGTACGCCGGGCAGTCGATCCGCATCCAGGTGGAGGCGGCCGACGCCGGAACCGCATCGCTCGTCGAGGCGGCCGTCGACAACCTGGTCATCACCAGATCCTGATCCGGCTTCCCGCCCGGCCTTCCCGCCCGCCGGCCTCAGCCCCCGGCGGGCGGGAACCCTCAACTCCGCTTCCCGCGTGCCGATCAGGGACCTCAGCCCCGACCCCGGCCGAGAAGGAGCACGCCCATGACGCAGCCCGCCGGATGGTATGCCGATCCGAGCGGCCTGCCGGCACAGCGCTGGTGGGACGGCGGCCGATGGACCGACCACATCCAGCCGGGCGGTCCGCCGATGCCGCCGCCCAACGGATTCTTCCCACCGGTCCCGCCGAGCGGGCCGGCCGGGCCCGGCGCGCACACCGTTCCCTCCCACCAGCCGTTGTACGTGTCCCAGCCGGCCGTCCACGCCGAAGCCGGACAGCCGTCCCGGCCGGTCACACCACCGGCCCCGCATCCCGAGGTGCCGGCCGTGCCGTACTCGATGCCACCCGTCGACGCGATCCCACCGGCCACCGCCACCGAACCCCGGCCCGAGACCGCTCTCACCGGCCGTCAGCGCACCACCGGGCTCGTCGCGCTGGCCCTGGTCGCCGGCCTGGTCCTGCTCCTGACCGCGGTGATCCTGCTCGGGTCCTAGGTTCAGTCGCCGTTCAGGTCCCCGCGGATCGCCCAGGCCGCCGGGACCACGGCGGCGGCCGTCCAGGCCAGCACGAACAGCAGCGCCTTCGTGTTGCCACCGGCCGCACCCATGAACGAGGTGAACGGCAGGCCGATCTCCCCCTGGTTGATCAGCATCTCGGCGAAGATCAGCCAGCCGAACAGACCGGCGAACAACCACAGCGGCTTGCGGACCACCGTCACACAGAGCGTCCCGAAGACACCCATCACCGGCGTCACCAGCACCGTCGAGGAATACTGGCCGGCGTCCCCGCCCAGCAGCACCGCCAGGCCGCTGCCGGCCGCCAGCACCAGCCCGAGAAGAGCCGACGTCAGACACTGGGCCGCCAGCACCCGCCAGCGATGCGGGCGGCTCAGGAACAACAGCACCGCCGTCCGGTGCTGGTAGTGCTGCGCGGTCACGATCGCCGCCAGCCCGAACGCCCCGATGCCGGCGAACAGCGACCAGAAGTTGTCGTCGAACCAGCCCATCAGCGCGGCCAGGAACCCGAACCCGATCAGCGACAGCCACGACGACCGGATGGACACGCCGCGGTACAGCTCACTCCGGACGATCGCGATCATCGGCCCTCCGCCTCGCTCATTCGCCCGTGCGCTTCGCTCATCCGCCCGTGCGCTTCGCTCATTCGCCCGTGCGCCACGGTCATGAACACGTCTTCCAGATCCTGGGTCTCGGTGACCAGCTCATAGATCGCCACCCGGGCCGCCAGCGCCAGGTCACCCGCCTCCTCAGCGGTCAGGCCGGAGACGAAGAGCAGACCGCTTGCCGGTACGACCGTCGCCCCCGCCTTCTCGAACACCTCCGCCAGCAGCACCGGGTCGGAGCCCCGCACCCGCAACTGGGTGGTGCCGGACAGCTCGGACAACGGGCCGGACGCCAGGATCCGCCCCTCGCCGATGATCACCACGTCGTCGACGACCTGCTCCAGCTCGGCCAGCAGGTGACTGGAGATCAGCACGGTGCCGCCGTTGTCGGCGTGCGCCCGCAGCATCTCCCGCAGCCAGGCCATCCCAGGCGGATCCAGGCCGTTCGCCGGCTCGTCGAGGACCAGCACGTTCGGCTCACCGAGCAGGGCGGTCGCCACCGCCAGGCGCTGCCGCATGCCGAGCGAGTAGTCGCCGGTGCGCTTGGTGGCGGCGTCCTCCAGCCCGACGTACTCCAGCAGCGCGCCGACCCGGTCCCGCCCGACCCCGCCGAGCAGGGACTGGGTGACCAGGTGCGCGTACCCGGACTGCCCCGGGTGGCTCAGCCCCTGCTCCAGCACCGAACCGACGTGGGTGAGGGGCTTGTCCAGGTCCCGGTACCGCTTGCCGTTGATCCGCGCGGAACCACTGGTGGGCCGGGTCAGGCCGAGCAGGATCCGCAGCGTGGTGCTCTTGCCGGACCCGTTGAGCCCGAGCAGCCCGGTGACCCGCCCGGGTTCGGCGCGAAACGTGAGGTCCCGTACCGCGGCCACCCGCCCGTAGGTCTTCGTCAATTCCTCGATCTCGATCATCGCGGGAATTCTCCCGGCCCTTGTCAACCCGTAACCCCACGTGGACACTTCCGGCACGCTCCGCACCACAGTGCGGCACACAACCCCAAAACCCACCCCGCGTGGACACTTCCGGCACGCTCCGCACCACAACGCGGCACACAACCCCAAAACCCACCCCGCGTGGACACTTCGGGCGCGGTCCGCACCACGGCGCGGCACACAACCCCGAAACCCACCCCGCGTGGACACTTCCGGCACGCTCCGCACTGCGGTGCGGCACGCGGTGCGGGGGCTTGCCTGTGCGGAGCGGGCGTGGCGGAGGGTGGCTGTCCGAAGTGACCGATCACGGATAGAAAGCTGCGGGGCCGCCGGCGGAGGACTAACCTGGCCCACCAGTTTGTCTGGTATCTCCCGGCCACCGCACGGAAGGACCTCATGTCCGGAACCGGCACCCCGGCACACCGCGCTTCAGCCTCGGCCCGGCGCAATCGGATCATCGCGGTCGGCGCGGGCGTCCTGCTGGCGCTGATCCTGCTCTTCTCGCTGCTGGCGTTCTGCACGAACATCGGCGATGACGCACCGCCGACGGCGGGCCCGGGCACCGCTTCGCCGTATCCACCCGGCGGTAGCCCCGGAGGCGGCGAACCCGGCGGTAGCCCCGGAAACGGCGAACCTGGCGGTAGCCCCGGAAACGGCGAACCTGGCGGTAGCCCCGGAGGCGGCGCGCCTGGCAGCAGTCCCGGAGGCGGTGGCCCTGGAGGCGGAGGGCCTGGCAGCAGCCCTGGAGGCGGTGGGCCTGGCGACAGTCCTGGTGGCGGTCCCGGGAACGGGACACCGCCACCGGGTGGAACCGATGGCGGCGGGTCCGATCCGGCACCGTCCGGCAGCGGCGAGGACAACGGCGGCCAGGTCACACCGGCCCCGGACGACGGCGGCACGGACGACGGCGGCGAATCCACGACGAAGCCCGGCGAGGATCCGACCCCGTCGGGTGGCGTGGACGCGGGCGGCGGCGGCCTGATCCCCGGGCGCCGGCTCGCCCTGCTGCTGACCGGCGGATTCCTGCTGGTGGCAGCAGCCGCGGCGGGCACCTACGCTCTCCGCCGTCCAGCGAACCGCTGAACCGCGACATGTCCCCCGGTCCGTCCGTCGGCAGCCGGCACACGGAAGCGGTCATCGCGGCGCTGGAGCGGGCCTCCATCGTGGAACGATCGCCCCGGTTCCGTGATCCACGGGCCGCGGCGCTCGCCGTCGCACTGGCGGTCCTCGGTGTGCTGACCACCGTCCTCGGGCTGACCACCGAGGATGCCGCACCGCCGCCCGCCGCCAGCACCGGCGCGGAGATCCCGGGGAGCACCACGGCTCCGGCGCCGGAGGGGGAGGCCACCGCGTCCGGG
Organism: Actinoplanes sp. G11-F43; assembly: GCF_050589265.1. Lineage (NCBI taxonomy): Bacteria > Bacillati > Actinomycetota > Actinomycetes > Micromonosporales > Micromonosporaceae > Actinoplanes > Actinoplanes sp. G11-F43. The sequence goes on from NZ_JBNZCE010000016.1 coordinate 79,517, forward strand.
GTTACGACGGAGGGGGTTACGACGGAGGAGGGTACGACGGAGGCGAGCGCCGCACCGGACGACGACACGGACGGCCCTGCCGATGGGGACGCCGGCGGGATGGCGCGTTCGGTTCCGGTGCGGCTGCGGATTCCGGCCATCGAGGTGAACACCGAGTTGATGTCTCTGGGGCTGCGGGCGGACGGAACACTTCAGGTGCCGCCGCTGCGGGGGGACGCACCGGCCGGCTGGTACCGGCATTCGCCGACGCCCGGCGAGGCCGGGGCGTCGGTGATCGCCGGGCATGTGGACACCGCCCGGGACGGGGCCGCGGTCTTCTACCGGTTGCGGGAACTGGGCGTGGGTGACCGGGTGGAGGTGCGCCGGAAGGACGGTTCGACGGCCCGGTTCGCGGTGACGCGGGTGGCGGTGTTCGCGAAACGGGACTTTCCGAGTGATCAGGTCTACGCGACCGTGCCGCATGCGGGGCTACGGCTGATCACCTGTGGCGGGGTGTTCGACAGGGGCGAGGGTAGTTACCGGAGCAACGTGGTGGTGTTCGCGGACGCGGTTACGTAACCGGTTCCGACCGGCCTTTCGGTCAGTTTGGTTCCGGAACCCGGTGGGTTCGTACCGATCAAAGCCTTATGCCGGACCGGTTCCCTTGACATGGACCTTCGGCGATTGATGTTGTGACGGGCATCATTGCGATCTTGTTACGGAAGGAACCCCTCCGCATGACGAGACTCCGCCGTTCCGCCGCGGTGGCACTCGCTGCCGGGCTCACGCTCGCCGTGGCGCCGGGGCTGCCGGCCTCCGCCCACGGTGCGGCCGGCACCCCGAACCTCGGTCCCAACATCACCGTCTTCGACCCGAGCCAGCCGGTCAGCGAGATCCAGGCGACTCTGGACGCGACATACGCCAAACAGGTCGACAACGAGATGGGCACCGCCCGCTACGCGTACCTGTTCAAACCCGGCACCTACGGGACCGCCGAGCAGCCGCTGCAGATCAAGGTCGGCTACTACACGGAGATCACCGGTCTCGGGGCGAACCCGAACGATGTGGTGATCAACGGCAAGGTGGAGGCGTACAACCGCTGCCTGGGAAGTGATCCGGCCAACCCGAACTGCATCGCCCTGGTCAACTTCTGGCGCACCCTGTCGAACCTGACCGTCAACATCAACGGCACGGGCCAGGACGGCTGCCGGCAGACGGCGAACTTCTGGGCCGTCTCGCAGGCCGTCTCGCTGCGCCGCACCCAGTTCAACAACGGCACGCTGTCGCTGATGGACTACTGCACGGCCGGCCCGCAGTACGCGTCCGGTGGCTTCATCGCCAACTCGAAGCTGCCGGCCACCACGAACGGCTCGCAGCAGCAGTGGCTGACCCGCAACAGCGAGGTGGAGAGCTGGTCGAACGCCGTCTGGAACCAGGTGTTCGCCGGGGTGAAGGGCGCGCCCAGCGAGGCGGACTTCCCCACCACGCCGTACACCACGCTGGACACCACCCCGGTCAGCCGGGAGAAGCCGTTCCTGTTCGTCGACGCCAAGGGCAAGTACCAGGTCCGCGTGCCGGCCGCGAAGCGGAACACCAGCGGCACGTCGTGGGACGACAAGTCCGGCCGTACGCTGCCGCTCAGCGCCTTCTACGTGGCGAAGCCCGGCGACTCGGTGGCGAAGATCAACCTGCAGCTGGCGCTCGGTAAGCACCTGCTGCTCACCCCGGGTGTGTACGACATCGCCCGCAGCCTCCGCGTGTTCCACCCGAACACCGTCGTGCTGGGACTCGGCCACGCCACCCTGACCGCGGTCGACGGCGCGATCCCGCTGGACGTGGCGGACGTACCCGGTGTGATCGTCGCCGGGGTGACCATCGACGCCGGGCTCAAGGAGTCGCCGGTGCTGCTGCGGGTCGGCAAGAAGCACGGCCTGAAGTTCAGCTCGCCGAGCAACCCGACCACGCTCAGCGACGTCTACTTCCGGATCGGCGGCCCGCACATCGGCAAGACCGACATCGCGCTCGAAGTCAACAGCGACGACGTGCTGATCGACCACACCTGGGTGTGGCGTGGCGACCACGGCGTCGAGGGTTTCACCAACGGCGTGAACGGTGACACCGACCGCTGGCGCACCAACACCGGCCGGTACGGCGCCATCATCAACGGTGACGACGTGACCGCGACCGGCCTGTTCGTCGAGCACTTCCAGAAGTACAACACCATCTGGAACGGCGAGCGCGGCACCACCGTCCTCTACCAGAACGAGCTGCCGTACGACCCGCCGACGCAGGCCGACTGGATGAACGGCAAGGTCAACGGCTACGCCGGATACAAGGTCGGGGCCAAGGTCAAGAACCACCGGTTGTACGGCGGAGGCGTCTACGTCTTCAACCAGAACAACCCGTCGATCCGTACCGAGAACGGGTTCGAGGTTCCGAAGACCCCCGGCGTGAAACTGCACCACATCATGACCGTCAACCTGAGCGCCGGAGTCATCGACCACGTGGTCAACGGTGTCGGTGCGGCCGCGGACATGACCAAGGTGGGTGCGCCGGTCTACGTGACCGACTACCCCGCCGTCCCGTAACACCGGCTCCTGGTGGTCACCCGGTTACGGGGCGGGTGACCACCAGGACCGGACGGCCGGCCTTCTCGATCAACGTCAGCGGGACACTGCCCAAGAGCCGTTGAGCCACTTTCGGCCGTACGCTGGAACCCGCGACGATCAGATCAGCGTGCTGCTCACGGGCGTACGCGATGATCTGTTCGGCGGGCCGGCCCGGAAGAACCGTGCGTGTCGCGTCGATCCCGGCCCCGGCCAGCCGCGACACCGCCGCCTCCGCCGCCTTCTCGGCCCGCGCGATGTAGTGACTCCGCGGCAGCGGCGCCAGGTGCTCGGTCTCCAGCTCGTCCACCGCGACCACGGCGACCGTCGCGCCGGTCTGCCGCACCAGATCGGCGACCGCATCGGTCACCCACGGTTGATCCACCTCGGGGTTCGCGGCCATGACGATATGCATGTCACTCAAGGTACGCGTAACGTCACCTATCCGCAGTGGACCTTTTTCGGGGAGCCCTGATGGCGGATGAAACCTCTCTGAACGACGGCCAGCCGTCGCTCAGACGTGTAATCGGACCGACACTGCTGTTGCTTTTCGTGGTCGGGGACATCCTCGGCACCGGTGTCTACGCGCTGACCGGCAAGGTGGCCAACGAGGTCGGCGGCGCGGTGTGGCTGCCGTTCCTGCTGGCGTTCGTGGTCGCGCTGCTCACCGCGTTCAGCTATCTGGAACTGGTCACCAAATATCCGCGGGCGGCCGGGGCGGCGCTCTACACGCACAAGGCGTTCGGCGTGCACTTCCTGACGTTCATGGTCACGTTCGCGGTGATGTGCTCCGGGCTGACCTCGGCGTCCAGCGCGTCCAAAGCGTTCGCCGGCAACTTCGGCGAGGCCTTCGACCTGTCCCTCGGCGACGGCTTCCTGCTGACCGCGGTCGCGATCGGCTTCATCACCCTGGTCGCACTGATCAACTTCCGCGGCGTCGGCGAGAGCGTCAAGGCCAACGTGGTGCTCACCGTCGTCGAACTGACCGGCCTGCTGATCGTCATCGGCATCGGCGCGTGGGCACTCGGTGGCGGCGACGGCGACCTGACCCGGCTCACCCAGTTCAACACCCCGCCCGGCGAGAGCATCGTGCTGTCGGTCACCGCCGGCACCGCGCTCGCGTTCTTCGCCATGGTCGGCTTCGAGGACTCGGTCAACATGGCCGAGGAGACCCGCGACCCGGTCCGCGTCTTCCCCCGCATCATGCTTCTCGGCCTCTGCATCACCGGGGTGATCTACGTGCTGGTGGCGATCTCCGCGGTGGCCCTGGTGGCGCCCGCCGAACTCGGCGAGGGAGACACACCGCTGCTCAAGGTGGTCGAGGCCGGGGCGCCCTGGTTCCCGTTGACCGCGTTCGCGTTCATCACGATGTTCGCCGTCGCCAACTCCGCACTGATCAACATGATGATGGCGAGCCGATTGTTGTACGGGATGGCCCGCGAGCGCGTGCTCCCGTCAGTGCTCGGGCGGGTGCACCGGGGAAGGCGTACACCCTGGGTGGGGATCGTCTTCACCACCGTCGTCGCCTTCGGCCTGATCTGGTTCGCCGACCTGACCGCCCTCGGCGGCACCACCGCCTTGCTGCTGCTCTGCGTCTTCACCGTGGTCAACGTGGCCTGTCTGGTGCTGCGCCGGGACCGGGTCGAACACCAGCACTTCCGCGCACCCACCGTCATTCCGGTGCTCGGCGCGGTCGCGTGCGCGTTCCTGGCCAGCCCACTGTCCGGGCGGGCCGGAGCCGACTACCGGGTGGCCGGTGTGCTCCTCCTCATCGGAGTCGCGCTGTGGGCGATCACGTATGCCACCAATCGGTTCGTACCGGGCGCGGTGACGCGCCCCTGACCAGCCCCCGGACCCCCTCGTAGTGGCAGCTCAACGCGGATGTGGAAAGCTGCCCGCTACACATGCACCCTCCTCTCCAGTCCGGAGGCCCGATATGGCATCATTCCTCTACCTTGTCGCCGGGCTCGTGATCGGTGTGATCGGCGGATGGTTCGCTTGGGGACGCCGCACCGGCGCCGCCACCACCACCACTCCCACACCGGCCGGCTCGGCCACCTCCACGACCACGGGCACCGCGACCCCCTCGGAGTCCACCTCCGTCGAGGACACCCCCGTCACCCCCCTGCCCACCACGGCCTTCACCGGCGCCGGGTCCGCTGAGGACGAGAAGACCACGGTCACCGACACCGAGAAGACCGCCGTCATCGCCCCGGCCCCGGCCGGCTCCGAGGCGCCGGCGCCGCTCACCCCGGCCACCACCACGTTCGACGCCGAGTCGCCCACGTTCGGCACCGGGTCGACCGCCACCACCGGCACCGGATCGACCGCCACCACCGGCACCGAGACGCCCGCCTCGTTCAGCACCGAGACGCCCGCCTCGTTCGGCGCGGAGGCGCCCGCCGCGTTCGACGCCGACAAGACCGCGATCATCACGCCCGCCGCTGAGACTCCCGCGGCCACCGAGACTCCCGCGGTCACCGAGGCGCCCGCCGGCACCGAGACTCCCGCCGGCACCGAGACTCCCGCTGGCAGCGAGGCGCCCGCCGACGGCGACAAGACCGCGGTCATCGCACCGGTCACCGCCGACAGCGACGCCGACAAGACGGCGATCATCATCCCCGCCGCTCCGGTCGAGGAGCCGGCCGCCGAGGCCGACGCCGACAAGACCACGGTGATCACCCCGGCCTCGGAGCCGGCCGCCACCTCCCTCTCCACCGCCGACTCCGACTCCGGCTCCGACGCCGACTCCGACAAGACGACGGTGATCACGCCGGCCGCGACGACGGCTGACGCCGACTCCGACGCCGACAAGACCGCGGTCATCCTGCCCGCCACGGACTCCGACGCCACGCCGGTGGTCAAGCCCATCGCCGAGACCGTCGACGGCCCGGAGGTCCGGCCGGTCGCCGAGCCCACCGCCGAGATCGTGACCGAGCAGGCCGCCGGGCAGGTCACCGAGCCCATCGCCGACCCGGCCATCGCGCCCGTCGCCGAGGAGAAGACCGCCGTCATCGCGCCGGTCTCCGCTGTCGACGAGCCGGCCGCCGAGGACGAGAAGACCGCTGCCATCGAGGCCGAGAAGACCCCGGTCATCGCGCCGGAGCCGGTGGCGGCCCCGGAGCCGGTCGCCGCCCCCGAGCCGGTTGCCGCCCCCGAACCCGTCGCCGCCGCCGAGCCGGTGACGGCGCCGGAGCCGGTCGTACCGGCCCAGGCCGTCATCACGGAGGAGCCGGACCTCGTCGGCACGCCCGCGCCGGTCGCCCAGCCGGACGACCTGACGAAGATCCCGGGCATCGGCCCGAAGGTGGCGATCGCCCTGGCCGCGGCCGGTATCACCACCTACGCCAAGCTGGCCGATTCCGACGTCACCAGCCTGAAGGCGGCGATCAACGCGGCCGGCATGCGCGGTTCGGCGAGCCTCGCCACCTGGCCGGAGCGTGCCCGCGCGATGACCGCCACCTCGATCTGACGAGCAGAGACACCGCACCATCGGGGCGTGGCCCGGTGCTCCCGCAGGGGACACCGGCCACGCCCGGCGCGTTTTCCGGGCGTACTCCCGGTTGCGGAAAGGTTGTCGCACACGTCACTGCCAGAAGTTGCAGGTGGGGAGCGGCCCGGCCGATGTATCCGGCTGTCCAGCGAGGGATTCGCAACCGGAGAGCAACGGAGGAGCCACGATGAAGGTGAACGCCGCCAACCCGTCGGACTGGAACGACACCTACGCCGCCCACAGCCGGCTGGCCGCGGCTCGCGCGAAGCTCGTCGCGGACCAGATCCCGACCGCCGCGCACCCCGCCGTGATCACCGCGGACCGGGCAGCCGTGGTGGTCGCCGAGGCCGAGCTGGCCCGGATCGAGGCGACCCGCGCCAACGAGAACAGCCGCTTCCAGCGCAGCGGCCGGTTCATGGACGTCTACGCGTAGGCGTCACCCCCCGGCGGGCACCCGGCGGGCACCCGGCGTCGCGGCACCTGGAGCGACGCCGGAACCGTCCGGTGGACACCGGATCCGGTGAATTCGCGGAATCCGCCGTGACTATGGCACGTTTTCGGGCAGACCATGGATCGACGGATTTCCACACCTGCGGTTCGGCAACATCACCGCAGGTAGATCGTCACGTGCACACCTCGTCCGCAGTCCGGATCGGACACTCCGACATCGAGATCAACAACCGTGTGTCGCGGAAACGCAGCGGTTCGTAATCATCTCGGGGTTTCGGGACCCGTCTCCGGCGTCGCACCATGGATGACGGGTGATGCATTCGATGAGCGGACGACGACTGGCCGTAGTCATTAGCGTCGAGCAGCACGACGACCCCGTGTTGCGCAGGTTCTCGGTGCCGGCGGCGGATGTGCCGGCATTCGTGGACGTGCTCGGGGAGCAGGCGCTCGGCGGGTTCGACGTGGCGTACCTGCGAGATCCCGGCGCGCCGGAGGCGTGGACCCGGATCAAGTCCCTGTTCGAGGGACGCGATCAGGACGACTGTGTCCTGGTCTACTTCCGGGGTGTGATGCTGACCGGCCCCGGCGGTGGGCTGTTCCTGGCCGCCACCGACACGCTGATGGGGCGCCCGGCCGACACCGCGCTGGACGTGGCCCAGATGGCGTCGCTGATGCAGCGCAGCCGGGCCGGCCAGGCGGTGTTCCTGCTCGACGGGCGCACCGGTGGCCCGGTCGACGCCGGCCACCACTTCCGGGCGGCCCGCTCGGCCGAGTGGCAGAGCCGTGTCGTGATCGCCTCGACCGCCCGCCCGGAGCCGCCCACGTTCGCCGGCCTGATCGCCGACGGCATCACCGGCGGCGCCGCCGACCGGGACCGGGACGGCTGGGTCGGCATCAGCGAACTCTACGACCACCTGCGCGAACGCGATCCGGGCGCCCGCCAGTGGGTGTTCGGTTCGGGCCGCCAGCCGTGGCTGTCCCGGATCCGCCGCCCCGGCAGCGACCAGATGGCGTCGATCGCCCAGCTGGCGGTCGCCGCCGCCGGCAGCGATCTGTCCCGCGCGGTCGAGGCCCGGGAGACGCTGCGCGGCCTGGCCACCGGCGAGGGCCGGGTGGCCGCGGCCGCCACCGCCGCACTGCGCCGCACGTCGGTCCGCCTGGGCGAACCGTCCCTGGACTTCGGCCGGGTCGCCCCCGGCACCAGCCAGCTCTCCGCGGTGGTGGCCGTGCAGGGTCCCCCGCTGGCCGCGGCGTCGGCGGTGACCAGTTCGGCGGAGGGCCTGCACGCCCGCCTGGAGGGCGGCGCGCTGCGGGTGTCCTGGTTCCCGACGGTGGGCCGCCTGGACGGCGCGGTCACCCTGGACGGCCCGGCCGGTTCGGCCCGCCTTCAGGTCACCGGCGAGGTCTCGGAGGACTTCGACGTGGCCACCGGCGGCTGGATCCCGTCCGGCGGCAACGGTTCCCGCACCCCACCCGCCACCGCGCAGGCTTCCCCGTTCCCGCCGGGTCCCGCGCAGGCTCCCCCGTTCCCGCCGGGTCACCACGGAACCCCGTCACTCCCGGCACATCCCGGCTCAGCGTCACCGCCCCCGGCACATCCCGGCTCAGCGTCACCGCCCCTGGCACATCCCGGCTCGGCGTCACCGCTCCCGACCGGCTCCGGCGAAGGACAGCCGTTCCCGCCCGGTTCACCCCCACCCGCGCGCCCCGACTCTCCCGGACACACACCGCCCGGCACGCCCCACAACCAGGGCTGGTCCGGCGGCACGCCTTCCTGGCCAGGCGAAACACCCGATGCGGCACAGGCGTGGCCCGGCGAGACACCCGATGCGGCACAGGCCTGGCCCAACGAGACACCCGGCACGGCGCAGACCTGGCCCCACGGGTCCACCCACAGCGGCGGATGGCCCGGCGAGTCCCCCGGCGGCGGATGGCCGGGCGAGACGGTCGGCGCTCCCGGTTGGCAGGACGCCGCCCGGCAGACCCCACCGCCGGTCTCCGGTGGCCCAGGTGGCACCCCGGCCCCGGATGGCAGCAACTCGCCCTTTCCCACCGACATTTCCGGTACGCCCGGATCGCCCCAACCCGACAACACCCCCCCGATTGCCGGTACGCCCTGGACGCCGCGCTCCGAAGACAGCCCGCGGGATCCCGGCACGCCTTGGACGCCGCGCTCCGGAGACGGCCGGCCAGTTTCCGGGGCGCCCACCAGCGCGCCGTCGGCGAGCACGTCCCCATGGGCACCGATCAGCGGGCCACCGGCAACATCCTCGCATCGGCCGGTCAGCGGTCCACCACGGGCGGACATCCCCGGGACCGGCGCGCTCGGCGTTCCCGGAACCGGCTCCCCCGGAACCGGCTCACCCGAAACCGGCACCTCCGGTTTCGGTATCGCTGCGGGCTTTCCCTCCGGCGGTCCGGGTTCTCCCTCAGGCGCTCCCGGCTCTCCCTCGGAAGGACGGCTCCCGGAAGGACGGCTCCCGGAAACGCCGCAGAGCAGCCCAGCCGCGGGGCCGACGTCCACTGACGATGAACTGCTGACCGCCCCGAAGGCCACCGTCCGCGGGACGTTCCCGCTGGCCGGGACCGCCGACTTGCCCACTGTTCCGAGCGGGGAGGCCACTGGCGGTCAGGCGGCTTCCACCGCCCGCGCCGAGGAGAGCACCGATGCCGACGCGCCTGGTCGGTCTGATGCCACACCGGCTCCCGATTCCGCGGACGTTTCAGACCGATCGCTTCCCGAGCAGAGTTCGGCACCTCAAGGTTCGGATCCGGCACCACGAGTGTCCGAGACGGTCTTCGGCATCAGCCCATGGCCCGACCCGGAACCGCACGACGACAAGGCGGCAACGCCCACCGACGACACCGAACCCACATCGGACCAAGCGGCCCCGGATACGGCCCCGGATACGGCCCCGGATGCGGATACGGCTCCGGATGCGGCTTCGGCTGGCAACGAGGGACCGGTGGCTCCCGGCACTTCCGAAACCGGCACGCCAACCGCACCCGACGAATCGAAGGCGCCCCTCGGCCAGGAACCGGCGACCGATTCGGGCCAGGTAGCCGACGAGCACGCCGCCCCATCCGGCACTAGCGTCCCGGGCGACGCGGATGGCCGAGCCGACGCAACCCGTCCACCCCAAACGAACGGCGAGGTCAGCACGAAGGTCGCGGACAGCACTAAGGTCGCGGACACAACCGACGTTTCGGATGTTTCGGACGGCGAGGCTGATGCGGGGCGATCGGGTGGCACGACCGAAGCGAGGGGCGCGGACGGTGCGGTGACCGCCGGGAGTGCTGCCGCGGGCGGCTTCGTCGGGTCCTGGACCGGAGGCTGGGGACAGGGCGACCCGAACGGGATGTGGCCGCCTGCGGGCCGGAAGCCCAACCAGCCTGATGCGGCACCACCCGTATCCGAGAGGGCGACCAAGGCTGATGGCGAAGTCTCCGGAGACGGTGGGGACGGACCGGCTGGGCCTTGGCCAGGGGGCGGCTCATGGCCGGACGGGCAGCGTGCGAACGGGGTCTCGATTCCGGCACCGCGCCGACCGGCGGAAACCGGATCCGCCAGTGCTGATGGCACTTCGGCGGAGGGGTCTCGGGCCGGTGAGGGACGGTTCGCGGAGGCGGTGGCCGGCACCGAGAGGGCCACTGATGCTGTGACGACATTCGGCGATAAAGGCGATACATCCCCGGCCCCGCCCGGGGAGAGGGGTGACGGATTCGCGGCCCCGCCCGGGGGGAAGGGTGCCGGATCCGCAACCCCGCTCGGGGAGAGACGTGACGGATCCGCAACCCCGCTCGGGGAGAGACGTGACGGATCCGCGGCGCCGCTCGAGGAGAGGGCCGGACCATGGGGGTCGTTGCCCGCGCGGGCGGAAACGGATGGGCCGGGTCGAAGGCAGGCCGCCGGAACCGCTCCGCAACCGGATACCGCCAGTGCCGCATCGCCCGGTGGGCAGCCGGCTAGTGGCGGGCAACCGGCTGGTAGCGGGCAGCTTTCGGGCGGTGGGGACAAGGCTGCGGGTGAGGATCGTCCGTCGACGCCTGGTGGTTCGTGGCCCGGGTCGGCTTCGGGGACCGGGTCGGTTTCGGGGGGCGGGTCGGTATCGGGGACCGGCTGGGCCGGACGTGTGCCGGCTCAGCGCGCACCGGAAGAACATGGACCAGGTCAGCACGTTCCGGAAGCGCATGGTCCCGGTCAGCACACTCCGGAAGCGCACCGTCCCGATAAGCGCGCACCGGAGGGGCCGGGTCAGCGTATACCGGAAAAACAGGATCCCGGTCAGCCCGCGACGGAGGGGCAGGGTGGCGGGTGGCCGGTGTCGCCGGCTGTTCCATGGCCGAGTTCGCCGGCAGGGTCCTGGGCCGACGCGGATTCGTGGGCTCAGGGGCCGGGTGGACCGGCATACGGGTACGGCGCCGGGCTTGCTGAACCAAACGGATTTGCTGGACAAAGCGGTCAATATGGTGGTGGGCAGCCGGCCAGCGGCCCGCCCACGAGTGGTCAACCGGCTGATGGGCAGTCGGGAAGCGCTTGGCCGGGAAGTGGAGCCGGGTCCAGCGCCGGGGCTTGGGCCGGGGCAGGAGTAGGAGCTGGGGCCTGGGCTGGGGCTGAGGCCGGCAGAGGGCAGGGATTCGGCGACCTCGATGACCCCGATGCGCCCACCGGCTACCTGAGCGGGCCCGCCGCGGGACAAGGCAGCGGCTATCCCAACGGCCCGGGCGGGAGCGGCTACCCCGACGGACCGGGCGGAGGCGGGTACCCGAACGGGCCCAGCGGGAGCGATTACGCCAGCGGGCCGGGTGGAGGCGGCTACCCCGACGGACCGGGTAGAGGCGGGCACCCCGGAGGCCAGGGCGTAGGCGGCTACCCCGGCGGACCGGGTGGAGTCGGTTACCCCGGCGGGGCCGGTGGGAGTGGCCACCCCGGTGGGGGCTACGGCGTGGGGAATGGTGGGGGCGGATATCCGGCGGGGGCGGGCGTATCCCCGTACGACAATGAGGGTGAGAAGCCTGGACGGCGGCGCATCGCTGTTGTCGCGGGGGTTCTGGTCGTTCTTCTGTTGCTTGCCGGTGGGGCCTACGCGGGTGTGCGATTCGCCCTGAATCGGGAGGAACCGGAAGCCGCCCGGCCCAACCCGGCTCCGGCGCAGACCGACCCGGAGGCGCCCGCCGGTGAGGAGCCGACGGCGCCGGCGACCGAGCCCGCGGGCACCCGGGACCCGGTGGTGAGTCTGGCGAAACCGGTGGTGGTGGACCGGATCGAGCTGGGCCGGGAGCCGGAGGGGGTGGCGGTGTCGCCGGACAACCGGACCATCTACGTGGCCGACCAGGACTCGACGGACGTGCATTTCGTCGATGTGGAGTCGAAGCAGCTCAGCAAGGTGACGGTGCCGAATACGCCCCGGTTCCTGGCGCTGTCGGCGGACGGGTCGCGGCTGTACGTGTCGCTGTTCGAGGACAACTTCACCGGCAACGGCCTGGCGGTGATCGACACCGCGAAGAGGGAGCTGGTGAAGACGATCCGGACCGGGCCGCGGCCGTTCGAGCCGGCGGTGGCGCCGGACGGGCGGGTGTGGGTGCCGATTCACAACGGGGCCCGGGTGGAGATCTATGACGACAAGTCACTGACCGAGGCGGCGCGGATCTCGGTGCCGCCGAACCCGCACTGGATCGTGTTCACCCCGGATGGGAAGACCGCGTTCACGGCCAATCACGAGTCGAGTCAGATCTCGGTGGTGAACGTGGACGATCTGCTGGTGCGGAAGAATTTCAAGGTGGGCAGGTCGCCGCACGCGCTGGCGGTGACCCCGGACGGGTCGAAGCTGGTGGTGACCAACTACGACGTGGACACCCTTGAGGTGTACGACACCGGAGATCAGCGGCAGCTCCACAAGGTACGGGTCGGCAAGGAACCCCAGGCTGTGATGATCTCGACGGACGGCAGGCACGCGTATGTGGTGAACGAGGGCTCGGACGACCTGTCGGTGATCGATCTGGGGAACGGCAAGGTGGTGTCGACGGTGAAGGTCGGAGACAGTCCCCGGGTGAACGCGATCTCCCCGGACGGCCTGCGACTGTACGTGACCGACGGGCGAGGAAAGACGGTTACCGTTCTCAGGACGACGGAGAAGTGACGATTCCCTGGTAGCGTCGCGCCATGTCGACGGATTCCGGTGTTTCGCGCTCCCGTTTGCACGAGTTGACGGTCCGGGAGCGGGCGGTGTTCGCCGCTCGCCACCCGGGGTCGCGTCAGAGGTATGCGGAAGCGGACAACCTGTTCGGCCGGGTGCCGATGACCTGGATGAACAAGGCGGCCGGGAATTTCCCGGTGTATCTGGACGGTGCGCGCGGCAACCGGATCACCGACGTCGACGGCAACGGGTTCATCGACTTCGCCCTCGGCGACACCGGCGCGATGGCCGGCCACTCCCCCGAGCCGGTGGTCGAGGCCGTCACCAGGCGGATCAGTGAACGCGGCGGCCTCAGCACCATGCTCCCCACCGAGGACGCCACGATCGCCGCCGCCGAACTGGCGAGGCGGTTCCGCGTACCCCGATGGAGCTTCGCCCTGACCGCGACCGACGCCAACCGGTGGGCGATCCGCCTGCTCCGCGCCGTGACCGGCCGCCCGAAGATCCTGGTCAACAGCTACTGCTACCACGGCTCGGTCGACGAGTCGCTGATCGTTGTCGGACCGGACGGGCGCGGGATGAGCCGGGAGGGCAACGTCGGCGCGCCGGTGGACGTGACGATGACCAGCCGGGTCGCCGAGTTCAACGACCTGGACGGCCTGGAGCGGGAGCTGGCGCACGGCGATGTGGCGGCGGTGCTGATGGAGCCGGCGCTGACCAATATCGGCATCGTGCTGCCGGAGGACGGCTATCTGGCCGGGGTGCGGGAGCTGACCCGCCGGTACGGCACCTACCTGATCAACGACGAGACGCACACGTTCTCGGCCGGGCCGGGTGGGGCCACGGCGTACTGGAACCTCGATCCGGACGTGGTCACCATCGGCAAGGCGATCGGCGGCGGGGTGCCGGTCGGCGCCTACGGCCTGAGTGACGAGCTGGCCGCGACCCTGCTGGGGCGCGCCGACCTGGACCTGATCGACATGGGCGGGGTGGGCGGCACCCTCGCCGGCAACCCGGTGTCGATGGCCGCGACCCGGGCGACGCTGACCGAGGTGCTCACCGACGAGGCGTTCGGCACGATGATCGGCACGGCGACCGAGTTCGCCGAGGGACTGGTCGGCATCATCCAGCGGTACGGCCTACCGTGGTCGGTCAGCCGCCTCGGCGCCCGTGTCGAATACCGGTTCACCAGCCCCGCCCCGCGCACCGGCACCGAGTCGGCGGCCGGCGCGGACGCCGAGCTGGAGGACTTCCTGCATGTCTACCTGGCGAACCGGGGCGTGCTGCTGACCCCGTTCCACAACATGGCACTGATGTGCCCGCGGACGACGTTCGCCGACGTGACCCGCCATCACGAGATCTTCGAGGCGGCGTTGACGGAGCTGGTGACCTGACCCGTTCACCGTTGCCGGCGGTGCAGCAGGACCGCGACCAGCGCCGCGATGAACAGGTCGACCACGATGATCAGGCCGGGCCAGCCGAACAGCAGCATCACCGGCGGGACCAGGATGAACAGGATCGCGCAGAGCACCGACACGGTGGGGAACCGGACTCCGGCCGGCTGGTCCGCCATCCGCGCGGCGAACTCCGGGTCGCTGAGCAGGATCCGTTTTTCCAGGTCGGCTATCACTTGACGGTCGTCGTCACTCAACACTGGCGCCTCCTCACACGGAGTGGCGCGATGATACCCGGCTCGTAACACCGTTAAACGAGACCGGTCAATATCGAGAAGATTAATTCGGTACGCCGGGCCAGGCCGTTCACCGACACCCACTCGGTCCGGGCGTGCGCGCCACCACCCCACGGCGCCAGCCCGTCCACCGTCGGACGGCCCAGTGCCCCGGTGGTGTTGGTGTCGGCGGCGCCGTCGGCCGGCCGCCCGTCCAGCGGCTGACCGATTCCGGCCGCGATCTCCCGCAGCCGGGTCAGCAGCTCGCCGCCGGACGGGCCGGGTCGCCAGGTCGGCCGGTGGGACAGCAACTCGGTGGTGACGGTGGCTCCCGGCCGTACCGCGGCAAGCTCTTGCAAGGCGGTGAGCAGCGCCTTCTCGTCGGCCGGGTCGGTGAAGCGCAACCCCAGGTCGGCGTGCGCGCGCCCGGCGACCACATTGGTCCGGCCGCCACCGGCGATGGTCCCGGTGTTCAGCAGCACCGGGTGCGGCGCGGCCAGGGCGCGCACCCGCAGCAGCTGGTCGACCAACTCGTCGATGGCGCTGACACCGGCGTCCGGGTCGAGCGCGGCGTGCGCCTCCACCCCGGTCACCGTGATCCGCGCCCGGGTGCTGCCGCGGCGGCCGGTCTTCAGGGCGCCGTCCGGGTGCGGGGGTTCCAGGCCGAGCACGGCGCCCGCCCCGGCCGCCTCGGCACGCACCAGGTCACCCGCGGTGGGCGAGCCGATCTCCTCGTCGGCGACCACGATCACCCGTACCTCGGGATGGGGTCTGTCCAGAATCCGCGGGACCGCCGCGAGAAGGGCGGCGATCCCGGCCTTGGTGTCGTAGACCCCGGGCCCGCGCACCACGTCTCCGGTCACCGACCAGGGCATCTCCGCGAGGGTGCCGACGGGCCAGACGGTGTCGTAGTGGCTGAGCAGCAGCACCGGCGGCCCGGTCACGTCGCGGGCGGGCAGGGTCCAGAGCAGGTGGTCGCCGGCCGGATGCCGCTCGCGGGTGGTGCCGAACCCGGCCGCGGCGGCGTCGGACTCCAGCGTCTCGGCGAGCGCGGCGAGCGATCGGGCGTCGCCGGTGGGTGATTCGAGCATCGTGTACCGGTGCAGCGCATCCAGCATATCCGCACGCTAAGTCTGTTGATGGGCGTTGTCAACGAGCGCTGATGTTGCCAGGATGAGGGTTATACGTTTCGTATCTTCGCTGGGGGCGGCTCATGGAAGTGCGGGTGCGCGAGCTGGACGGGATGGCCGAGTGGACCGCGGCGTCCGCCCTGCACCTGGCGGTCTTCGGCTATGCGGGCAGGGAATACGGCATCAGTCCCCGCCTGCTCGCCGCCCTCCGGGAGAATTCCGGCTCGGTGATCGGCGCCCTCGATCCGGACGGCGCCCTGGTCGGCTTCTGCTACGGCTTCACCGGTGTCGGTGACGGCGAGCTGTACCACTACTCGCAGGCCGCCGTGGTCGCGTCCCGGGCGCAGGGCCTCGGGGTGGGCCGGCGGCTGAAACGGGCGCAGGCCGAGGTGGCCCGGTCCACCGGGGCGCGGACCATGCGCTGGACCTTCGACCCGTACGCGCTGCGCAACGCCCACTTCAACCTGGACGTGCTGGGCGCGACCGGGGTCCGGTTCCTGCCCGACTACTACGGTGAGGCCACCGACCGGATCCTGGTCAGCTGGGATCTGTGGGGCAGCCGCCGGCCCGGTGTCCCACTCCCGCCGGTGGAGGCCTCCGATCGGGCGGTCCTCCGGCAGGCCCTCCGGGACCGGTTCGACACCGGTGCCCGGCTGACCGGGGTGACCCACTCCCCCGGCCGGGTGGCCTATCTCTTCGAGGGTGACGCGTGACCAGTCCGTCCGAGCGGTTCGACCGGCACGTCCAGCGGCGGTCCGCCCAGGTGCTCAAACAGCGCGTCCTGGAGCAGCAGCGCACCGAGTTCGAGAAGGCCCTGGCCTGGGCGGCCGAGCACGACGCGATCGAACGGGCGGCGGCGCTGATCGTCTCGGCCCGGCGCCGGTTCCTGCTCGGTCACGGCAAGTCCCTGGCGTACGCGTCGATGCTCGCCACCGACCTCACCGCCGGGCTGTCCGGGGTGCATCTGGCCGGGGACACGCTGGACATGCTCGCCGACATCCGGCAGGGCGACCTGCTGGTGGCGGTGTCTCTGGCCCGCTACCGCCGGGAGACGGTCACGGTGGCCCGGGAGTGGGTGCGCGGCGGCGGGCGGCTGGTGCTGATCACCGACGCCGAGGACGCGCCGCTGGCCCCGATCGCCACGGTCGGCATCGTGATCGGGACGGAGAGCGTGTCGTACGCCAATTCGCCCACCGCCGTGACGCTGGCCCTGCACCTGCTCGCCACCCTGACCATCGCCAGCGCGAAGGGCGCCGGCCGCCGGCTCCGGGACCGGGACGAGCTGGCCGCCCGGGGAGGGCTCTATGCGGATTGAGCGTGTCGAACTGCGCCGGGTGCGGCTGCCGCTGGTGCACGAGTTCCGGACCAGCTCGCACGCCAAACGGGAGCTGGAGCACATCCTGGTCACCCTGACCGGTGCGGACGGCGCGGTCGGCTGGGGGGAGAGCGCCTCGCCGAGCGGGCCGTTCTACTCGGCCGAGACGGTGGACAGCTGCTGGGCGGTGGCGCGGTCGTTCCTCACCCCGATCGTCCTGGCGACCGAGTGGGAGCACCCGGCCGAGCTGGCGGGCGCGCTGGCCAGGGTGCGGGGCAATCACTTCGCGCGGGCCGGGTTCGACATCGCGGCGTGGGATCTGTGGGCGCGGGCGAACGGCGTGCCGCTGGCGAGAGCCCTCGGTGGTCAGCGGGCGACGGTGGAGGCCGGGGTGTCGCTGGGCATCGAGCCGGCCATCGATGATCTCCTCACCCAGGTGGACCTGCGGATCGCCGAGGGGTACCGCAGAGTGAAGTTGAAGATCGCCCCTGGTTGGGATGTCGCGCCGATAAAAGCGATCCGAGAGAAATATCCGACATTTCCGCTGCATGTCGACGCCAACGGCGCCTACCCGCCCGGCGATACCGGCGTCTTCGAAGAGCTCGACGACCTGGGACTGCTGATGATCGAACAGCCGTACCCACCTCGCGCCCTGCTCGCCCACGCCGAACTCCAACAGCGGATCACCACCCCGATCTGCCTCGACGAGTCGATCGAAGAGGTGGACGACCTGCTCACCGTACTACGACTGGACGCCGGCCGGATCATCAACATCAAGGTGTCGAGGATGGGCGGGCTCACCCCCGCGCTGCGCGCCCACGACCTGGCCGGTGTCCCGGTGTGGTGCGGCGGGATGCACGAGTTCGGCATCGGCCGGGCCGCCAACGTGGCCCTCTGCGCGCTGCCCGGCTTCACACTGCCGTCCGACGTGTCCGGCTCGGACAAGTACTACGCCCGTGACGTCACCACCGCCCCGATCGTCAGCAGCGGCGGGCTGGTCGACGTGCCCACCACCCCCGGGCTGGGGTTCGAGGCCGACCTGGAGTTCATCGCCGGCCGTACGACGGATTTGTTTCAGGCCTGAACCGCCCCCGCCGATGAGCGGGCCATGTCCCGACTCGGAGCCTTCGTGATGCTGCTGGGCATCGGCCTGGCCGCCACCCTGATCTCGGTGCAGGCCGAGGCCGACGCGGCAGTCCTCGGCGTCGGGACGCAGGTGGCGATGACCCTGTTCGTGCTGGACATGACCGCGCTCGCCGCGGCGGTGGTGGCGTGGTGGCATCCGGCGCTCACCCCGGCCACCCGGCGCGCGTGGGGGATCATGGCGGTGGCGTTCGGGCTGCTGGCCGGTTCGGTGCTGCTCCGGCGCGGCGATGCGGCCGGCTTCCCGGCACCCGCCGACCTGGCCCTGCTGGCCGCGGTCCCGGTGCTGCTCACCGGCCTGTTCGTGCTGCCGGCCCGGCTCCGGATCCGGGTGGCGCTGCTGGCCGCGGCGATGCTGGCCACCGTCGCCGGGGAGACGTATCTGAGCATCCGGCAGGATGCCGGCGGCGGCATGCAGGACTCGGTCCGGCTGATCGCGCACTTCCTGCTGGCGCTCGCCCCGCTGGCCCAGTTGCGCGACGCGGTGACCGGGGAGGCCGCCCCCGGCGAACCGGCGGCCTCGGGTGTCGTCGACCGGCGTGGGCTGCACGACGCGCTCACGGTGGAGTTGGCCCGGGCCGTCCGGGGCCCTCGGACGGTCGCCGTGGTGGCCACCGAGCTTGCCGGCGGCGGTGCGGAGCTGCGGTCCGCCTATGGCCGGATGCTGCGGGCCAACGTTCTCGGTACCGACGTGGTGGCGCGAGTCGCAGCCGATCGATTTATCATCATTTTACGCGACATTTCGGACGTCTCGCAGGCGGAGGCGGTGGTGGCCCGACTTCGCGACGCCATGCGTGAACCGATCATCATCGGCGACACCGCGATCCAGCCCCGGGCCGGCTTCGGCATCACCGTGGCGAACCCCGGCGAGACCGACGCCGACGCCGTCCTGCACCGGGCCGTCCAGGCACTCAGCGACCGAACGCCGACTGCACCTCACCAGGCGTCAACCCACGAGCCCGATATCCGGTAGTCCCCGACTCCAGCAGCTCGATCGCCGCGTCCCGCAGCGCCCCGTACGCCGCCCACGCCAGCGAACCACCCACCGAAACCCGCCGCACCCCGAGTTTCGCCAGCTCGGGAACGCTCGGCACACCCGGCATGGCCAGCACGTTCACCGGGGCGCCGACCGCGGTCACCACCCGCTCGATGTCCTCGGCGGTCACCAGCCCCGGCGCGTACAGCACGTCCGCGCCCGCGTCCCGGAACGCCACCAGCCGCGCGATCGTGTCATCGAGATCACCGAGCCCGTACAGCAGGTTCTCCGCCCGCGCGGTCAGCACCAGCCCGTGCCGCCCCGCGGCCTCCGCCGCCGCCCCGACCCGCTCGACCGCCGTGGCCATCGGATCCACCGCACCGGCGACCGGATCGTAGTCCTCGATCGAGACCCCCGCCGCCCCCGCCTCGGCGAGCAGCTCGACGGTCCCGGTCACGTCGTCGAACAGCCGCTCCCCGTCCACACTGACCGGAACGGTGAGGGCCGCCGCGAGCGCCGCCACATGCGCGACCAGCTCGTCCCGCCCGACCTGCTGATCCAGCTTGCCGAGACTGGCCGCCAGCCCCGACGAGGTGGTGGCCACCGCCGCGAACCCGGCCGACTCCAGCAGCCGCCCCGATCCGACATCCCACGCATTCGGAATGATGAATGTCCCAGCAGTGTGCAACTCACGAAAACCCATGAACCCCACACTGCCACAACCCCGATTTCGTACGCCCGTCAAAACGGTCCCGCCCCGTCCCCGCAAGGCGCTCCCGGCTCAAGGCCTCCCCGCGACCATCCGGGCTGATGCGCGGTCGAGGCCAGAAACGTGTGCCACTGTGTGGCTCGATTCGAGCCACACAGTGGCACACGACGGAACGGCGGCCCTAGCCCGCGGTGACCGCGGTCGCGGTGACGACGCCCTCGGAGTCCGGGACGCCCTGGACGGTGACCGCTGCCCCGGCCGGCAGCTTGTCCAGGGTGACGGTCTGGTTCAGCTTCACGGCGGTGGTGCCGGAGGTCCGCACCGTCACCGTCTGGCCGTCCGCGGTCTGCACATAAAGCGTGGTGCCGTCGACCAGTTTGACCGTCCCGGTGGTGCCGGGGACCGAGCCTCCGGACGGGCCCGCGGACGGATTGCCCCGCCCGCCGGGGAACCCGCCGACCTCCGGCATCGACGGGCCGGTGGCGGCCTCGGTACCCCAGCGTTCGTGGGCCCGCACACCGCCGACGAATCCGCCGGCCACCAGGGCGACCGCGAGCAGGGCCACGGTGGTGCGGTTCCACCAGCGGCGGGGTGCGGCGGCGGCCAGCGCCTCGGTCAGGTCGGCGGGCGCCTCGGGCCGGGGAAGCACCTCGGTCTCATGATCGGTGGTGGTCACGGCTGGTCCCTTACTCATAGCGGAGTGCGTCGATCGGGCGGAGGCGGGCGGCACGGGCGGCCGGCAGGCCGCCGAAGAACAGGCCGATCACCACGGAGACGCCCAGGGCGAGCACCACCGAACTGGGCACGATCACCGGCTGCACGCCCACGATCGGGAAGCGGCTGCCGATCACCGCGGCGGCCACCCCCAGCCCGCCGCCGATCACACTGAGCAGGGTGGCCTCGATCAGGAACTGGGTAAGGATCACCCGGCGCGGGGCACCGAGGGCTTTGCGGATGCCGATCTCCCGGGTCCGTTCGGTGACCGTGACCAGCATGATGTTGGTGATCCCGATACCGCCGACGAGCAGGCTGATCGCGGCCACCGCCCCGAGCAGCGTGGTGAACGTGTCAGCGGTCTCGGTCTGCGTCTCCAGCAACTGGGCGGCGCTCTGGATCCGGTAGGCGGCGGCGCCGTCGCTGCCGGCCGGGACCCGCTGGTCGAGGACCGTGGCGATCTGCGACTGGACGGCGTCGACTCCGGCCGGATCGTCCGCCTCGACCAGGATCGAGCTGAGGGGCCCGTACCCGGCGAGGACCTGGCGGACCGCACTGAGCGGGGCGACGGCGATGTCGTTGAGGTCCTGGAACCCGGTGGAGCTCTTCTCCGCCAGCACCCCGACCACGGTGAACAGCGCCCCGCCGACGGTGACCTGGAGCCCGATCGGGTCGACGCCGGAGAACATCTCCTCGGCCACCGTCTGGCCGATCACCACCACCCGCCGGGCCTGGGTCTCGTCGTCGGCGGTGAAGACAGCGCCGCGGGCGGCCGGGAAGTTGGAGGCGGTGAACCAGGCCGGCGTGGTGCCGACGAACGAGCCCACCTGGTGTTCGGCGCCCTCGTAGGTGAGGGTGGCGGAGGTGCTGACCACCGGCGACACCGACCGTACGTCCGGGGCCAGCATCGGATCGTCGAGCGCGTCGGAGACCTTCACGGTCAGACCGCCGCCGCGGTCGGCGCTCAGCACGGTCAGCGTGTTGGTGCCGAGCGCCTCGATCCGGGTGGCGATCGCCTGGGCGGAGCCGTTGCCGACCGCGACCAGCAGGATCACCGCGGCGACCCCGATCATGATGCCGAGCATGGTGAGCGCCGACCGGAGTTTGTTGGCGCCGATGCCGCGCAGCGCGAACCGGACGATCTCGGGGAAGTTCATCGGTGTGCCCCCACCGCGTGCCGGCCGGCCGGTTCCGGCTTCGAGTCGGCGGTGATCCGGCCGTCGAGCAGCCTGATCAGCCGGTCGGCGCGGGCGCCCACCTCGTCCTCATGCGTGATGATCACGATGGTGCGGCCGGCCGCGTTCAGTTCCTCCAGGACGGCGAGCATGTCCTCGGTGGCGTGACTGTCCAGGTTGCCGGTGGGTTCGTCGGCGAGCAGCAGGGCCGGCTCGGTGACCAGCGCGCGGGCCACCGCGACCCGCTGCTGCTGGCCGCCGGAGAGCTGGTTCGGCTCGTGGTCGGCCCGGTCCGCCAGGCCGACCAGGTCGAGGGAGAACAGCGCGCGGCGCCGTCGTTCGGCGGCCTTCATCCCGGAGTACGCCAGGGGCAGCTCGACGTTGGCCACCGCGCTGGTCCGCGGGATCAGGTTGAACGACTGGAACACGAAACCGATCAGCCGGTTCCGGGCCAGGGCCAGCTGTTCGTCGCTGAGCCCGCCGACGTCCACCCCGTCCAGCAGGTAGCGGCCGGTGGTCGGCACGTCCAGGCAGCCCAGGATGTTCATCAGCGTCGACTTGCCGGAGCCGGACGGGCCCATCACGGCCACGTACTCGCCCTTCTCCACCTGGAGGGTGACGCCGTCCAGGGCACGTACCTCGGTGTCGCCGTCGCCGTACACCTTGGTCAGATCCCGGACGTCGAGAACCGGCCGCATCAGCGCCCGCCCATGCCGCCGCCGGGCGGGCCGCCGCGCATGTCGTTCCGGCCGGTCGTGGCGGTGGTGCTGGTCGGGATGACCACCCGCTCCCCCTCCGCCAGTCCCGAGGTGATCTGGGAGGAGTCGTCGCCGGCCAGGCCGACCTGCACCTGGCGGATCTCCTGCCGGCCGGCGCCGGTGACAACGGTGACGCTCTTGCGGTTGCCGGTGGTGCTGATCGCCGCCGAGTTGACCAGGACGGCGTTCTCCACGTTGCCGGTGACCACCGCGACGGTGACCGTCTGGCCGGGTTTCGCGCCGTCCGGCGGGTTGGGCAGGCTGACCGTGACGCCGTAGGTGACTACGCCGTCGGTGCTGGTGGCGACCGGGTCGACGGCGATCACCTCGCCGGTGGTCTCGGCGTTGCTCAGCGCGTTCCACACGATCGAGGCGCTCTGCCCGGCCTTCAGCTCGGTCGCGTCGGCCTCCGCGAACGCGGCGGTGATCTGCAGCCTCTTCAGGTCGGCGAGGTCGACGAAGCCGGCGCTGGTGTCCTTGCCGGAGGTGACCGCGGACGTGCCGCCGAGGGTGCCGTTCACGGCGACCACGGTGCCCGCCATCGGGGCGACCAGCCGGGTCCCGGCGACCGCCGCCTCCGCCTCGTCGACGGCGATCCCGGCCTCGGTGACCGCGTTCGCGGCGTTGTCGGTGCCGGTGCCGGCCGCTTCGGCCCGGCTCAGCGAGGCCCGTGCGGCGGCCAGGTTCGCCCGCGCCAGCGCCAGGTCGCGCTGGGCGTCGGTGGGGTCCACCCGGGCCAGCAGGGCGCCCGCCGCCACCTCCTGCCCGATCTTGGCCCGGATCTGGGTGACGGTGCCCGCGGTGGCGAAGGCGGCGGTGGCGGTGGCCGCGCTGGCGACGGTGCCGTCAGCGGACACGGTCCGGGTGACGGTGCCCTTCGAGGCGGTCACCGTACGGGTGCCGGAAGCGCTCGCCCCGGACGTCTCGCCGGGGTCCCGCAGCAGACTCCAGCCCCACAGGGCGGCACCGACGATCAGCAGGGCCAGCAGGGCGTTCACCGCCGTACTGGGCCGTCGAAGCGCGTTCACACCCTCATCATGCCTTCCGGGCGGTTCGGTCACCGGCGTTCCGGGAATGCCGGGTTCACCAGGAACGTACGACCTGATCACCTTCGGACAGTCCCCCGGTGATTTCGGTGTACTGGTCGCCGCGCAGCCCGACCGCTACGGTCCGCTTCACCGACGTGCCGCCGGTGCGCACCAGTACCGTCCCGGCCCCACCGGACACGTCGTGCACCGCCGTCGACGGCACCCGCAGCGCGTCGGCGACCTGGCCGGTGCGCACCTTCACCCGGGCGCTCTGCCCGACCAGCAGGTCGTCCGGCGAGTCGGCGAACGAGATCAGCACCCCGTAGCGGACCAGCGTGCCGTCCGACGTCCCGGCCGGGTCGACCTGCACCACCGTCGCGTCCAGCACGGTCCCCGACCCGGCCAGGGTGACCTCGGCGCTCTGTCCCGCGGCCAGCGCTCCGGCGTCGGCCTCCGGAAAATCCGCACGAACCTGCATCGTGTACGTGTCCGCCAGGCTGACGAACGTGGCCCCGCCCCGCACCTGGTCCCCCACACTGCCGGAGACGGCGACCACGGTCCCCGCGATGGGCGCGACGATCTTCGCCCCGGCCAGCGCCTGAGAGGCCTGCTCGACAGCCCGCGCGGCCCGGTTGACCTGCTGCTCGGCGGCGAGGACCGGATCGTTGCCGTCGTCCGGGAATCCCCTGGTGGCACAGGCCGTGCCGGCGGCCCGGGCGGCGTCCACCCGCGAACGAGCCACCGAACCACCGCCGCCGGCCTCCACGGCCTCCACGGAACGGGCGGCCGGGTTCTGAGGCACGGCGGGCACACCGGGAGCGAACTGAATGCCGGGGGCAGCCGGAACACCCGGGGCAGCCGGAACACCGGGAGCGGCCGGAATGCCGGGGGCGGCCGCGGCGGCCACCGTGGAGCGGGCCGGCCGGGCGCAGACGGTGGCGCTCGCGGTGGTGTGCACCGAGGTGGTGGTCGCGGCGGCCAGCCGGTCCCGGGCCTCGGCCAGGGTCGACTGGGCGTCACCGACCGCGTCGGACGCGTCGGTGGCGTCCAGACTGGCCAGGGTGTGCCCGGCCTCGACCCGGTTGCCGGGCCGGACGTCCACCGCGGCGACGGTGCCGTCCACCGCGAACGACAGGCTGCGGGTGGTGGCCGGTTCGACGGTTCCGGTGGTGGCGACGTCGACGGTGATCGCCCCCCGGTCGGCGAGGGCCACCACCACGGCGGCGGGCGTGGACGGTTCGTCCCGGTCGAGGGCGAGGAGCACCCCACCGGCGACCGCTCCCAGAACGACGATCACGGCTCCGATCCACCGAACCCGCCGCCCACCACCCTCGTGCTCCGATTCGTCACCCATGTCACAAATTGTGACGGCAATGCCCACCCCGCGTGGTGCGTTCCGGTGCGTTCCGCACCGGAACGCANCACCACGCGGAACCTAGAGTCGGGAACGTGCCACGCCATGGTCACCTGCTGCGGGCCGGGGTGACGCTCGGGTTGCTGGCCGTGCTCGCCGTCGGGATCACCGCGTACCTGTGCAACGACGTGGTTCTGCGGCAGATCGGCGAGGTCCTGGCCACCCGTCCGGGCACCGACGTGGAACGGCGGCTCGGCGAGATCCGGGCCGGTGCGCGGATCACCCGATGGCTGGTCCTCTGGGTGTCGGCCGCCGCCGGGATCATGCTGCTGATCGGCGGGCACGCGCTGGGCCGGCGCCTCAGGGAGAGCCCTGGCCCAAGCTCCGAAGAGGACCCCGGCCGGCGCCCCGCAGAAGGCCCACACCCCGAAGAGGACCCCGGCCGGCGCCCCGACGAAGGCCCGCGCCCCGGAGACGAAGCCGCGGCGAGCCCCGGCGCGGACCTCGGAGAGGAACCCGGCGGCGCCGGGGCCCACCGGACCGCCCGGGAACGGCCGGCGCGGGAGGCCAGGTCGATGCTGGTGCTGGTGGCCGAGGACGACCCGGTCGATCAGCGGCTCGCCCGCCGGATGCTGGAGCGGCTCGGGCACCGGGTGGTGACCGTCGGGGACGGGGAGGCCGCGGCGGAGGCGGTTCAGCGGGACCGTTACGACCTGGTGCTGCTGGGTGCCGGTCTGCTGGTGCTGGACGGCCCGGCCACGGTCCGGCTGATCCGCGCCGACCCGCCGTCGCACGGCCGGCCCCGGATGGTCGCGGTCTGCTCGGACCGGGAGGAGTGCCGGGACTTCACCGAGGCCCGGGTGGACGGCATGCTGAGGCGCCCGCTGGACGGCGCCGACCTGGAGACCGCGCTGGCCGCCGCGGCGGGGGCGGCCGACGCGCGCCGGGCCGGGTTCACGGCGAGACGTCCCCGCGCAGACATCGGGTGACCATGTCGGCCAGTTCGCGTTCGAACGTCTCGACCGGGACGGTGCCGGGGGCGGCCATCAGCTCGTGCGTGTTCAGCTCGATGGTGAACAGGATCAGGTCGGCGGCGGTCCCGCACGCGAGGCGGCTGTCGCTCAGAAAACTGTTGCGAGCAGCGTAAACACCGGATGACCAGCGACTGCGGACGAGATCGAGGCCGCCCGCTGTCCACGATCAGCCTGGATGTCGGACGATGAGTCCATGACGGAGACGATGGTGAGTGTGGCCGGGGGCGACACGGTGTGGGCGGACGACAGCGGGGACGGGCCGCCACTGATCCTGGTGCATCCGGGGGTGGGTGACTCGCGGGTGTGGGATCCGATCCTGCCGGAGCTGCGGGCACGGCACCGGGTGATCCGCTATGACGCCCGGGGTTTCGGCCGGTCTCCCGCGCCGACCGCGCCGTTCGTGATGCTCGACGACCTGGTGGCCGTTCTCGATCACTTCGGCGTCGACCGGGCCCCGATCGTCGGCTGCAGTCAGGGCGGGGACGCCGCGCTCGGTCTGGCGATCACCCGGCCGGAGCGGGTGTCCGCGCTGGTGCTGCTCTGCCCGGGGATCTCGGGTTTTCCGGTGCCGGACGACCCGGCGACCGAAGCGGCGTATGCCAAGGCCGAGGCGGAGGGCTTCGACGCGATCGTCGACGTGGCGCTGAGTGTGTGGGCCCGCGCCGGGCGTACCCCGGAGGTGGTGGAGCAGCTGCGGTCCGGGGTGCGCGGATGGCTCGCCGAGAACGGCCTGGAGCAGCCGAACCCGGCGGTGTTCGACCGGCTCGGCGAGATCCGGGTGCCGGCCTCGCTGCTGGTCGGCGACCTGGACCGGGACTGGATCGTGGACGCCGCCCGGCAGGCCGCGACCCGGATCCCGGGGGTCGAGTTCGTCGAGGTGCCGGGGGTGGATCACCTGCCGTCGCTGCGGATCCCGGACCGGGTCCTCGAACTGATCGAGGCCACCGTCAATCGAGGATGATCACGTGTAGATGACGGGGGCCGTGCACCCCCTCCACCCGGTTCAGTTCGATGTCGCTGGTGGCGGACGGCCCGCTGATCCAGGTCAGCGGCCGCCCCGGGGTGAGGTGGGCGACGGCGTCCGGCACCGAGGCGACCACCTGGTCCGGCCGCAGCACGCAGATGTGCACGTCCGGCAGCAGGGTGATGATCCGCCGGCCCTGGTCGGGGCCGGCGTCCAGCACGATGGTCCCGGTCTCGGCGACGGCCACCGCGGCGGCGGTGAGCACGGCGTCGGCTCCGGCGATGCGGTCCTGGTCCAGGTCGTCGTCGGGGAAGGCACCCGCCGGGCGCCACGACTGCGGCAGACCCGGCGGTACGAGTACCGACCCGCCCTCTCCGGCGATCCGTTGGACGGTGTCCGCCACCTCGGCCTCGCCGACCCGGTAGACCTCGGCCTTGTAGTCGGCGAGCCGGTCGACGAACACGTCCAGATCGGGCCGGTTCGCACCCGCCGGACGGTAGTCCCGCGGCACCGGGGGCACCACCGGCGTGTCCCGCAGCGCGGCCCGGATCCGTCCGAGGATCAACTCCCGGGAGCTCATCGGCCCTCCCCATGGGTCTCGGCCCACCAGTCGCGGAAGGTCTGTCGCGGGAACTCGGGCAGGTCCCGCCCGGCCGTCCATCCGGTCAGGGGCGGGGGCAGGGCCCGGCCCCGGCGCCCGACGATCCGGGCCAGTTTGGCGGCGCGCTGGGCGGACGCGTACAGGCGCGGCCGGTCCATGATTCTGGCGGCGGTGGCCATCGCGGCCCGCTCGGTGGCGGGGTGCGGGGCCTGGTCGCGCAGGTGCACGAGCAGCGACGGGATGTCGATCTTCACCGGGCAGGCGTCGAAGCAGGCGCCGCAGAGCGAGGAGGCGTACGGCAGGGAGGCGTTGTCGGTGATCCCGGTGAGCTGCGGGGACAGCACCGCCCCGATCGGCCCGGGATAGACCGAGCCGTACGAGTGTCCGCCGGTCCGCTCGTACACCGGGCACACGTTGAGGCAGGCCGAGCAGCGGATGCAGTGCAGCGCCGAGCGGCCCACGGTGTCGGCGAGGACCGCGCTGCGCCCGTTGTCGAGCAGCACCAGGTGGAAGCTGCGCGGCCCGTCGCCGGGGGTGACTCCGGTCCACATCGTGGTGTACGGGTTCATCCGCTCGCCGGTCGACGCCCGTGGCAGCAGTTGCAGGAAGACTTCCAGGTCTCGCCAGGTGGGCAGCACTTTCTCGATGCCCATCACGGTGATCAGGGTGTCCGGCAGGGTGAGGCACATCCGCCCGTTGCCCTCGGATTCGACGACGCCGAGGGTGCCGGTGTCGGCGATGGCGAAGTTGGCCCCGCTGACCGCGACGCTGGTGGACAGGAACGTCTCGCGCAGGTAGCGGCGGGCCGCGGCGGCGAGCACCGGCGGGTCGTCGGTGAGTGCCGGGTCGACGCCGGGCATGGCCCGCAGGAAGATCTCCCGGATCTCGGACCGGTTCCGGTGGATGGCGGGGACCAGGATGTGGCTGGGTTTGTCCTCGCCGAGTTGCACGATCAGTTCGGCCAGGTCGGTTTCGACGGGGGCGATCCCGGCGGCTTCCAGGGCCTCGTTGAGCCCGATCTCCTGGGTGGCCATCGACTTGACCTTGATGACCCGGTCCGAGCCGGTCCGGCGGACCAGGTCGGTGACGATCCGGTTGGCCTCGTTGGCGTCGGCGGCCCAGTGCACCACCCCGCCGGCGGCGGTGACCTTCTCCTCCAGCTGTTCGAGCAGTTCCGGCAGTCGGGCCATGACGTCGGCTTTGATCGCCGAGCCGGCGTCCCGCAACCGTTGCCAATCCGGTAATTCGGATATCACCCGGCCCGATTTGCCCCGAATAGTGGTGGTGGCGTGCCGGAGGTTGCGCCGCAGTTGATCGTTCTTCAGAGCTTCCCTGGCGGCGACCGGAAAGGACTCGTCACCTCGCAGATGCCCCACTCCCCGGGGAGCGGTGGCCGGCATACCGAGAAAAGTGGTCATGACGCCTCCGTCGAGGCAAGAATCTCCGCCAGGTGAATTGTCCGGATTCCCGTATTATTTCGTGACAAGCCCCCGCCGATATGCATCAGGCACGAGGTATCACCGGCAGTACACACCTCAGCCCCGGTGGACACCACATTGTCCATCTTGTCGGCCAGCATCGCCGTCGACGTGTCCGCGTTCTTCAACGCGAACGTCCCTCCGAACCCGCAACACTGCTCGGCGGCGGGCAACTCGACCAACTCCAGACCACGCACCCGCCGGAGCAGCCGCAACGGCTTGTCCCCGACCCGCGTCATCCGCAGACTGTGGCAGGTCGGATGGTAGGTGACCCGATGCGGGTAGTACGCCCCCACGTCCTCCACCTCCAGCACGTCGATCAGCAGTTCGGACAGCTCGTAGGTGCGCGCCGCGACCGACGTGCTGCGCCCGGCCAGCCCGGCGTCCCCGTGTCTGGTGGCGACCATGGCGTGCTGGTGGCGGATCGACCCGGCGCAGGATCCGGACGGCACCACGATCACGTCGTACGGGTCGAAGGTCTTCGCGTACCGCCGGATCAGCGGCAGCGCCTCCTTCTGGTACCCGGTGTTGATGTGCATCTGCCCGCAGCAGGTCTGTTCGAACGGGAACACCACCTCGTGCCCGAGCCGTTCCAGCAGTCGCACCGTGGCCTTGGCCGCCTCCGGGAAGAGGGTGTCGGCCAGGCAGGTGGCGAAGAACGCGATCCGCACGGTTCACCTCCCCACTCGGGCGGCGGCCTCGTCCCAGACCGGTGACGGGACCGGCTCGTACCGCACGATCTGCTGAGTCTCGCGCACCAGCGCCCGCATCGCATCCAGTCCCCCGTGGACCACTCCGGCGGCGCGGGCCTGGACGAGCAGGTTGCCGATCGCGGTGGCCTCCACCGGCCCGGCCAGCACCGGCAGCCCGCAGGCGTCGGCGGTCGCCTGGCAGAGCAACTCGTTGAGCGCTCCCCCGCCGACCAGGTGCACCACGCCGATCTCGCGCCCGGCCAGCTCACCGGCCTGCCGGACGGCCCGCCGGTGAGCGAGCGCCAGACTGTCCAGGACGCAGCGCACGATGGTCGCCCGGTCCACATCGGCGGGCAGTCCGGCGGCCGTGCGCAACCGCCCCTCCATGTCGCCGGGCGGCAGGAAGACCGGATCGTCGAGATCCACCACGTAGCGCAGCGCGGCACGCGAAGACGCCTCGGTCAGCAGCGTGGCGAGATCCGGCGAGCCCCATTCGCGCAGGCACTCCTGCAACGGCCAGAGGCCCATCACGTTGCGCAGGTAGCGGATCGTCGAGTCGACACCGCCCTCGTTGGTGAAGTCGGCCGCCCGGGACGCCTCGCTGAGCACCGGGGCATCCAGTTCCAGGCCGACCAGGGACCAGGTGCCGCACGAGATGTACGCGAAATCGGGCCCGGTCGCGGGCACGGCCACCACGGCACTGGCGGTGTCGTGCGAGCCGACCGCGACCACGGGCGTCCCCTCGTACAACCCGATCAGGTCTCCGGGGTGCCGCACCGGGGGCAGCAGCGTGGACCGCAACCCCAATTCCGAGATCAACGGCGACGACCAGTCCCGCGTACGTACGTCGAGCAGCCCCGTGGTCGACGCGTTGGTGTATTCGGCTCCGATCTCCCCGGTCAGCCAGTAGGCGAGCAGGTCGGGGATCATCAGCAGCCGGTGTGCCGCCGCGTACTGGGCGGTCGGCTCGGCGGCCAGCAGCTGGTACACCGTGTTGAACGGCAGTCGCTGCAGCCCGCACACGTCGTACAGGTCACGCACGCGCTCGGCGATCCCGTCGGTGCGCGAGTCCCGGTAGTGCACCGGGTTGCCGAGCAGCGCCCCGTCCGCGTCGAGCAGCCCGTAGTCGACGGCCCACGAGTCGATGCCGACGCTGCGCACCGGCCCGGCCGCGCGCAGCCCCTCGACCACCCCGCGGTGCAGCGACAGGATGTCCCAGTGCAGGGTGCCGCCGGCCCGCACCGGCTCGTTCGGGAACCGGTGCACCACCTCCAGGTCGAGCCCGCCCGGGTGGAACCGGCCGACCACGACGCGCCCGCTGGACGCGCCCAGATCGACTGCGGCGAAGGAGCCGGCCGCGCCCGATGACTCGGTCATCGCAGGAACGCCGCGGCCACGCCGGCGTCCACCGGGACGTGCAGGCCGGTGGTGTGGGTCAGGTCGCCGCCGGTGATCGCGAAGACCGCGTTGGCGATGTGCTCCGGCAGCACCTCCCGCTTGAGCAGGGTGCGCTGGGCGTAGAACTCGCCCAGCTTCTCCTCCGGCACCCCGTAGACGGCGGCCCGGTCGGCGCCCCACCCACCGGCGAAGATGCCGGAACCGCGTACCACCCCGTCGGGGTTGACGCCGTTGACCCGGATGCCGTGCGGGCCCAGCTCGGCGGCGAGCAGGCGCACCTGGTGGGCCTGGTCGGCCTTGGCCGCGCCGTAGGCCACGTTGTTGGGCCCGGCGAAGATCGAGTTCTTGCTGGAGATGTAGACGATGTCGCCGCCCATGCCCTGCGCGATCAGCACCCGCGCGGTCTCCCGGGACACCAGGAACGAGCCCTTGGCCATCACGTCGTGCTGCAGGTCCCAGTCGCGGGCGGTGGTGTCCAGCAGCGACTTGGACAGCGACAGCCCGGCGTTGTTGACGACGAGATCAACCCCACCGAAGGCCAGGACCGATTGGCGTACGGCGTCAGCCACCGCCTCCTCGTCGGTCACGTCCAGGCTGACCGCGACCGCCACGTCGGCGCCCCCGATCTCGGCCGCCACCGACCGTGCCGCCTCGGTGTCCCGGTCGCTGACCACCACGCACGCGCCCTCCGCGGCCAGCCGCAGCGCGATCGCCCGGCCGATGCCCGAGCCCGCGCCGGTGACCAGGGCGATCCGGGTGGCCAGGGCCTTCGGTTTCGGCATCCGCTGGAGTTTGGCCTCCTCCAGTGCCCAGTACTCGATGCGGAATTTCTCCGACTCGTCGATCGGGGCGTACCGGGAGATCGCCTCGGCGCCGCGCATCACGTTGATCGCGTTGACGTAGAACTCGCCGGCCACCCGCGCGGTCTGCTTGTTGGCCCCGAACGAGAACATGCCCACGCCGGGGACCAGCACGATCGCCGGGTCGGCGCCGCGGATCGCCGGGCTGTCCGCGGTGGCGTGCCGCTCGTAGTAGCCGCGGTAGTCCGCCCGGTACGCCTCGTGCAGCTCCTTCAGGCGGGCCACCACCTCGTCCAGGGGCGCGTCCGGGGCGGTGTCGACGACGAGCGGTTTGACCTTCGTACGCAGGAAGTGGTCCGGGCACGACGTGCCGAGTGCGCCCAGCTCGGCCAGGCGCTCGCTGCCGGTGAACTCCAGGACCACGTCACTGTCGGTGTAGTGGCCGACCTGCGCGCGGTCGGTGGAGGCGAGACCGCGGATCACCGGGAACAGTGCGGCGGCGCGCTCGTGACGTGCTCCGGTCGCCAGGGCCGCGACCCGCTGCGCCCCGAACGGCTCGCCGCGGCCGTGCTCCTCGATGTAGGCCGCCGCCCGGTTGATGATCTCGGTGGAGTTGGCCTCGCACTCCGCGCTGGTGGCGCCCCACGCGGTGATCCCGTGACCGCCCAGGATCACGCCGATGGCCTGCGGGTTGGCCCGGTGCGCGGCGGCGATGTCCAGGCCCAGCTGGAACCCGGGGCGCCGCCAGTCCACCCACAGCACCCGGTCGCCGAAGATCTCCTTGGTCAGCGCGGGGCCGTCGGCGGCGGTGGCGATCGCGATGCCGGCGTCCGGGTGCAGGTGGTCCACGTGCGGGGCGTCGACCAGGCCGTGCATCGCGGTGTCGATGCTCGGGGCGGCGCCACCCCGGCCGTGCAGGCAGTAGTCGAACGCGGCGACCATCTCGTCCTCGCGCTCCACGCCCGGGTAGACGCCGGTCAGCGCGCGCAGCCGGTCCAGCCGGAGCACGGCCAGGCCCTTCTCGGTGAGGGTGCCGAGGTCGCCGCCGGAGCCCTTCACCCACACCAGGTCGACGGCCTGCCCGGTGACCGGGTCGGTGCCGGCGCCCTTGGCGGAGGTGTTGCCGCCGGCGTAGTTGGTGGTCCGCGGGTCCGCGCCGAGGCGGTTGGAGCGGGCGATCAGATCGGAGACTACCGGGTTGGCCATGAAGGTCCGCTCCCCTGTTTCGTGAAACGTTTCAGAGTTACGGGTAGATTACGGCCGCCTCCGGCGCCGGTCAAGGCCGATTCCTCAAGGCGGTCGCCGGCCTGCCGATTCGGGAATCGTGAATAGCATGTTCCCGATGACGCCCACGGCGCGCGCGGCGACCGTCGCTCATCTCGAGGAACTCGAGCTACTCACCGCGCGCGACTTCGAGGCGGTCGCCGCCCCCGCCGCGATCATCGAACTCCAGGCTCGCGAGCACGGCTGGACCGACCTGGTCTGGCGCGCCCAGCTGATCATCGCCGACGTGGCCGGCCGGCACGGCGACGTCGCCGAACAGGGCCGGGTCGCCCGCCGTGCCAACCTGTGGGCCGAAGAGCACGGCGACGAGTTCCTGCTCGCCCGCAGCCACCGGCTCCTGGCGATCGTCTTCCGCCGGCTCGGCGACCACGCCCAGGCCCTGGTGCACGCGCTCGCCGGGCTCCAGCACGCCGGCACCATGTCCGACCGGCTGCGCTGCAACCAGCTGGTCACCCTCGGCCTGGTCCTCGACCTCAACGGCCGGTTCGACGACGCCCGCCGCCGGTTCGCCGAAGCCATGCGGATCGCCGACGAGAACCACGACACCCACCAGGCGCTCACCGTGCTCAACAACATGGCGTTCACCGCGTACGAGAACGAGGACGTCGACGAGGCCAACGCGCTGGCCCGGCAGATGGTGGAGGCGGCCAACCGGAGCGCGATCCCGCTCGACGGCCTGCACCTGGACACCCTGGCCCGGATCCTGATGATGCAGCAACGCTGGGCCGAGGCCGAGGCGACCCTCCGGCCGATCCTCGACGACCCCACCGGATCGTGGCACTCCGAAGGCGACAGCCTGCCGGAATGCCTGCTCACGCTGGCCGAGATCTACGTCGCCACCGGCCGCCGGGCCGAGGCCGGAGAAGCGCTGGACACCGCCGGACGGCTCTGCGCGGAACGCGACCTCGGCTCGATCGCCGCCCGGGTGCACCGGGCCCGCGCCGATTGGCACGCGGCCGCCGGCGAGTACCGGGAGGCGTACCACGAGTTCCAGCTCTTCCATGAACTCAGCGAGACCCTGCACTCGGCCGAACGCGAATCCCGGGCGTACGCCATGCAGGCGCTGTTCGAGGCCACCGAGGCACGACGGCAGTCGGCCCAGTTCCAGGAGATGGCCGAACGCGACGCGCTCACCGGACTGTTCAACCGCCGCTACCTGGACGAGAAACTGTCCGCGACCCTCGCCGCCGCCCGGCGTACCGGCGAACCGGTGTCGGTGGCCATCATCGACCTGGACCACTTCAAGCGGGTCAACGACACCCTGTCACACGGGGTCGGCGACGCCGTGCTGCGCCAGATCGGCGCCCTGCTCGGCGCGTTCGCCGCCGACGTCGACATCCCGGCCCGGCTCGGCGGCGAGGAGTTCGTGCTGTTGCTGCCCGGCGCCGGCGCGTCCACCGCCCACCGCCGGGCCGAGGAACTGGCCGCGCTGATCCGCGACCGCGACTGGACCGCCACCACCGGGACACTTCCGGTCACCGCCAGCATCGGGGTGGCCACCTGCACCGGCGGGGCGCTCACCGCCGAAGTGCTGCTGGGCCGCGCCGACGAATGGCTCTACGTGGCCAAACGGCACGGCCGCGACCAGGTTCAGGGTGAGCTCGCGGGCTCCCCGGAGAGCGTCGCCAGGAAGTGATCGAAAGCCTGATCCGCGCGGGTCAGGTCGCCCGTCGCCTCGATGTCCAGGATCAGCCCGCGGATCACCGCCAGCACCAGGGTCGCCAGCTCCGGGCGGCCCACGCTGCGCAGACCCACCTCCAGCGGCAGCAGCCAGTCGGTGGTGGACTCCCGGCGGAAACCCGGCCACAACCGCTCCCCGGAGTCCTCCCGCAGCCTGCCGAACATGGTCAGGAACGGCCGCCCGGCCGGCCCGGTCATCCCCCGCCAGGCGTCCCGCAGCGTGCTCAGGTAGTCCTCGTCCGGCCGTGGGGCCAGCAGCGCGCCGAAATAGTCGCGCTGCCGCCGCCGGGCCCGGCCCAGAGTCTCCCGCAGCAGGGCGTCCCGGGTCCGGAAGTGGTAGATCAGCATCCGGGTCGAGGTGCCGGCCGCCGTCGCGAACGGCTCCAGCCGGTCCGGCAGCCCGTGCGCGAGCGCGTGATCCACGCAGGCGTCCAGGATCCGGTCCCGGATCTCCGGCTGCTTCCGACGTCCCATGCCCGGGACTTTTTCACGTAACGGCGAGTACGTCTACCGTTGATCGCGGTGATCATCGACTCCTGATCATCGACTCCTGATCTTCGTCTTCGACTCCGAAGGAGCTGGTTATGCGCGTGGTCTTCGTGCACGGGGCGTGTGTCCGGGACGGCTCGTGGTGGTGGCACCCGACCGCTGCGGCGGGCGCCGTCGCCGTAGCCCCGGAACTGCCCAGCTGCGAGAACCCGGCCGAAGCCGGACTCGCCGAGGACATCGCGGCGGTCCGGGCCGTACTCACCGAGAGCTCCGAGCCGACAGTGCTGGTCGGGCACAGCTACGGCGGCATCGTCGCGTCCGAGGCGGCGGTCGGCGCGGACTCGGTGCGGCACATGCTGTTCATCTCCAGCTACCTGCCCGCGCCCGGTGAGTCACTGTCCACCTTCGGCGCGCCCGAGCCGCCGCCGTTCCTGGACTTCGACCCGGCCGGCGGCACGTTCACCGCCCGGCCCGAACTGTTCGCCGAGACGTTCGCCCAGGACTGCCCGCCCGAGATCGTCCGCGAGGGCGCGCGGCGGCTGGCCCGGCAGAACATCGCGGTCCTCCAGCAGCCGGTCCGCAACGTGGCCTGGCCCGGCCTGCCGACCACCTATCTGGTGTGCACCGAGGACCGCGGCACCCCCGCCGCGGCCCAGCGCGAATTCGCCCGGCGCGCCGGCACGGTGATCGAGGTGGCGGCCGGACACCACCCGTTCCTGTCGAGGCCGGAGACGGTCGCGGAAATCATCGGCGCCCTGTCAACGCGGCCGGACACCCATCGCGTTTCCTAAGGCGTGACGTTCGAGGAGTACGCGTACGCCCGCGGCCCGTCGCTGGTCCGGCTCGCCCGGCTGCTGACCGGCGACGAACACCGGGCCGAGGATCTGGTCCAGGACGTCCTGGCCCGCGCCTACACCCGGTGGCGGCGGATCGACCGGACCGGGCGGCCCGACCTCTACGTACGCCGGATGCTGATCAACGCCCACCACTCGTGGTGGCGGCGGCGCAGCAGTCACGAGGTCGCCGTTCCGGTGGTGGCCGACGTCGCGGGCCGCACCGACACCGCCGCCGTCCTGGCCGAACGCGACCAGATGTGGCGGCTGGTCCGCGCACTGCCGGCCCGCCAGCGGACGGTGATCGTGCTGCGTTACTACGAGGACCTGGACGACGCGGCGATCGCCGAGGTGATGGGCTGCTCCGCGACCACCGTCCGGACCCACGCGAAACGGGCCCTGGCCACACTCCGCGCGGTGACGCCCGCGCCGACCGCGACCATGGAGGTCCGCTGATGTCGCACGATCTCGGTGAACGGCTGGCCGCCACCCTCCAGGACCGGGCCGGCGGCACCGTCGACACCGGCGCGCTGGTCCGCGGCGCCCGCGAACGGGGCGGCCGGCTCCGGCGGCGGCGATGGCTGCTGACCTCGGCCGGCACGGCGGTGCTGGCCCTGGCCGTCGCCGCCGTCGTGCTGGTGACACCGGGACTGCCCCGGCCCGGCGGCACGGCCACCCCGGCGCTGCCGGCCGCCGCGGACCAGCCGGGTGCGGCGGCCCGCCCGGATCTGGTCGGCACCGATCCGGGCGTCCTGCACTTCACCGCGGACCACCTGGTGGCCGGTTCCACCCATGTCACCTGGGGCGCGGCGGCCGGGGTGGAGAGCGTGCAGACCCTCGGCGCCGACGTCACCGCGTTGTTCCTGCTGGCCGGGGACGCTTCCGCGCTCGACGGGGCGGACCGGACGCTCGGTTCCGGCGGCGGGTCGGTCACGCGGGAGGACGTGCTGGTCGGAGACCGGCCGGGCCGGGCCTGGCCGGACGGCGGCACCTGGACCGTGGACTGGCAGCCGTCGGCCGGGCTGTGGGCCCGGTTGCAGATGCTCGGCGCGGGCCGGGCCGAACTGCTGACGGCGGCCGCGGCGATCCGGTTCGACGGCGCCCGCCGGTGTGCCGTGCCGTTCCGGCTGACCGTCGTCCCGGACGGGATGCGCACTCTCTCCTGCAGCGTCATGCTCGGATCCGGGGGCTTCTCCGAGGGCGCGCTGCTGGTCGGCGACGACGACCGCTGGTTCAGCGTCCGGGTGGAACGCGCCGACGGCCACCGCCCGGCCGCCCCGCGCGGCGAACTGACCGCCGGCCCCTACCGGGTCGACCGCGAGGACACCCGGGCGCTGCGGACGGTGGCCGGCTCCTGCTACGTCGGCCTGATCCGCGACGGCTGGGGCTCCTGGGCGAAGGGCGTCACCGAACCGGAGGCACTGTCCGTACTGGCCGGTTACCGGCCGGCCGGTGATCCGGCGGATCCGTCGTCCTGGTGAGCCGGCGGGCGTCACGAGGGGACCGGCCGGGTCTCGCCGCCGTGCCAGGAGCGCCACAGGGCGGCGTACGGGCCGTCCGCCGCGACCAGCTCGTCGTGGGTGCCCAGTTCGATGATCCGGCCGTCGTCCATCACCGCGACCCGGTCGGCGTCGTGGGCGGTCTGCAAGCGGTGGGCGATCGCGATGACGGTGCGTTCCCGCAGCACCGCGGCGAGGGAGCGTTCGGCCGCGCGGGCCGCCGTCGGGTCGAGCAGGGCGGTGGCCTCGTCCAGGATGACCGTGTGCGGGTCGGCGAGGACCACCCGGGCCAGTGCCAGCTGCTGGGCCTGGGCGCCGTCGAGGGGGTGTTCGCCGAGGTCGCGGTCGAGGTCGTCGGCCCAGTCGGCGCCGACGGTGCGCAGTGCCGCACGCAGCCGGTCGTCGGGGGCGGGCGACATCAGGTTCTCCCGCAGGGTCTCGCGGAAGACGTGGTGTTCCTGGGTGACGAGGACGACGTGCCGGCGTAGCTCGTGTGGGGGCAGGTCGGCGATGGGGATGCCACCGACGGTGACGGTGCCGGCGGTGGGCCGCTCGATGCCGGCGATCAGACGGCCCATGGTCGACTTGCCGGCTCCGGAGAGCCCGACGACGGCGAGCCGTTCCCCGGGACGGACGGTGAGTTCCACGTCGTGCAGGACGTCACGACCATTGTCGTACGCGTACCGAACGCCTCGTACCTCGATCTTCTCGTCCTTCGGCGCGGCGTCGGCGAACGGTGGTGGCGCGGGGACCGCCGCGAGTCCCTCGACGCGGGCGAAGGCGGCTCCGGCGCTCTGCATCTGCTCGATGTAGATCAGGATGCCGTCGATCGGCCCGACCAGCTGGCGCAGGTAGAGCACGGCGGCGGCGACGGTGCCGATGCTGACCCGGCCGTCGAAGTAGAACAGTCCGCCGAGCAGCAGGACCAGGACCGAGGGCACCGCGTACGACGTCTCGGCCAGCGGGAAGAACACACTGCGCAGTCCGAGGGTGCGCAACCGGCTGGCCCGGGTCTCGGTGAGGGCCTCCTGCCCGGCGGCGAGCCGGCGGTCGGCCAGCCCGAAGGCCTCGATGGTGCGGGCGCCGGTGGTGGTGGCGGCGAGTTCGTCGGCGAGCCGCGAGTTGGCCTCGCCTTCGAGCAGGTAGGCGGCCCGGGCCCGGCGTAGATACCACCGGGTGACGAACCAGATGCCGGAGAACCCGATCACCCCGACCAGCCCGAGCAGCGGGTCGAGCACCAGCACCGCGCCGATCAGGAAGACGATCTGGACGGCGCCGACGAAGATGGTCGGCAGGATGTCGCGCAGCGCGGTGGCGATCGCGTCGACGTCGGTGGTGCCGCGGGCGGCCAGGTCACCGGCGGGCACCCGTTCGACGACGGCGGCCGGCAGGTCGACCGCGCGCCGCAGGAAGGTCTCCCGGATGCGGGCGGCGGTGCGTTCACCGAACCGGTACGCCACCGCGAGCGCCCACCGGGACACCAGCATCTGGACGACGGCGCAGACCAGCACGGCGAGGGCGAGACGGTCGACGGTGCCGTGGCCCCCTCCGGCGGCGACGGTGTCGATGACCCGGCCGAGCAGCCACGGGCCGCCCAGTCCGGCGATCGCGGCCACCGAGCTGAGGGTGATCATGCCGGTGACGGTCCGCCGGTCGGCGGCGATCAGGGCGGCGACCGCCCGGCCGACCAGGCGCGGCTCGGCGACGGGGAGCTTGTTGCCGGCGGTCACCGGACCACCAGCGCACGGTAGCCGGGCTCGGTGGCGAGCAGCTCCCGATGGGTGCCGGAGGCGGCGACCCGGCCGTCGACCAGCCAGTGCACGGTGTCGGCTCGGTCCAGCAGCACCGGGGAGGTGGTGGCCAGGACGGTGCCGCGGCCGGCGCGGGTGGTGCTGAGCCGGTCGGCGATCGCGGCTTCGGTGTGCGCGTCGACGGCCGAGGTGGGCTCCGGGGCGAGCAGTGTCTCCGGGTCGGCGTAGATCGCGCGGGCCAGCCGGACCCGCTGCCGTTGCCCGCCGGACAGGTTGCGGCCGCCCCAGGTGAGGGGCCGGTCCAGGTCGTCGCCGACGTCGTGGGCCACGGCGGTGGCCAGGGCCTGCCGGATCCGGTCGTCGTCCGGGTCGAGCCGGCCGGCGACCACCTCGCGCAGGGTGCCGGCGAACAGGTCGGCCTCGTGTTCGGCGACCAGCAGCCGCTCCCGGACATCGGCGCGGGCGATCCGGTCGATCCGGCGGCCGGCCCAGGTGGCCTCGGTGGGGCCGTAGCCGCCGAGCCGGTCCAGGATCTCGGTGGCGTCGGCCGGCCGGGCCCCGGCCAGGGCGGTGAACCGGCCCGGTTCGGCGCACACCCCGGACACCGGGTCGCGCAGGGTGGACGGGCCGGGCGGGGCGGGCTCACCGGACGGGTCGTCCACCGGAAGCCGCAGGAATTCGGTGAGCCGCCGGGCCGCGACCACCCCGTGGGTGACGTCGAACCCGACGAAGATCAGCACGTTGACCGGGATGACCAGCATGGCGGTGTAGCCGTACACCGCGACCAGCTCGCCGGCGGTGAGGTCACCGGCGACCGCGAGCCGGGCGGCCAGCCAGATCACCACACCGAGGAAGACCACCGGCAGGCCCTCGCCGAGCGCGCCGATCCAGCTGGTCGGGCCGCCGACCCGGTAGCCCTGGTCGCGCAGCGCCGCCGACTCCCGCCGGTAGCGGTCCACGTGGGCGTCCTTGCCGCCCAGCCCGTTGAGGATGCGCAGCCCGCCGAGCACGTCGAGGAGCCGCCCGTTCAGCGTGCCCTGCCGCTCCCGGTAGCGGGATCCGGCCCGCTGGGTGCGGCGCAGCAGCGGGCCGACGATCAGCGCGAGCACCGGCACCCCGATCATGATCACCGCGGCGAGCAGGCCGGAGATCCGCGCCAGCATGACCGCGACCACCACACAGGCGACCAGCGACGCCACCCCGACACCGCCCGCGTTCATCGCCCGGCCGATGGTCCACACGTCGGAGATGCCGATGGTGACCACCTCGCCGGTGGTGACCCGGCGGGGCAGGGCCGAACCCAGCCGGGTGGCGTGCGCCATCACCAGGTCGGCGGTGCGCAGCGCGGCGGCCAGGCGCATCTTCGTCATGCTGCGGTGCCGCATGATGCCCAGCCAGGCGCTGCCGACCCCGACGGCGAGGACCACGCCGGCCCAGGTGAGGAGCACGGCCGGGCGGTGCGGGACCAGGCCGCGATCGATGGCCTGCGCGATCAGGTACGGCGTGAGGGCCAGGCTGGCGAACCAGAGCGAGCCGTAGACCGCCCCGAGCACCACCCGGCCTTTCACTTGCCGGGCCAGCCACCACAGGTATCTCACGGGTCCGCGCGCATCCACGACCGTCATGCTGCCGTACGACCGCCCGGAAATGTCACCCGATTTTCACCGCTTCCGGCGCTCTCCGGCGCACTGTCACCATCACCAGGATCGCCGCCACCAGCGCGAACCCACCCGCCATGAGTGTCGCGTCACTGAGCCCGGCGGCATAGCTTTTCCGCTCCGGGAAGAGCGTGCCGTAGATCGCCACCCCGAACGCGAAGCCCAGCTGACGGAACGTGTTCAGCGCCCCGCCGGCCATTCCGCTGCGTTCCCGGGGCACCTCGGCCAGCACCGCCGACGACAGCACCGGCATCACCACCCCGGACCCCAGCCCGACCAGGATCAGCCCCGGGATCAGGGCCGCCGCGCGGTCGTCCACCACCGTCTGGGCGAGGGCGCCGGCCGCGATCAGCAGCAGCCCGCCACCGATCGCGGTCCGCGGGTTCACCGTCTGCAGGCGGCGGCCCGCGAACACGCCCACCAGCAGGGCCGCGCCGCTCAACGGCAGCGCGCCGAGCAGGCCGGCGTCCACCGGGCCGTAGCCGAGCACCTGCTGCAGCCACGTCGTCGTGTAGGGCAGGTAGGCGAACGCGGCGGCCTGGCACAGGAACGCCGCCACGATCATCCCGGCGAACGGCCGCTGCCGGAACAGCCCCAGATCCAGCATCGGATCCGTGGACTTCAGCTCCACCAGCACGAACAGCCCGATCCCGGCGACACCGGCGGCCAGCGGGCCGAGCACCGCGGGCGACGTCCAGCCGTCCGCGGCGGCACGGATCAGCCCATAGGTGATGGCGATCGCGGCCAGCGAGAAGGTCACCGTGCCGGGCACGTCGAACCGGCCGGCCCGTTCGGCCCGCGACTCGGCGACCGTCCGCGTCGTGAACCACGCCGCGACCGCACAGACCGGCAGGTTGACCAGGAAGATCCAGCGCCAGTCCAGGTGCTCGGTGAGCAGCCCGCCGGCCAGCGGACCGGCCGCGGTGGCGGCGCCGCTGACCGCGCCCCAGATCCCGAACGCGACACCCCGGTCCCGGCCCCGGTAGGTGACGTTCAAGATGGCGACCGTGGTCGCGAACATCGCCGCGCCGCCGACCCCCTGCAGCACCCGGGCCGCGACCAGGGCGTGCACCGTCGGGGCCAGCACGCAGATCAGCGAGGACACCGCAAAGATCAACAGCCCGATGGTGTACGTGGCCCGGCGCCCGAATCGATCCGCCAGCGCTCCGGCACCCAGCAGCAGGGCGGCCAGCGCCAGGGCATAGCCGTCCAGGACCCACGCCAGGTCGTGCGGTCCCGCGTCCAGGTGCCCGGCGATGCTCGGCAGGGCGACGATCACGATGGTGACGTCGACGAGCAGCAGGAAGGTGCCGAGACAGACGGCGATCAGGGGTGACCATCTACGCATGGGCCGAAGAATCCCCGGTGCCCGCTCCCGTACGCCATGTTCGGCGCCATGTTCTGCGGTTCTCGACTTGTGGATAGGTTCTGGTGGTGGAATTCGACGCGCTGGATCAGCAGATCGTGCACGCGCTGCGGATCGACGGCCGGGCCGGATACCGGGAGATCGGGGCGGTCCTCGGCGTCTCCGACCAGACCGTCGCCCGCCGGTACCGCCGGTTGCGGGAGACCGCGGGGGTGCGCGTGGTCGGCCTGCCCAACCCGATCCGGCTCGGCTACGAGACGTGGATGCTGCGGCTGCACACCGGGCCGGACATGGCGATGACGCTGGCCCGGGCACTCGCCCGCCGCCCCGACACCGGCTGGGTCAGCCTGTCCTCCGGCGGCACCGAGATCTCCTGCAACGTCCGGGTTCCGGCCCACGCCGACCGGGAGTCCCTGCTGCTGGAACGCCTCCCCCGAACGCCACGGCTGGTGTCGGTGAGCGCGCACTGCCTGATCCACCACTACGTGGGCGGGGCGGTCGGCCCGGACCGGCACGACGACGCCCTGACCAGGGCCCAGATCGACACCCTCACCCCGGACGGGATCCCCGCGCCGTACGCCCTGGGCCCCACCGCCCCGGCCACCACCTCCGCCACCGGCCCTCCCGCCCCAGGCCCCACCGCCACCACCGGCCCTTCCGCCCCGGCTACCACCTCCGCCACCGGCCCTTCCGCCAGCCCTCCGGTCGTCCTGTCCGAAGGTGATCAGACGCTGCTGGACGCGCTGGCCCGGGACGGGCGGACGGCCTACGCGGAACTGTCCACCGCGACCGGCTGGCCGGAGTCCACGGTCCGCCGCCGGATGCGCGAGCTGCGCCGGACCGGGGCCCTCTACTACGACGTCGAGCTGAGGTCTTTCATGTTCGGCTTCCACGCCCCGGTCCAGTTGTGGCTGACCGTGGCCCCGGCCCACCTGGCCGCCGTCGGCGCGGCCCTGACCCACCACGAGGAGGTGGTGTTCGCGGCGGCCACCACCGGCGCGACCAACATGGTGGCCACGGTGGTCTGCCGGGACATGGCGGCCTTCTACCGTTACCTGACCGAGCGGGTGAGCGCCCTGGAAGGCGTCGACCGGGTGGAGTCCGCACCATTGCTACGGCATGTCAAACAACTCGGCGCGGTGACCGGCATGTTGTGAATCGATACCCGGTGTGAAATTCCCGTTACAGTTCCCACCCCGGGGCACCCTATCCGGCCCCGGTAGCGTCCATGATCTACGAAGGGCCGAAAACGCCGGGTCGGCACGGAGCGCGGTTCGCGCTCCGTCCCTCGCCACCCGGACGCGCACCGTCCCTGGTTCGGGTGTGGCGGCGGCACCGGTTCGGGCCGCCGCCCCTCCACCCGGGTGCCACCTCAGGCGCCACCCACGCCACAACGCGGCACGTTGAGGGCCGACTCGACCCGCGTGCCGACCTGCGGCGCAATCCGCACCACAACGCGGCACGACACGGCCGACACCCGACCCCGTGCCACCTTCCAGCGCGATCCGCACCACAACGCGGC